>JANWYE010000002.1:32673-51178 GCA_025057175.1 Chloroflexus sp. | reverse complement strand
TGACTACCCGTTCCAGCGCCTGCCGGCGGCGCGGAGGCAATAGCCCGTTCTGGCCTGCTAGTTCAATCTGCGGCAACAAACGCCGGTCGCGAAAAAACGCGATCCAGTCATCTAGCCAGCCGTTGCATTGGGGGGTGCCGCCGATGAAGTTATCGCGATCAAGGCCGTAGGCTGTACCGGTGCAGCGGTGCAACGCGGCAAGCTGCTCGCCGAGCCGGGCCTGATCGGGCGGGTGGCCATCGTTTTCAATCCATTCACTGAGCACTATCGCCGGTTGGTTTCCATTCGCTTCACACGCAAACACCACTGTGGGAATGCGGATCGTGTTGGTGGCGGCGAGCGCGCGCAAGCCGTGCGCTTCGGCGGCGACCATGGCTGCCGCTGGCCCGCTGGCGGCCCACTTGAGCGCAAAGCGTTGCCCGCCAACAGTCACGCGGGCGAGGCGCGCGCCAAAACTGCCGCCTAGTAGCTCAACCTGCTCGATCGGATGGCTCAGCGCAGTTGTGATCAGATGAACAACAGTGGTTGGCAGAGTCATAATCAAACAGAATAGGTCGTGGACGTTGGTGTGAGAATCATACGATGGAGGCGCCAGTGCGTCAATGATTAGGCGGGTATGGGTGAGTGGAACCCATCCCTACCCGCCCTTACGCGAGGCTATTACCGTATCCGTTGCCCAGTGTACGGATCATACTTCCACTCACCGGTTGGATCTTGGGCCGGTGGCGTCGGGAGTGACAATTCCTCTTTCGGCATAATGATCCAGAGCACGATATAAATCAACGGGCTGAGGCCGCTGAGCACCGCCAACACGAACACCAGCCGGACAATGGTGCTGTCAATGCCGAAGTAGCGGGCGAGACCGCCGCACACGCCGCCAATCATGCTGTCGGTGGCGCTGCGCGTTAAGCGAGTGGTTGCCATCGTCATCCTCCTTTGTGGTCAATGTCACTACGTGATACCTGTCTGTATGACGTTGCTGCCCCAGTATTGTTGCGGCTATCTCCATAATCTACTCGCCGCCATTTCATAACTTCTTCAAAGTTGGATGCTAGATTGAGGGTGAAGCCGGTTGATCCGGCGCGACGTCGCAGCACAACGACAGAACGGAGGAGACCCTATGAAGCGAACCTTGTTCAGTGGCTTTGCCGGGGTAGCATTGGCACTGGCATTGTTGTGGAGCCAGCCGGCGCTAGTGAGCGCAGCGCAGGTCGTAGCGCCTGATACAGCGGCGGTCGCATTAGCGAACGGGCGTGGCGGGGGCGGCTGGCGCGGGATGGGTGCCATCAGCGCCGCCTATCTGGTGCGCACGCTGAGCACGCTGACCGGGCTAGATGTAGCGACCATCCGCACTGAGCTGCAAAATGGGCGCAGTTTGGCACAGATTGCCGCCGCCCATGGCAGCAGCGGCGATGCGCTGGTGCAAGCGGTCGTGGATGCGGCCAAGACCCGGCTGGATCGCGCGGTAAGCAACGGGCGCTTAACGCAGGCCGAGGCCGATCAGATGTTGGCAACGATTCGCGAGCGAGCGACCACATTGGTGAACGACACCACGTTAGGGACGCAACTGGCTGAGCGCGCGGCAAAAGCGGCCGAGCGCAGCGCGTTGGGATGGCTGATTCAGGCGGCAGCCGATCAGACCGGGCTAGACGTAGCGACCATCCGCTCGCGGTTGCGCAACGGCGAGACGCTGCGCGCGATTGTGACCTCGGCGGGTGGTGATCCGCAGAAGGTGATTGACGCTGCGGTTGATGCCTTCCGGCAAGCGGCGACAACGGCCATGCAGTAAGCAGCTACCTTCCTCCTCACCACGCCCTCTCGCAGGCTCAATCTGCGGGAGGGCGGCGCTGTTAGCCTTGTAAGCGATCTGTGTTTGGCTGCCGCGCGCCAAACAACGTCGCAGGCATACAGATATTGCGCTTATGCGCCAAACGCCGCTGCCACTAGTTGCGGCAATACCTCACCGGCTTTGCCATTGATCGTAAAGAGTGGCGGTCGGGCAGCCGTTGTCTGTTCGAGGTTAAGGATAAGCACCGTGGCGTCACGGCCAAGCGCGACTCGCGGTAACGATGCCGCCGGCTCCACCACGCCTGAGGTTCCAATTGACATAAAAACATCACAATCAAGGGCGGCTGCCCACGCAGTTTCCAATGCCACTCGCGGCAACATCTCGCCGAACCAGACCACATCGGGCCGCAGCAGCGCGCCACAATCTGGGCAAAGCGGCAATTCCTCGTCGTAATCCCACGTGGTATGCACTGAACCATCGGCCATACAGCGAGCGCGGTGCAGGCTACCGTGCAACTCAATTACATCAGGACTGCCGGCGCGTTGATGAAGGCCATCAATATTTTGGGTAATGAGCGTCAACTGGGGCACGCGCTGCGCGAGTTCGGCGAGAGCATAATGGGCCGGATTAGGTTGGGCGGCGCAGGCCTTGACGCGCCGTTCGGCATACCAACGCCAGACCAGCGCCGGGTTGCGGGCAAAGCCGGCTGGTGAAGCCAGTTCTTCAGGATCGAAATGCGACCAGAGGCCGGTCTGAGCATCGCGAAAGGTAGGAATGCCGCTCTCAGCCGAGATGCCGGCTCCGGTGAGCACGGTTACGTGGCGTGCAGTGCGCAGGCGCTTGGCGAAGGCGGTGATGACAGCATCGTTCATCGTTATCCCTCCTCATGAAGCAAAAGCGCCGGATCGACGAGTGATGCTATGCCATAACAGGCCCTTGGGCGCTACAGTTTATCCTGCCGGCTTAAATGCCAGTTCAAACCGGCAAGCGCGATGCTGGTTAAAGGTCACGTGCCACACGCCGCAGGTAGGCGCCGGATTGCCGCCTTGATAAACGTGCCCGCGCAAATCAATCTGGTCGTGGCTCAGCTCGAGCAAGAACGCGCGGATAGGCGAGCCATGGGTGACGATACCAACCCGTTGGTACGGTGAGTCAGCCAAACCGGCCAGCAATTCGCGCACTCGCGCGCGCACGTGATCAAACGGCTCGCTCGGCGCGTGTTCTTGCACCAGCGTCGTAAAGGTGACCGGCAAGCCTAACGCATCAACCAATACCTCGGCTGTCTGGGTAGTGCGGGCAAATGGCGACACGAAAAGCATTTCAATGCCCTTATCGGCCAAAAACGCAGCGACTTGCCGCGCTTCCATACGGCCACGTTCGGACAGATCAGGCCCCGGCGGCAATTGGTAAGGGATGGACGGATTATGCGCCGGTTGCCCATGACGAATAAGAAAGAGATCAGAAAGCACTGGTAATCCTTACACCTTGATGTAGCAGCGATGATCAGGTATCATCGTAGGTAGTGTACCATAGCTTATTGACGGGCCGAATTGCAACATATACAATTGATGCGGCGTCGCATCAGCGAGATGAGCGACTATTTCTCGGCGACACACAGACAAAGGATGCATCAATGCGGCTGATCCTCTATCTTGGCAAAGGCGGCGTCGGCAAGACCACGACCTCGGCGGCGACGGCGGTGCGGGCTGCTGAGTTGGGCTATCGCACGCTGGTCGTGAGCACCGATGTGGCGCATAGCTTGGCCGATGCGCTTGATACCCCGCTGGGTTCACTGCCAACCCAGATTGGCGAACGGTTGTGGGGACAAGAAATCAACGTGCTCGATGAGGTGCGCCAGCACTGGGGCGAATTGCGCGTCTATTTGAGCAATCTCTTGCGCCGGCGCGGGGTTGATGAAGTCGCCGCTGAAGAACTGGCGATTATTCCCGGCATGGAAGAGGTGGTCAGCTTGCTCCATATTCGGCGGCAGGCGCGCGAGGGCAATTTTGATGTGGTGATCGTTGATGCTGCGCCTACCGGCGAAACGGTTCGTTTGCTGACGATGCCGGAGACGTTTCAGTGGTATGCAGCGCGGGTGATGGATTGGGAACCAACCACGCTGAAAGTTGCCCGTCCTCTTGTCAAGCAGTTAGTGCCGGCAACCGACGTTTTTGCCAAGCTCGAACGCCTGACCAAGGGTGTAGAAGCGTTGCGCGCGACGCTGACCGATCCCCAGATCAGTTCGTACCGGCTGGTGGTCAACCCTGAGCGAATGGTTATCAAAGAGGCGCAGCGCGCTTCGACCTATCTGGCGCTATTTGGCTATCCGGTGGATGGCGTAGTGCTCAACCGGGTACTGCCGGTCGATCAGGTCGAGGGCGAGTTTATGAAAGAATTAGCCCGCATCCAGCAGGGCTACCGCCAGATGGTCTATGATCTCTTCCGTCCGCTGCCAATCTGGGAAAGTCCGTACTATGCGCGCGATCTGGCCGGGATCAAAGATTTGTCAATGGTGGGGCAGCAATTGTTTGGCGACGATGATCCGGTCAAGGTGCATTTTATCGGCAAAACGCAAGAGATTGTCAAGCAAGGCGACGAATACGTTTTGCGCTTGCCGTTGCCGCACGTCGAGATCGGCAAGGTTTCGATGACCAAGCGCGGCGACGAATTGTTTATTGAGATCGGTAACTTCCGCCGCGATATGCTGCTGCCAACGACACTGGCCGAACGTCCGGCGCGGCGGGCCTACTTTCGCAATGGGGTGCTCGAGGTCTTCTTTGGGCCGCCAGAGACATTGCCACTAGCGACGAACGAGCAAGAGGAGCCGGCCACCTCATGACCACCGGATTGCGGATTGCAGTGCTAGGAGTGCCAATCGATCTGGGCGCAGGGCGGCGCGGGGTTGACATGGGGCCGAGCGCGATTCGCTACGCTGGCCTCAGCCGCCGGCTCAGTGATCTTGGCCATCAGGTGTTTGATTTCGGCAATCTGGTCACGCCAATGGTTGAGACGACGCCGCTGCCGCCGCCGGATGCTCGTCTGCGCTACCTTGAGCCAATTGCTGATGTGTGTCAAAGACTAGCTGAACTAGTCAGTGACATTGTTGAACAGGCAATGTTGCCGCTGATACTTGGCGGTGATCATAGTCTCGCTATCGGTTCGGCTAGTGGCAGCGCGCGTGGTCGCCGCCTTGGCTTGATCTGGATTGACGCGCATGCCGATTTTAATGATGAACACACCACGCCGAGCGGCAATATCCACGGCATGCCATTGGCGGCGCTGACTGGGCGCGGCCATCCACTGTTGACCGGGCTGGCAGGGCGGGTGCCGGCATTTGACCCGGCGCGTGTCGTGCTGATCGCCGCGCGCGATCTCGACCCGCTTGAGCGGGAAGCGTTGCGCGCTTCGGCGGTGACGGTCTTTACGATGCACGAGATCGACCGGCGCGGGATGGCGGCAGTGATGGAGCAAGCCCTGACCATTGCGACCAGAGGCACGGACGGCTTTCACCTTAGCTTTGACCTCGATGTGCTTGATCCCCGTGAAGCTCCCGGCGTTGGCACGCCGGTAAGCGGCGGCATCTCGGCGCGCGAAGCCCATCTAGCAATGGAGTTGATCGCCGAGAGTGATGGATTGCGGAGCCTCGATATTGTTGAAGTCAACCCCATTCTCGATGAGCGCAATGCCACTGCCGAGCTAGCCGTTGAATTGGCGTTGTCGGCGTTGGGCAAGCGGATTTTGTGAACGGACGCTGGTCTGCCCCATGGTCGTGTAGCGCAATTTGTTTCCTGTGTTATAATTGCGTATACAACGAAATATTGAACATTGCGCGTTTGCGAGGTGGGGCTATGTATGATCGGCGGGTCAGTGGCATTCTGCTGCATCCTTCGGCGCTGCCGGGGGCCGGCGGGATTGGCGATATCGGCGATGCAGCCTATCGCTTTGTTGACTGGTTAGTAACTGCGAAACAGCGGCGGTGGCAGATTATGCCGCTAGGGCCGACGAGTTATGGTGATTCGCCGTATGCTGGTCTCTCGGCGTTAGCCGGCAATCCATTACTTATCTCGCTCGAACAGTTAGTGCGCCGAGGATGGCTTGATGAGAGCGCATTGTACGGCGCGCCGGGAGCGCATGGGGACTGGATTGATTACGGTGCGGTCATTCCGTGGAAACTAGCGCGGCTGGAATGGGCCTTTGCCCGCTTCAACAACCACGCTGACCCTCAGCAACGCGCAGCTTTTGAACACTTTTGCGCCGAGCAACAAGCGTGGCTCGATACCTTTGCTCTCTTTGCTGCGCTGAAAGAAGCATATCGCGGCGAGCCGTGGAATCGCTGGGAGCGGGGGCTGGCCCGGCGCGATCCGGCGGCGTTAGCTGCGGCGCGCCGGCAATTGGCCGATCGGGTGCGCTTTCAGCAATTCTTGCAGTGGGTCTTCTTCACGCAGTGGGATGCATTGCGCCAGTACGCGAATGAACGCGGGGTGCAGATTATCGGTGACTTGCCGATCTTTGTCGCGCTTGATAGCGCCGACGTATGGGCCAATCCTGAGATCTTTCACCTTGACGCCGACGGCAATCCAACGGTGGTGGCCGGCGTGCCGCCAGATTACTTTAGCCCAACCGGCCAGCGCTGGGGCAATCCGCTCTATCGGTGGGATGTGCTGGCCCAGCGCGGTTACGACTGGTGGATCGAGCGATTTCGCATTTTGTTGCGCCTCGTCGATATTGTGCGGATCGATCACTTCCGCGGCTTTGCCGCCTATTGGGAAGTGCCGGCGCAGGCAGCAACGGCGATGGAAGGCCGTTGGGTTCCCGGCCCCGGCGCGGCGTTGTTCGAGGCGGTGCGCGCGCAGTTAGGGCCAGTGCCGATCATTGCCGAGGATTTAGGTCTGATCACACCCGATGTTGACGAACTGCGCCGGCAGCTCGGTTTTCCGGGTATGGCGGTGTTGCAGTTTGCGTGGGGCGGCGATGCAACCAGCAACTACCTGCCACACAACTACACCCGCGATTTAGTGGTCTATACCGGCACCCACGACAACGACACCACCGTGGGTTGGTGGTCAACGCTCGATGAGTACACGCGCCAACATGTGCGCAATTATCTCGGCGCGCGCGATGAAACCATTGCGTGGGATTTCATTCGGGCAGCATTGATGTCGGTGGCCGACACCGCAATCATTCCAATGCAAGACGTATTGGGGCTTGGTTCGTGGGCGCGGCTCAATCTGCCGGGAAGGGCGGAAGGCAACTGGGCGTGGCGGATGCGACCCGACCAGCTCAATATCGATCAAGCGCACCATTTAGCCTACTTGACGGCGCTCTACGGGCGGGAGCCATTGGCGGAGAGAGAGCAAGCAAGTTATACGTAAAGAGCAGGCAGATAGGGGCAAGGCGCTAACCAACCTCTACCTGCCTGTGCTGCATCAATCAAGATACCCATACAAGCGATGGCCAACGCTGGGATGGCGCAGGCGGCGCAGGGCTTCAGCCTCGATCTGGCGGGTGCGCTCGCGGGTGATACCGAACGTCGCGCCAACCTCTTCGAGTGTGCGGCGCTGGCCATCGAGCAAACCATAGCGCAACTGCAAAATCTTGCGCTCGCGTTCGGGCAATTCGTTGAGCGCTGCATTGATCTCGGCCTGTAGCATGTTCTGCTCAGCGATCTCCACTGGCGAAGCTGCCGTCTCGTCAGCCAGCGTCTCGCTCACGCGGCCTTCTTGCTCATTGTTGAGCGGCTGTTCGAGCGAGATAGGCTGGGTAGAAGCGCGCAGCAGCCGCTTCACTTTTCGCAAGCTCATGTTGAGCGCATGGGCCAACTCTTCAGCGGTTGGCTCGCGCTCAAGCTCCTGCTCAAGCCGGTAGATAGCGCGGCGCAAGTGAACGATTGACTCGCTGAGGTGAACGGGCAGCCGGATCAGGCGGCTCTGCTCAGCGATAGCGCGGGTAACCGCTTGCCGGATCCACCACGTAGCATAGGTGCTGAAACGGTTGCCCTTCGTATAATCAAACTTCTCGACGGCGCGCATGAGGCCAATATTGCCCTCTTGCACCAGATCCATGAACGCCATCGGGCTGCCGATATACTTCTTGGCCACGCTCACCACTAGCCGCAAGTTGGCTTGAATCAAGCGACGGCGAGCCTCTTCGCCGCGCGCCACTTCCATCTCCAGCCGCATCCGTTCCCGGTTGTTGGCATATTGCTCATTGCGCAGCCGCTGGCGCGCCTCTTTGCCGCGACTGTACTGCCGGGCCAACTCGACCTCTTCCTCAGCGGTCAAGAGTGGCACTTGCCCGATCTCTTGCAGGTAAAGTTGCACCGAATCTTCAACTGGCTCAAAGTCGCTCTCGTCGCTGAGGTCTTCGATCGGCTCGATCATCTCCTCGTCCTCAGCGACAAGTTCAACGTCGCCGTCCCACTCAGCATCGAGTTCGGTGGTCTCAGCGGACTCTTCCGGTTCGATTTCACTGTCGGCTAGGTGATTCTGAGGGAAGGCTTTCACGGCAGTACTCCTTGTCTCCGGCTGGCGGCAACAGCGCGGATGCTGTCTCTTCGAGTGGCGTCGATTGTTTTCTGTCTAGATATACGCCTCCTCAAAGATTTCGGATGTGTATATTTTCGATCTTTGCACAGACTTTGTCAAGACCTTGAACAGACTAATTTTGCGCCAATTTACGAGCGTGCGCATCAATGGTCTGACCAGTCTGGCTGCGCGGAGGCAGGGCGGCGAGTTCGACCACCGCCGGGCCAATTTCATCAGGGCTGAGCAACCCGGTGCGAACTTCAGGGACAGTGGTGCGCACCATGTATGTATCGGCAAAGCCACCGGGGTGGACAATATTGACATTGATCCCAAAGCGGCGTAGATCCTTTGCCATCACCCGCGCCAAGCCGTCAACGCCGGCTTTGGCGGCATAGTAGGCAGCGAAGCCGGGCACAGCGATACGCTCGAGGGGTGCGCCAATAATGATAATGTTGCCGCCACCGGCTTCGATCATGTGGGGAATGACAGCTTGTGCGCTAAGGAAAACCCCTTTGAGCAACGTGTCTATAACTGCATCCCACTGCGCTTCGCTGGTCTCGTAGATCGGCGCGCGCAAGCCGATGCCAGCGGCTGCGACCAAGATTCGGATGGGACCGAAACGAGCGCGCGCTTGGGCAACCGCAGCTTCGAGTTGGCTGCTCTCACGCACATCGGCGGTTAAACCTTGAGCCGTCTGCCCGCTCTCTTCAATCAGCCAGACCGTTTCGGCCACTTCATCGGCGCTACGAGCGAGGACAGAGACTGAGGCGCCAGCCCGTGCCAATGCCAATGCGCTGGCCCGCCCCAACCCGCGCCCGCCGCCGGTCACTAATGCATGCATGCCAGTAAGAGTCATGAGTCACTCCTGTTCGCCATTTGCAAAGATTTTGCACACCTCATGATGGTTATACCACACTTCACCGGTTTGCCGCGAGTGGAATCTATCGCCGATCAGTACGCCGAATGGTCGTAAGCTGCGTTATAATGCAGAGGCTTACCACGGCTGCATAGATTGCTTCCTATGAACAACGAGAACCGCGCTATGTTAGACTTGCTGCCGTTGCCGGCTGCGTATGCGCCCGATGGCGGGCCAGTGCAGTGCAATGATCTGTGGTTGGCGTTAAGTCACGAAGCCGATCCGCCAACAGATCTCCTCGCCGCTTGCGCAAACGTCTTAGCTTGGGAAGAACATGAAGTGTCGGCTGTCCGCGCTTGGGTAGCCATGCTTGCGCCTGATGATCCACCATTGCAATTAGCGGCGCCGTTGCGTTGCGATCGGTCACGGCACATGCAGGTGGCGATCCGGCGTTGTGAAGGCGCTCTAATGGCGCAGATGGTCGAGGTGACGGCGCTATTGGCGGCGCAACGCGCAGCCGAACAGCGGTTGGAAGCGATGTTAAGCGCGCTCGACAGTTTGGAAGAGGGCTTTCTGCTGCTCGATGCCGATGACCGAATTGTCTTTTGCAACCGGCGTTACCGCGAATTGTACGCCATCAGCGCCGATCTGATCACTCCGGGCCGCCCGTTTGCGGAGTTTATCCGTATTGGCGCTGAGCGCGGGCAGTATGCTGAAGCGATCGGGCGGGTAGATGAGTGGGTAGCAGAGCGGTTACGGCTGCACGCCGAACTTGCGCCGATTGAACAGCGTCTTGCTGATGGACGCTGGATCCGGATTGTCGAGCGCCGAACAGCCGATGGTGGCGCAGTGGGATTACGGATCGACATCAGTGACATCAAGCAGGCCGAAGAGCTGCGCCGGCAGATAGCGATTCGCGAAGAGGTGATCGCGGCGCAAGCAGCGTTGCTGGCCGAGCTTTCAACACCGCTGCTGGAAGTAGGGCCACGAGTGTTGCTAGCGCCAATGGTGGGTGCGTTTGATAGTGCCCGCGCAGCGATGTTGATCGAGTCGTTGTTGCAAGCTGTACAGCAGCGACAGGCGCGCTTTGTGGTGCTTGATGTAACCGGCGTGCCGGTGATTGATACACAGGTGGCGCATGCTATCTTGCAATGCGCCACATCGGTGCGTTTGCTGGGGGCGCAGCTTGTGATGACAGGCATTCGCCCCGATGTAGCGCAAACACTGGTGGCGCTAGGAGTTGATCTGAGCGCGATTATCACCCGCGCCGACCTGCGCGACGGCGTGCAATATGCGTTGCGGCGAGGGTAAGCGACGCTTGCCTCGCGCCTAGGTTACACCGTGCGCTCGATCACAAAGCGGGCAATCTCGATCAGCGCCTGCCGGGCCGGGCTAGGCGGGAAGATATTGAGATGCGCAATCGCCTGCTCGACATAGCGCTCGGCCTCGGTCTGAGCAGCAGCCACGCCACCTACAGCGATCACCTCACGAATCACCTCGGCAACCAACTCATCTGCCGGCGGGGTATGGGCTAGCACTTCACGCAACAATGGGCTAGGTGAGGCGGCAGTGGCATAAATCAGCGGCAGGGTAATCGTGCCTTGGCGCAGATCATTGCCGGCGGGCTTGCCCAGAATCCGCTCATCGCCGATAAAATCGAGCACGTCATCGACAATTTGGAAGGCCATCCCCAGATCGTAGCCATAGCGGCCAAGCGCAGCGATCTGCTCGTCGCTGCCGCCACCGGCGACCATACCGGCCTTGCAAGCCGCTTCAAATAGAACCGCCGTTTTCGCGCCAGTCTTGTAGAGATACTGGCGCAAGGCGCGATCGAATGGCTCGGCAACCGTCACCGGACTCAATTCACCCTCGCAAATGGTTTGCACTGCTTCAGCGTAAAAGGTAATGATGCGCGGGTCAGGGCTAAGCGCCATCTCGGCGGCGGCGAGAGCAAAGAAATAATCACCGACCATCAAGGCGACGTCGTTATCCCAGCGGGCATGAACGGTAATTTGGCCCCGGCGGCGGTTGGCTTGATCCACGAGATCGTCATGCACAAGGGAAGCGGCGTGGATCAATTCAGCGGCAGCAGCCGGATGCAACACGCGCTCGAGGTGATAGTGACCGAGGCGGGCGGCCAGCACGGCCAGCGCGGCGCGCAGCCGTTTGCCGCCGGAACGAACCGTGTGCGCGCCGGCGGCGCTGATGACCGCAACCCGTGAATGGGTGCGTTCGAGCAGGCGTTGCTCAATCGCGCCAAGATCGGCTAAGATGTTGGCACGATGAAAGATGCCAGCCAGACCGCCAGCGGTTTGAGGCGGCAATTCGGCGACGGTATGATGGCCATTAGTCGTTGGTATGCGCGTCTCGGGTAACGAAACCGGTCCCGACGGATTCAGTTGCGGTTGGTAGCCGGCCATGCGGCTGTTCCTTCCTAGGATCGCCGAGCCGGTCTGGCGCCGGAGGCGACGACGATCCGGCGATTGTGGCGCGCCTTGCCAGAAAAACAGGTGATATATCTTCACCTTGTGATATTCGCCACAATCTGAACTATAACATATTCGTTACGGCTGTCAAGCGGATAGCTCTATTCAATATAACTGTACCATATTTACAGTTATATCGCACAGGTAAATGGCCCGCAGGGACGATTTTACCCAAACAGTTTGCACTGTGTATAATGTGTAGCGAGAAAGTTGCGCGCATCACAGGATTGAGAGGCATCCGATTTAGTGTAATGCGCGTACAAGTAATGAGGGGTTGGCTGTGGCCCAACCGCATGATGCGGCCCGTTTGGCCCGGTTGAGTGATGAAGCATTGATGGAACTGGTCGCTTCGGGCGACAGCGCAGCGTTAGCGCAGCTTTACGATCGGCATGCGCGAGTGGTGTATGGCCTTGCGCTGAGGATGTTAGGCGCTGCTGAACCAGCGGAAGAAGTTGTGCAAGAGACATTTTGGCGGATTTGGAAACGAGCAGCGACTTTTCAGGCTAATAGCGCTTTTCTGCCATGGATGTTCGGCATTGCTCGGAATCTCTGCATTGATGAGTTGCGGCGGCGGCAGGTGCGGCCAATAGCGACTGGCAATCATGAAGATCTGCTGGCAGCTTTGCCCGATCAGCAGCAAAATGTGGAACAATCAACGATTGAAATCGAGCGGCGCCGGCTCATCACCAACGCCTTGGCCGATCTGCCGGCCGATCAGCGTGAAGTGATCGAATTGGCCTATTTTAGCGGGTTGTCGCAGCGTGAGATTGCCGATCATCTCCAAAGCCCGCTAGGGACGATCAAAACCCGCATCCGGCTAGGATTGCAAAAATTGAAGCAGGCCTTGCTTCACTACGGAATAGATGTCCACGACCACTAGAAGGGTCGCTCGCAATGCATCATTCTGACCAAGAGCACGAACAATCTCTCCTTGCAGCCGCTGCGCTTGGCAGCCTTGATCCGTCTGATCTCTCAGCGCTAGAGCAGCTCTTGGCCAGTTCGCCCACTGCGCGCGCTGAGTTGCAACAACTGCGTGAGACGGTAGCGCTGTTGCCATACGCAGCGCCGCCAGCGACACCGCCGGCCCATGTACGCGCGCGCTTGCTGGAGCGGATTGCCGCCGATCAGGCTCAACGCGCGCCAGCACCCCTCCCGGCGCCGGCTCGCCGCGCCGGCTGGCTAGCTCCGGCGATGCTCGCTATGCTAGCAGTGGTGGTGGTATTCTTTGGCGGATTGACTTTGTCGCTGCAAGGTCAGGTGGCGGCGTTGTCTGAGACGAACCGGCAACTGTTGGCGGCAGTGACCGATTTGCGACAGGCGGTAGCTGCAAATGAGGCGCAGCAGGCGCAGTTGGCTGCCCAATTAGCTCGCTCTGAGCAGCAGATCGCGCGCTTGAACGAGCAGGTTGCCCACGAACGGCTGTTGGTGTCGTTTGTCAGCGCTCCCGGTGTTGCCACCCGTGAGTTGCGCCCGACCCGGGCCGATCTCACGGCGCGCGGCGAGATGTACATGTATCCCGGCGAGTCGCAAGCTGTGGTGGTGTTTAGCGGTTTGCCACCGTTGCAACCCGATCGGGTCTACCGCTTCTGGCTGAGCGATGGCGCGCAACGGATTGCCGCCGGCACCTTCCACGTTGACGCGGCCGGTCTGGCGACGTTGGTGGTCAATGCGCCACGAGAAGTCAATGCCTTCACCGAGGTAATGGTGACGGTTGAGCCGGCCACCGATGCTGTGCCGGGTGAAGTTGAGGTGATCTTGACCGGGACGTTGTAGGGACATAGTAGGGCCATCGCGCCGCTATGGCTGCCGGCGCCATTATCTCGAAGGAATAAAAAAACCCGCCCTGATGGGCGGGTATCGTGTTGGCGACTCCGAGTGGGCTCGAACCACCAACCTTCAGCTCCGGAGGCTGACGCTCTATCCAATTGAGCTACGGAGTCATTCCGCCCCAAAGTATACTCGATTGCCGGCAAGCTGTCAATGTGAGGCGTGTGCATAGATTGTGTGAGAGAGCGTAAAGGCAATCTTTTTGCATTCCTCTGCGCCTGCTGCGGCGCGTATCGTATCAGCGAACACGATTGAGGTGGCATGTGCGACGATTGAAACGGATACTTGGCTGGATCGCGATGGTGATCGTGGTTGCAATTGTAGGTTTGGCATTGAGCATCCCGCTCGATGCATTGATTGGCGCGGGGCGGGTCGCGGAGCTGACCAATACCTCGATCCCCGGCCCGGCTGGGCCAATTCGCGCATTTGTCGCTGAACCGGCCACCCCCGGCCCGCATCCGGCCGTGATCATGATCCACGAATGGTGGGGATTACGACCCGACATCATCGAAAAAGCGACGGCGCTCGCCGCCGATGGTTATGTGGTTGTAGCCCCTGACACCTTTCGCGGCGCCAGCACGACGTGGATCCCGCGCGCCATTTATCAAGTTTCAACGACGCCACCGGCACAGGTGCAAGCCGATCTCGATGCGGTCTTTGCATGGCTCGCTGCGCGGCCCGATGTGGTCGCCGACCGGATTGCGGTGATTGGCTTTTGCTACGGTGGGCGCATGTCGTTGCTCTACACGTTGCACAATCCGGCGGTCGCTGCCACTGGCATCTTCTACGGCATGGCGGCAGTTGATCCGGCGGCGCTGCGCCAGATTCGCGGGCCGGTGCTGGGCATCTTCGGCGGAGCCGATGCCTCGATCCCGCTGCCGGAAGTTGAGCAGCTTGAGCGGGATTTGACCGCAGCCGGAGTTGACACTCGTTTCGCCGTTTTCCCCGGCCAACCACACGCCTTCGTCGGCGGGATGGAAGCGATCAATGCCGGCGGCGCTGCTGGTGAGGCGTGGCAACTGCTGCGCGCGTTTCTCGCCGAGGCATTGCGCAGCCAACCACAGTCGCGGCGCCTGCCGGAACCAACGGCGCACACCCAACCGATCACCTTCTTCGGCGCGTTGCACCATCGCTTCATCTGTGGTTGGTGAAGTGTATTTGCAAAGATCCTCTTGACGAAACTCGTGCCGCGTGGTACACTTTTAGTAGTTCGGAAATGAACAACTATGGTAGAAACGAACCTACTCGAACAACTAACGGCGCTGGGGCTAACCGAGTACGAAGCGCGGGTCTATTTGGCGTTGCTGACCGAATATCCGGCTACCGGGTACCAGATCAGCAAGCTGGCCGGCGTGCCGCGGTCGATGGTCTATGAGGCGTTGGGGCGGCTCGAAGCGCGTGGCGCGGTGCTGAAGTCGGTCGAAGAGAAGGCAACCCTGTATCGCCCAATCTCGCCAGCGATTCTGCTCGACCGCTACGAACGCGAGGCGCGGGAGCGAGCCGAGACGTTGCGTAGCCAATTGATGCCGCTTTTCCGCCACGAAGAGACCGACCGGCTATGGAACTTTAGCGGGCGGCGCGAGGCGTTGGCAGCGGCGCGCGATCTGATCGAAGGCGCTGAGCGTGAATTGATGCTGGTGCTGACCGACGCTGATGTCGAAGCGCTCTATTCGGCGTTGGCAGCGGCGCATGCGCGTGGCGTGGCGCTAGGGGTGATCCTCACCGGCGAAGCGCCCTTTTCGTTTGGTCAGGTGGTGCGCCACCCCAAACGCGAGACCGAGCTGCATGGCATGGTCGAGACGCTGATTGTCGTGGCTGATGAACGCGAATTTCTGATCGCTTCCGGCCATCTGGCAACGACGGCGACCGTCACGACCAACCGCAATATGGTGCTGATTGCGCGCCAGTTTATCTGGATGGAGCTATTCGCGCAGCGGATCTTTGCCCGGCTTGGCGATGATCTCCTTGCCCGGCTTGATCCCGAAGATCGGCAAGTACTGCATTCGTAACTCGGCTGTGTAACCCGGTGGCGGAGAGGAGATTGTCATGACAACCATTTCCCATACCGCACCCCGGCAGCGGCTGGCGCTGCTGTTCAACGACGAGATCCTCGAACCGGCGTTTGTCGCCTTGACGCTGATCGGTATTGTTACCGGTTTGATCTTGGAGGGCGCTGGCGCGCCGGAGACGATCACGCTGGCGGTGCATCTCGCTACGTACTTCTTTGGCGGCTTTTATGCCGTGCGGGCGATTATTGCGGCGCTGCGCCACTGGTCAATCGAGGTTGATCTGCTGATGGTGCTGGCAGCGTTAGGTGCGGGCTACCTCGGCGAGTTTACCGAGGGCGCGATTTTACTCTTCCTCTTCTCGCTGAGCAATGTGTTGCAAGCATACGCAATGCGCCGCACCGAGCAAGCCATCACTGCGCTGATGGAACTGCGCCCTGATACGGTGACGGTGCGCCGCGACGGTCGTGAGTTGGATCTGCCGGTCGAGTCGGTGCAAGTGGGTGATATGGTGTTGCTCCGTCCCGGTGATCGGGTGCCGCTCGATGGCGTGATCGAGCGGGGCAGCGGTACGTTTGATGAGTCGGCGCTGACCGGCGAGTCGATGCCGGTGCAGAAGGGTCCGGGCATGACGGTGCTGGCCGGCACGCTCAACCAGACCGGTGCGCTAGAGGTGCGGGTAACGAAGCCGGCCAGTGAGAGCACACTGGCCCGCATCATCACGATGGTAAGCGAAGCGCAGGCGCGCAAGGCCCGCTCGCAGAGTTTTCTTGAGTATTTTGAGCAGCGCTACGCAATTGGCGTGATCGCAGCGGTGGCGCTTTTCATTCTCGTTGTGCCGGCGCTCACCGGCGCTTCCTTCGCCGATACCTTCTATCGCGGGATGGTGCTGCTTACGGTGGCTTCGCCCTGCGCATTGGTGATCAGTGTGCCGGCTTCACTGCTGAGCGCGATTGCTGCTGGCGCGCGGCGAGGAGTGCTCTTTAAGGGCGGGGTGCATTTGGAAGAACTGAGCAAGGTGCGGGTCATTGCCTTCGATAAGACTGGCACGCTGACCTTTGGCAAGCCAACGCTCGCCGATCTGGCGCCGGTGGACGGGGTGAGTGAGGTTGAATTGCTCGCGATTGTCGCGCGCGCCGAGCAGCCATCAGAGCATCCGATTGCGCGCGCGATTTTGCATGCCGCCGAAGAGCGCGGGATCACGGTCGCGCCACCCGATCAGTTCACTGCTGTCACCGGTATGGGTGTGCGGGCAACGTGGGATGGCGTCGAGACGCTGGTCGGTTCACCGCGCCTCTTTGCCGAGGCCGGCCTGATTGTGCCGCCGGAGTTATTGGCTCGCGCCGAGGACTTGATGGCGCAAGGCCGAGGAAGCGTGTTGCTGGCCCGGCGCGGCAAGCAGTGGTTAGGGCTGGTGGCGGTAATGGATCGCGAGCGGCCCGATGCGGCCCAGCGCATTGCCGAACTGCGCGCCGCCGGGATCGAGCGGATTGTGATGCTGACCGGCGATAATCCGCGAGTGGCTGAAGCGATGGCGCGCCGGTTGGGAATTGATGAGGTGCATGCCGGATTGTTGCCGGCCGACAAGTTGCGCATCGTTGAGCAACTGCGCCAACGCTATGGCGCGGTGGCGATGGTGGGTGATGGCGTGAACGATGCGCCGGCGTTAGCAGCGGCGACGGTAGGGATCGCGATGGGAGCCGCCGGCACCGATGCAGCGCTCGAAACAGCCGATTTGGTCTTGATGCGCGACGACCTAGGCGCGATTACCTATGCGCTGCGCTTGAGCCGCCGCACCCAGCGCGTCGTGTGGCAGAATATCTCCTTCGCGCTAGCGGTGGTAGTCGTGCTGGTATTGACCACTCTGACCATTGGCGTACCATTGCCGCTTGGCGTGGTTGGGCACGAAGGCAGCACGATCATTGTGGTGCTTAACGGGTTGCGGTTGCTGATGTTCCGCTAGTTCTGGGGGAGAGCAGTCAGGGATTGCGGGCCGCCGAACCGGTGGCCCGCATCGTTTTGTATGTCGTTTTGCCGCAGAGCTAAAGCAATCGCTTTATCACAATGATGCGATAGCTGCTCATCATAGGCAAGACGATAGCATTCATCTTTGGCAAGCATTTTGTGGCGTAACATCAGTTAGGGCAAACGAGCGCGCTCTCCCTTCACGATTCCCAGCCAAACGTTTGCCGAACCCACTCCACCACAAGCCCTACTGTGGTCAGGACTGCGGCAGCTAACGATGCATCGCGCCTACTCAATTCGAGCCAACGATACCATGGCAACCATGAAGATAAAATGGCTATACCTATAATTATTTAGACGTTTTTGAGAACGTTCACAGACCTAAGTAGCCCTTTCTAACTACTGAATAGTTGATAAAGCGAGGCATGCTTGGTTTGTCTACTCCCCATGAGCACGGTTCGTGATGCTCATAGCCAGATAGATATATTGTGCGCCTAGTAAAATAGACCTTCCTTTCTTGCGAAATTGCCGAGTTTACTGCGCAATAAGTGGAGCTAGAGTGACCGGATGAATGAACGAAAAGCTTGTCTTTCGCTGCACCCTTCCGCGCACCATAAAATTGCTACTGACAGGCTGTCAAGTTGCGAAATGACCGATGATCTGATCATCGATGCTAAATAAAATTGCTACTGACAGGCTGTCAAGAGGCAAAACTGGCAATTGGGTTGTCGCAGCGTATGAACCATCTTCGGGCGGGGTAGAAGGTAGGCCCAGCGAGATCAGATGAGCTTGGTGAGCGGGTGAGGGCCGGATCAGGACTATTTTCTCTCTGGAACAAAATCCTGCGCTCGTTACAATGGGATGTGATCCGGAATACCTCAACCGAGCGAGGATGCTATGCATTCACGAACTGCGATTGCCCTCCTCTTGATCTTCGGCCTGCTATGCCTGATTACACCAGCGGTTCCGGCACCTTTGGCTGCCCAGCCTGACGTTCGCCAACGAGTTATCGAACTGACCAATCAGATCCGGATGGCTCATGGTCTACCACC
>JANWYE010000002.1:30689-32576 GCA_025057175.1 Chloroflexus sp. | reverse complement strand
CCTTTGGCTGCCCAGCCTGACGTTCGCCAACGAGTTATCGAACTGACCAATCAGATCCGGATGGCTCATGGTCTACCACCGTTGAAGCGTAACGATAACCTCCAAGCGGCGGCCGATTGGATTACGCAGGATAATGCAAGCCGGAATACGCTGTCGCATGTTGATGGATTAGGCCGCAACATCGGCCAACGTTTTCCCGACTTTGGCTACAACTATTCGCTTGCCGCCGAAAATCTGGCAGCAGGCTATCAGACACCGGAATCGGTTGTGGATGGCTGGATGAACAGCAATGGCCATCGCGCTAACATTCTCCGCGCCGGCTTGTGCGAGATTGGCGCCGGATATACGTACCAAAGCAGCACGATGTATCAGCATTTCTGGGCGCAAGATTTTGGGTGCCGTGGGAATACTTACCCAGTTGTGATCAACGGTGAGGCGGCAACAACTACCTCACCGAACGTAAGCCTCTATATTTATGGCACGGGCTGGGCGCAACAGATGCGATTGAGCAATGATGGCACTAACTGGACGGAATGGCTTCCATATCAATCAACCTATAACTGGACGCTGCTAGAGGGCAACGGTGAACGCACTGTCTTTGTCGAAGTGCGAAACGGTGCAATCGTCTACCGCAACAGCGACACGATCACGTTGCAGGGAACAGTGCCGGTCACACCCGGCCCGCATCGGCTCTTTGTGCCGCTAGTGGTGCGATAGGGTGGGGGTGGTGTTCCCTCACCCCCGTCCCCTCTCCCGTTGGCACGGGCGAGGGGCGCGACGGGGGTTGAGACCAGTGCGCAGCGGTCGCGCCGTACAGTAGCTCCTCCTCTCCCCACCTTGGTGGGGAAAGGAGGTGGGGGGGTGAGGGCAGACCAGTGCGCATCACTGCCGCCACGTAGAGCCTCCCCTCTGTCCCTGAAGTGGGAGTGCTAGGGTGGGGCGCTCCCTTTCCCTCCGGGTGAGGGCAGGGGTGGGGGCCGGTTGCCCCTCTCTGTTCCTCCCCCTAGCGGGGGAGGAGGGATCGCAACTTTGCCTTATATCACAATTGACAAATCCCCGCTTCAGGCGTATAGTAATGGAGCCTATCAGGCACCGGTGATACTCGATGAGGAACGGAACCGCTATGGATAGTAGTCATTCTGGTCAGCGGCAGAGTGTGGCGAACACAATCAACGCATCCACCGGCCTCATCGGTTTGTTGCGCCGGCATGAATAGGCTTGCAGCCTAATCATTGCAACGTACCCCGGTGAGGTCTAGCCCGCCGGGGATTTTGTTTGCGTTGCAGTTGTCGCCCCGATGCCGCTGTCGAGATGCGCAGGGGGTGACAATGACCACGTTTCCAACTCCCCGCCTCGATGAGGTACAAGCGCTCATTGCCGAACAGCGCTGGCTTGATCTGCGCGAGCAGTTGTCGCGCTGGCCGGCTGCTGAAATTGCCGATCTACTGCTCGAACTCTCTGCCGCCGAGCGGGTGCTCGTCTTTCGGGTGCTGCCGCGCGCGCTGGCTGGCGAAGTCTTTTCCTACCTTGAACACGACGATCAGTACGAGTTGCTCACCAGCCTGAGCTTGGATGAGACGCGCTTGCTGCTTGCCAACCTCAGCCCTGATGATCGCACCCAACTGTTTGAAGAACTGCCCGGACAGGTAACGCAGAAGCTGCTCAACCTGCTCAGCCCCAAAGACCTGCGCGAGGCGCGCCAGTTGCTCGGCTACCCCGAAGAAAGTGTCGGGCGGCTGATGACACCCGATTATGTTGCGGTGCGTCCGGGATGGACAATCGCGCGCGCGTTGGAGCATATTCGCCTGCGTGGCCGTGATAGTGAGACGATTGACGTCATCTACGTCACCGATGAGCAGTGGCGGCTGCTTGATGCAATTGAATTGC
>JANWYE010000002.1:0-30595 GCA_025057175.1 Chloroflexus sp. | reverse complement strand
CCTGCGTGGCCGTGATAGTGAGACGATTGACGTCATCTACGTCACCGATGAGCAGTGGCGGCTGCTTGATGCAATTGAATTGCGCCGCTTTATTCTGGCCGAACCGACCCAGACGGTGCGTAGCTTGATGGACGAGAGCTACGTGGTGCTGTCGGCCTTTGATGACCGCGAGCGAGCAGTGGAAGCGTTGCGCCGCTATAGTTTGCCGGCTCTGCCGGTGGTTGACTCGGACGGGGTGTTGGTTGGGATTGTCACGTTCGACGACCTGATCGATGTGGCCGAAGAAGAAGTGACCGAAGACTTCCACCGCAGCGCAGCAGTCGAGCCGCTGCGTGGCAGTTATCTAGAGATACCGGTGATTGAGCTGGTACAAAAGCGGGTGCCTTGGCTGGTAGCGCTTGTGTTTGTGAATGTCTTTTCCGGGGCGGCGATTGCAGCCTTTGAAGAGACGATTGCGGCGGTCGTGGCCCTTGTCTTCTTTCTGCCGTTGCTGATCGGGAGCGCCGGCAATGCCGGTTCGCAGTCGGCGACGCTGACGGTGCGCGCGCTGGCAACCGGCGATATTGAGTCGGGTGACTGGTGGCGTTTACTGGCGAAAGAGTTGTTGGTCGCGTTGCTATTGGGCGGGGCAATGGCGATCGCGGTTGGGCTATTGGGTGTGATTCGGGTTGGCTGGCACGTAGCCGGCGTCGTCTCGCTCACGATGCTCGTGTTGGTGCTGATGGGGAGCCTAATCGGCATGTCGCTGCCCTTCATTCTGCGCCGGTTAGGCCTCGATCCGGCCACGGCGAGCGGCCCGCTGGTCACTTCCTTGTCGGATATTGGCGGCGTATTGATTTACTTCTCATTGGCGACGTGGTTGTTGGGACTGTGATAAACCGCAAAGACGCGAAGCGAATCTAGGAAACAACCAAAAGCGAGGGGGCAATGCGGGTGACCGCTGGGCGTCTTGATATTCTGACTGTTTTGAGGATAGCGTTATGTTCAAACCGCGTACCTTCACCCCCGCGCCTCCGGCGCAATCACTGCTGACCCGCGCCGATGTATGGCTATTGCTAGTGTTGATTGGATTGCTGGCTTTAGCGATCGGAGCAGCCGGGAGCGCGCCGGAGACAGTGCGAGGGCCGGAGATCAGCTTATCGCTCAGCGCATTGCCATTTTACGCCTTGCGTTCAGTTGGGCGGATGGCCTTGGCTTACGCACTCTCATTGCTGTTCACTCTCGTTTACGGCTACATCGCGGCCTACAATGCGCGCGCCGAGCGGGTACTCATCCCGCTGCTTGATGTGTTACAAAGTGTGCCGATTTTATCGTTTCTGCCGGTGGTCTTGCTCAGCCTCAGCACAATCTTGCCCGAAGCGGTGGCAGTTGAATTGACAGCAGTAGTGCTGATCTTTACCAGCCAAGTCTGGAATATGACCTTTGCGTGGTACCAGTCGTTGACCACAATCCCGCGCGAGCTGCGCGAAGCAAGTAGCATCTTTCGCTTCTCACGCTGGCAACGGTTTACCACGCTCGAATTTCCTTTTGGCGCCTTGGCGTTGGTCTGGAACAGTATGATGAGCTGGGCTGGCGGTTGGTTTTTCCTTATGGCTGCCGAAATTTTCACTCTGGGCGAGCGAGACTTTCGCTTGCCGGGGTTGGGCGCGTTTCTACATACGGCTGCTGACGCTGGCGATCTGGCCGCCATTGGGTGGGGCATTCTAACGCTGGTAGTAGTAATTGTTGTGCTCGATCAGTTCATCTGGCGACCGTTGCTAGCGTGGGCGAGCCAATTTCGGTTAGAGATGATCGAGCGTGATGACGATGAAGCGCAGTCATGGTTTTATGATTTGATCCGGCAGTCGGCGTTGGCCGGCTGGGCTGGCAGTTTAGCGGGCAGGATTGATCGCTTCATTGCGCGCCATTTGAGCCGCCATCCAGCTCCAGATCCATATCTCAGCGTTGCAAGCCAACGCTCGTGGTTGGGGTGGGTCATGCTGGCAGCGAGTGTGGTAGTGGTAGGCTGGGGCGGTTGGGTAGGCAGCGTGCTGCTGTTGAGCGTGCCACTGGCGCAGTGGGGTGAAATTGTGCTCAGCGTGGGCGCAACAATGCTGCGCGTAGTGACGGCAATGACCATCGCTCTCGTTTGGACGGTGCCGGTGGGGGTCTTTATCGGCACTCGCCCGCGCGCAGCCGCGATCTTGCAGCCGATTGTGCAAATCACCGCCTCTATACCTGCTACAGCCCTCTTTCCGGTGCTTGTGCTGGCCTTGCTAGCGATTCCCGGCGGGCTTAATCTAGCGGCGATTGCGCTGATGATGTTGGGCACGCAGTGGTACATCCTGTTCAATGTGATTGCCGGCGCTGCCGCCATCCCGCAAGATTTGCGCTTTACCAGCGAGTTGCTCCAACTGCGCGGATGGGAACGCTGGCGCACACTGATCTTGCCCGGTCTCTTTCCATACTTGATCACGGGGCTGATTACTGCGAGCGGCGGCGCATGGAATGCCAGCATCGTCGCCGAATACGTTGTGTTCAACCAGCAAACCTACCAGACCATTGGCATTGGCGCGCAGATTGCTGCGGCCACGGCTGCGGGTGATTTTGCCGGCCTGTTTGCCGCGACGTTAGCCATGATTGTCGCGGTGGTCACGATCAACCGGTTGGTTTGGCGGCGGCTGTACCGCTTAGCCGAGACGAAGTACCGGATGGAATAGCCTAGATCAGCGCGAGATTGTAGATAGCAATAGCTTGGAGAACAGAGTTATGCATCAAGCCCAGCCAAAGCCGTTGGTGGAACTGATGGGGGTAGCGCAGCGCTATGGGCGTGGCGCGCGCCAGTTCACAGCCATCCAAGATGTGAACTTGACGATTGCCGAGGGCGAATTTGTGGCCTTGCTCGGCCCGTCGGGTTGTGGCAAGAGCACGCTTTTGCGTATTATCACCGGTCTCAACCGGCCTAGCGAAGGCTTGGTGCGTTATCGAGGAAAGGCGCTGGAGGGGGTGAACCCGTATGCGACCATCGTCTTTCAGACCTTTGCCCTCTTTCCGTGGCTCACGGTGGAAGAGAATGTCGCGGTGGCGCTCAAAGCGCGAGGAGTCGCCGATGAGGATGCGCGCCGGCGAGCCGTGGAGTTAATCGATCTGGTTGGTCTCGACGGCTTCGAGCAAGCCTACCCGCGCGAGTTGTCAGGCGGTATGCGGCAAAAGGTAGGCATTGCCCGCGCGCTGGCCGTTGATCCAGAACTGCTCTGCCTCGATGAGCCGTTCAGCGCGCTCGATGTTCTCAGCGCCGAGACGCTGCGCGGTGAAGTGCTCGAGTTGTGGACGGGGGGCAGTCTCAAGATTCGGGCAGTGTTAATGGTCAGCCATAATATCGAAGAAGCGGTTTTCATGGCTGACCGGATCGTGGTAATGGACAAAAATCCGGGCCGGATTGTGGCCGAGGTGCCGGTTAATCTTCCCCATCCACGCGATCGTAAATCCGACGCCTTTGCCGCGCTGGTAGCGCGCGTATACGCTGTGCTGGCCGGCCAAACCCAGCCCGAAGCGATCGAATACGGCACCGAGCCGGGGCAAAACGGGCAGACGCGCTTGCTGCCGGCGGCAGCAGTGACGGCGCTGGCCGGTCTGCTCGAGCAAGCCAACGCCACTGATGACGAGCGTGACCCGATTGCAAAACTGCAAGACGAGTTGGGATTGGATCTCGACCAGTTGCTGCCGTTGATCGAGGCCGCTGAGCTGCTCGGCTTTGCCCGTGTCGAGAGCGGCAATCTGATCCTCACCCCATTAGGGGAAGCCTTTGCCGAAGCGAGCATCCAGACGCGCAAAGAGATCTTTGCTTCACGCTTGCGACGCTTGCCCTTCTTCCGCTGGATGTTGCGCATGATTGCCGCTGCCGATAACCAATCGCTGCGCTGGGAGGTGTTACTCACCGCGCTCGAACCGGAATTCCCGCCAGAGGTGGCCGAACGGCAACTCGACATTGCGCTTGAGTGGGGGCGCTACGCCGAACTCTTCGCGTATGATGATGCCGAGGGGCGATTCTTCCTTGAAGCGCCGGTGGCAGCCGTGAAGTGATGATGGGTGCTAGCCAATGTCTCGCGCCGGTGGTGTGGCGGGTACGTTATAAGGTATTGGCCTCAGCGGCGGCCTTTGCCAACGCGCTGCCAACCAAGCCACACATACCACCCACGCCGGCAAGCCCAATACGATAATCAGGTGATCGCCGAATGGTTGAGGTAACAGCTTGATGATCGTCATGTCAAGAATGAGCATGCTGTAGGCTGTGACCATATAGAGATACGCGGCCAGTGTATAACGGCGCAGCCATTGGATGTCACTAGCAAGCAGGGCAAAAGCAACCGGCCAGATCAGATACTGGATCGCAAAGGCGTGGGTGCAAGCAAAGAAACTAACCAACGTGGTTGCGATGCCTGCCACCGGCGCTTCGTGCCGGGCGCGCATCCACCAAACAATGGCTAATGCCCCTAGCGTGAACCAGCGACCATTGGCAATAATCCAGTGCATGACTGCTTTGTCGCCGGTCAAATCCTGCCACAAGCGGAAAGCGTAAGTATACCCCCAGATGCCAATTCCGCGATTGTATCCCATCGCGGTCTGCACAACGCGCACTGGGTTGGCTTGAAAGAGCCATGCGTAGACGATAACGCCGATCAGCGGCACCAGCAGCATTCCGAACAGCAGGGTAATTCGGTGACGCCAAGGGCGCGATTGGGCCAGCAATACCGGCACACCTAACACTGGCCACGATTTGGCCAGAATGCCGGCTCCTAACGCTAACCCGCTCAAGGTTGGACGATCACACAGCCAGATGGCCGCAACCAATAGACACACAGCCGGTAATGCGTCAAATTGGCCATGGTAAGCGGCGACAAAGACTGGCAGCGGGTTAAGTGCATACATAAACGCAATGCGGAAGCATTGCGCAAAGGCCGGCAAAGCAGGTTTAGCGATCAATAAGACCCCAACAATCGCGACATCGGCGATAATGGGTAGCAGACGCACAAGCCGCACAAAATCGATTCCGCTCGTGTTGCTCCACCAGAGCGCAAATGCGCTCCAGTACATGTGTAGCGGAAGATACGGATAACGAAATATAGCCCGCTCGGAGGTGTAAATGTCGGTATTGGCCAGCACTAGCTCGCCAATGATTTGGTATGATGCAATGTCATAGATTGCGCCAACCGGGAGTAGCCAGTTTGCAAACAGGCGCACAAACAGAGCGACGGTGATGGTTAGCGTCACTGCCGCGCCTTGGCCGATGGTCGGGAGTTGGAACGCAGGATGTGAGACCAGCCAAAATGCGCCGAGCAGGAGTAAGGACCACAAGATGCTGAGTTGGACGGCAAGTGGCATATTTGTTGCTCGCTATTCCACCCACATCCGCCCGATTTGCACATGCAGCACGCGCTGATCAGTCAGGCGCGGATCTTCGTTGGCCGGAATCCACGCCGGGCCGGTCAATCTCAGCAGTAATGCGCCGCTGGTAGCAGGAGAAACTTGGGCCGGGTCGACAGTAACGCGCACAATGGTTGGCTGCTGGCCCACCTGATAGCAACCTAACTCGACAATTGGTGCGCTGGTGGCCGGCCACAAGGTGTCTTCGGCTTGCGCGCTGACGCAAAGCGTAGCCGCGCCAAGGTGTGCTGGCCGCAACCCGCCGGCTGTTTCAATGGCAATCGTCTGCGTGGCGGCGTCTGCCGGCCATGGCAAGCGGATAATGGCCTCGCCGTTGCTCCAACTATATTGCCAGCCGTCGTTGCTCTGTTCGGGCCGGTAGAAGCCGCTGACCTGCGCGGCGAACGAGGTTGGGGTGAGTGGCGGTGCGGCAGTATCGACGAGCGGTGAAGCGACCGGATCGAGCCGGTAAATCGCGAAAGGCAGGGTCAGACGCGAGACATTCTGTGGCTTCTGGTCGGTCAGTTGCTCGAATTCGGCGAGATCGAGAGCAACCGATTCGACAAAGGTCAACTGGAAGCCGGGCAGGGCAAGATTGCCGCCACTTGCGCTTAGCATCAAATAGACGGTGCGGCCAGCAGCTTGCCAACGCTTGACCTGTTCGGCCAGCAGCGAGGCATACGGTGCGGTAGAAACACTCTTGACGGTAAAAGCATCAATATCGTGGGCAAAGCGCAGTGGCGTCGCCAGCAGGTCGGGAATATCGCGCGCGTCGCTGTAGATTGGCGCGCCGCCCCGCAACAGCACAATGTCGCGTTCAGGGGTAAAACGCTTGGCGATGGTTTCGATCTGCGCCACTGCACCGGCATATTCGGTATGCGCAAAATAGTAGCGTCCCGTCCAGCCGAGAAAGAGCAACAGCAGCCCGGCTAAGCCGGCAGCTACCCCTTGCCGCCAGCGCGCGGCAAGAGGGCGGAATTGCCATGCGCCGGCTAAAGCTGCCAGCGCATAGGCCGCGCTCAGCGCGAAGATCGGGTACGCGATCGGCACAAACCGGCGCAGAATGTAGATGTAGGTTTGCTCGGAGGTGCCGTAGGTCTGGCGCAGATAGAAAAAGCTGCCGAGAAAGCCAACAGTCAGCATAAGCCAACTGG
Organism: Chloroflexus sp.; assembly: GCA_025057175.1. Lineage (GTDB taxonomy): Bacteria > Chloroflexota > Chloroflexia > Chloroflexales > Chloroflexaceae > Chloroflexus. The sequence continues at coordinate 24,038 of JANWYE010000002.1, read as the reverse complement.
CCGCAGTCAGGCCGCGCTGCCACCAGAGGGCAAACCCAATGACAGCCAGCACCACGCCGAGTGGCGATAGATACCAGCCTACCCGCACCAAACCGGCCAGCGGGATCAGCTCTTTCGGTTGGACGGGAGCCGGCTCGCTGGTGAAGATGCGAGGATCGGCCAACATGCGTTGCCACCAGCTCATGCTGCGATATTCTTGGTAGTAAAGCACCAGCGGCAGCCGGATCGGCGCGCCAACATAGCCTTGGAGCCGCAACCAGTTGAGAGTCTGGTTAGAGAACGGCCCCTGCCATGGCCCGCGCGCAGCGGCTAGTTCGGCGCGCAAAGCGGCAGTCGCAGCCAAATCGGGTTCGGCTTCCCATGGCCGTCCGGTTAGAACCACGCCCGCCTGCAACCGTGCCTCGGTGGGGGTCATCACGCCGCTGCGCACATCGCCGGCCACTAGCGCCGGGTCACGGGTGAGCGGATCGTTCCAGCCGCCGCGAGTATTGAAAAGCAGGTCGGCATCAATGATCTGCGGGCGCACAAAGTAGGCCCAGCCGGCCAACAGCAACAAGCCGAGTGCGATAGCGTTCTGCCAACCCTGCCGGCGGACAACCAACCAGCGTTCAAGCCGTTCGATCCAACCGCTGCGCCGAAGCGCGATTAGCCCCGCGAGAGCAATGGCAACCAACGCCAGCTCGATCCAGATGCGCCACGGATTGGCGAGGGCACTGAACCGCGAAGTGAAATACGCCTCGCGCACTGCGGGGGTGAGAAAGGGCAACGCGATCAGCGAGGTCAGGGCGAAATCTTGAAAGCGGGCAAAGCCAGTATCAAAGAAATAGGCGCGGGCGATGAAGATAATGTGCAAGGCGGCGTGGATGAGCATCGCCAACATGCCCAGCGCCAACGCAGTTTGTGTGCGCTGCCAGCGGCGGCTCAGCCAACAATAGCCGAGGTAAAGCATCGCTGGCGCCAGCAGAAAGAAATCGATCCGGGCCAGCGCGACTTGGCCAAAGGCGATGCCGGCTAAGGCCGCATACGCGATGCGCGCGCGCGCCGGCAGATCGCGATCATGGAATTTGGCAAACAGATACAAACCGCCCCACGTCAAAAATTGGGCGGTGGTTTCGGCAGTCGAATAGCGTGAAAACCAGACTTGCACCGCATTGAGGCCAAGCAGTGCCATTCCCAACCAGCCCACCCACGGCCCGGCGAGGCGGCGCCCGATCATGCCCACGCTCCACACACCTAGCAAGCCGAGCAGGCCAGTTGCGAAGAGGCCGAAGAGCGGGCCGCCGGCTGAGGTCAGCAACCCGATCCATACCGGAAAGAGATGAAAACCCTGCGGCACAATCCGGCCTTGAGCCAGCTCTCCCTCATTTATAAGAAAACCGGCCGCGCGCAAGCGGGTTGCGATGTAGCGATCACGGGCTTGCCCAATCATGAAATTACTGATCGCCTGTTCAGCCGGTTCACGGAGCGCCGGGTCGCTGCTCTGCGCCGCTTGGCCTAGCTCGGCAACGACGGCATCGCGCTGCACGATGCTGCCGGTGCGGGCAATGGCAAACCCGGTAACGGCGTAGACACCGGCATCGCGCACGCCGAGGATGACCTCGAAGGGGCGGGCGACCAGCAGCGCCAGCACCAGCAGGGTGCCAAACCACACCCAGTAGTCGCGCGCGGTAGCGCGCGGCAGGGCAGGGCGCGACGACAGACGCCGGCGCGCCCACCAAACCAAGCCGGCGCTGACGGCAAGCGTGATGCCCAGATGCAGCCAGAGCGCAAAGACGCCGAAACTAGCCAAGACCAACGCCAGCCACCCGCTCCAGAGCGCGCCGATCAGGCAGCGCTCGAAGTGGCGCTCAAGGCTGTCGTTGGCGCCCAGTTCCGGGATAGCCCGCGTTAGCGCCCAGCCCGGCGCGTAGATAATGATTGGTAAGAGTAAAATGCCGACGATAATCTGTGCCATGCTCGTTTCCGGCGATCGATGCCGCGCGTGATTATAGCATGGAGTTTGCATGGTACAATGCGGCGATGGTTGCACCGTCGCGTGGCGATGCTGTGCGAGATAAATGAGACAGATAACGATGGCTTCTTCGCTCATCAAACGAATCAACTTGCGGGTAGCCGCTGGCAGCCAAGCGCGCCGGTTGCCCGGCGTCACGCTCCCGGCACTCTGGCTGGCGATCATCACTGTAGTGACGCTAGTTGCCGGCTATGCAGTGCGTCCGTTGGTAACGGTTGATATTGGCGACAACCGCGATGGCGCTTTTTTGGTCGATTTCAACGGGCGCGAGATCGATGCAGCCGGAGCGTATGAACGCTTCGAGTGGCCGGCAGGGTCGGCTACTGCCACTGTGCCCGGTGGGCGCAAAGGGGTCTGGTTGGCGCGGATTATCGCACGCCCAGAAGCCGATCCGCTCATCCTGTTGCGTGAATCGGCGGCTGCGGTAAACGGTGTTCGGCTAGAGATGCCACGCCGCAGCGGCACTGAGATGTTTGTCAAAATTCCAGCTCACATTGCCGCTGCGCCAACGCTTACCTTCGAGCTGGTATCGCCGCTGGTCGGCGGGGAAGCGCCGCCGGCTGGCGTGCCGCTGGCGGTCGAGTTGGCCCCGGCTCGCACCTACCGGTGGAGCACTGATCAAAGCCAGATCGTCTTCCCGCGCTTGGGGCAAGGAAACTGGATCGTGCGGCTTAATGCCGTGGTTGCGCATCCTGACGGTTCGCCGGTCAATGCGCGGCTCAGCGCCAATGGAGTCGAACTGGCACAATTGCCTGAGCAGCCACAATTGCGGCGTATCCAGCTTCTCATTCCGGCAGCATTGATGAATGGCGGCGATCTGAATCTGACCTTGCGCGCTGACCCGTATCGTGATCCACGGCCACTAGGGGTGCTCGTGGCTGAGGTCTCGGTTGCGCCGGCGGCGACCTCCATGCTGGTCACAATCACGCCACCGCCGGCTGCGCTGGGGCTGGCGCTGTTTATTGTGCTAGGGATGTTTACTTGTCTGGCGCTGCTCACGACCGGTATCCGGCAGCGTTGGTACCTTGACGCTACCGGTTGGGCGGCAGCCGGGTTGACACTGGCCGTCATTGCAGCCGGTTGGGTGTTGGTTGTGTATCGCTTCCCCAGCGGACAGATGATCGACCGGTTGGCAGCGTTGACGCTCCTCAGCCTGATCGTAACGGTTGTTATGCGCCCGCTGACCCGTTGGCTGATGCGCCAGACCGGGGCTGAGGTTTCACCGGCGTTTACCGCCGCGCTGCTGATCGTCTTTCTGGTAGGGTTTTGGCTCAAGGCGATCGGCATGCTCTACCCTTACTATGTCGGGATCGATGTGTTTTGGCACATGGATAAGGCGCGGCGCATTATCTACGATGGCGCATTGCCGCTCTACTACAGCGTCAACAGCCCTCTCAACGAAACTACCATGCCGGTGGCCGAGTGGGGGCGCAATCCGCCGGTGATCCCCTATTCGCCTTGGTTCCACATTTTGGCGACGAGTTACGCCATCTTCCCGTGGCCAATGGAGATAACGGCCAACTTTGTGAGCCTGCTCATGGATATGTCGCGGGTAGTGTTGATTGCGGCGATTGCGCTCAAGGCAGGATTCAGCCAACGCGCGGCGCTGCTGGCAGCAGTGACATACGCAGTGCTGCCAGTCACCTATCTGCTCCATATCTGGGGGAATGTGCCGACTGCCGCCGGCTTGTGGCTCAATCTGTTGGTGCAAACCACCATCTTGCTCGCATGGGATCGGATCGGCGAATGGAAGGTGCAGCTCTGGTTTGTGCCGCTGTTAGTGTTGGCCTTCCTTGTCTACACCGTCACTGGCGTCTTCACCGGCGTATTTTTGGTGGTCTTTACGATCCTGATCTGGTTGAACGCGCGGCGCGGGCCGGAATGGCGAGAGCTGCTGCCGGGATTGCAACCGTTGTGGGTAGCGGCGGGGGCGGCGATTGGACTAGCGATTGCTATCTACTATGGCCAATATTTCCAGCCGATTGTGGAACGCACTATTCCATACCTAGCGACCGTCTTCACGCGCGGCCCAGAGACAGTCGGCGTCTCGCGCCCGCCGTTTCACGAGTATCTGTGGTCGTTTGTGCCGCATCTCGGCTATCACCTCTGGCCGAACCACTACCTTTACTACGGGCTGGCAATTCCGCTGATCTTCTTCATTCCGGGCTATTGGGCCATGCGCACGAAGCCCTTGCTGTGGCTGGTAGTATCGGCGTGGGGCACGGTAGCGCTGTTGTTTTTATTAGCCGGCTACCGGATTTCGATGGTTGACAAGCAACTGTTCTATCTGATTCCGGTGATCTGTCTGGCGTGGGCCATCATGGCAGACCGGCTGTGGGTTCGCTGGCCGGGGCGGTTGTTTGTGTTAGCGACGCTGGCGCTGTCGCTTGGCAGCGCGCTATGGCTCTGGGTGATGCGGATCAGCATCTCGCCAGTGCAGGGGAATTGAGGGAGCGAGGCGCGCCGGTTGGCGCCTCTTGCGCACACGTCATTGCGAGCCGCGTGAAGGGTCAGTGCGGCGTTGTTGTGTACTGAGCACACAGCAACGTAGTGTGCCTACAGCCCCTGAGATAGTGAAAACGAGAATAGCAGTGGTATGACCGACATCGATCAACAACTTGCAGCGGCGATTGATCCGTGGCTGCAACACATGAAGTGGCGGCGTGATTTTGCTGCATGGCGCGAGCGCCGGTTGCAGCAAGAGCGTTATCAAGACGAGCGTTTGGCGCAGGCGCGCGCGACGATTGGCGATCTGCGCGGCGCGCGCGTGCTCGACCTTGGCGCCGGAATGGGCGGCTTTGCAGTGGCGGCAGCGCTGGCCGGCGCGCGGGTGACAGCGTGCGAGTATAATCCTGCCTACTGCCGGATTATTCGGTTGCGCGCAGCTCGCTATGACCTGCGCTTGCCGATTATCAATGCCGCCGGCGAGGGATTGCCATTGCCAAGCGCTGCCTTCGATCTGGTGGTAGCGTGGGATGTGTTGGAACACGTGCAAGACCCGGTAGCAGTGTTGCGCGAAATCGCGCGCGTGCTGCGGCCCGGAGGTCACGCGCTGATCACGGCGATCAACCGGCGGGCATGGATTGATCCGCACTACCATATGCGCGGGATCAACTGGTTGCCGCGACCGGTGGCCGAGGCGCTGATTGCGCTACGCGGGCGCGCGAAGCGCGGGGCGGCGTTTCGCGATATGCAGCGCTTGAGCGCGATGCACTACTTTCACTACCACGAGCTAGTGCGGCTGTGTGAGCGGTTGGGTTTTGCTGTGACCGATCTGCGTGAGCGGGCGCTACTGGCCGGGCAGTTGCCGAGCCGGCGTCCGTGGCGACGGGCTGCGCGGGCTGCGTTACGGCAGATTGGGTTGGAACAGGCGGCCTATCGCTGGCAACGACGCTTCTACACCGGTATGTTCGAACTCGATTTGCGCAAGGAGGGCGCATGACAGCGCAGCGTCCGTCGTTGGCGACGCAAGTGTCGCGGGCGGTGTGGTGGAACACCCTCTTTGCGCCGCTACGATTGCTGGCCGAAGTCATCGCGACCTTGATCAAGTTGAATCAGCTCTCGCAGGCCGGTTTTGGCCTGCTTGCCCTCGTGCGCGGGGCGAGTAACCTCTTCGGCACGGCGCTCGATCTGGGCATTGCCCGCGCTTTGCCCAAATACATCCCTGAAACCGAACGATCTGGCGGCGCGCGGGCAGCGCGGCGGCTCTTCTTACTGGTGGCGACCTTGCAACTGGCGATCTTGCTGGTGATTGCGCTCGGTTTGGCGCTGAGCCATCGCCAGATTGAACGCTATCTGCAAGGCTTGCTTGGCGGCGAAGTGGTGGTCGAGGCGGCAGCGCGTGCTGAGCTAAGCCAATTCGTAGCCGAATTTCACTGGCTGATTATCGCCGCAATCGTGATTCTCCTCGGCTTAGGTGCGCTCTACGACCTGCTGATGGCGGTGCTCAGCAGCTTTTTCCGTCAGAAGGCATGGAATAGCATTGCGTTAGCCGCCGGTCTGTTGCCGCAGATATTAGTAGTTGTGGCAATTCTGGCCTTGCCCGACCGGTGGGATATTCTCGGTGTGCTGGTGGCGATGGTGCTGGCGCCAGCGATTGCGGTGGCGCTAGCCGGTTGGCAAGTATGGCGTTTGCAGGCTGGGCTGGAGATGGAGCCGGGGCCGGGGTTGTTGGCCGATCTCCGCGACGCTATGCGCGATCTGCGCCGTGCGTTGCCTCTCGGATTTGCGCGCTATGCCGCCGTCTCGTACCTGATGACGGCAACCGATTTTATCGCCAGCTTCGAGTTCATCAACTTTTTTAACAGTGACATTCGCGATGTGTCATTATTAGCAGCCGGCGCGTTATTGGTGCGCATGGCGCTCAGTTACCTCTACACGCCAATGGTTGGGGTGCAGGTGCCGCTGTTCACGCGAGTGCGGCAAGGCGAAGGCGGCACCACCAATGGAGCGTATCAATCGCTGGTGCGGTTGCAGTTGTTGCTCATGGTTCCCGGCGGGGTGGGTTTAATCTTGCTGGCCGAGCCGGGCTTGTTGGTGATCAGCCCGCAGTACCTCGATGCCGCGCCAATTGTGTGGGTGCTAACCCCATGCCTGTTTAGTGAGAGTATGTTGACCACGGCCCATAATGCGCTGATGGTTCACGAACGGCTAGGAACGGTCATCGTGTCCCGGTTGGTGGCGCTGGTCACGGTTGTAGCATTGGCCTTCTGGTTGCCGGCGCAATATGGCCTAATCGGCATGGCGCTCACGTTTGGCGTGGCGCGGGTAGCTGCCGGGTTGTGGGTAACGTTAGCCGGCATGCGATTGTTAAGCCTGCGTTGGCCGTGGCGCTTTACCCTGCGGGTGAGCGTGGCAGCGGCAATCATGGGGGTGGCGGTGGCCGCGATGCGCAGTCTGGTTGGCTTGCCCGCCGGCGAGATTGGTCTGGTTACGCGCCTTGGGGTAGCCCTCCAGTTACTCACCCTCGCTGCGATTGGCGCATTGATCTTTCTGCTGGCGCTTCGGTTGCTCGGCGGGCTTGACCCGGCCGATCGGGCGCAGATGCTGAAGTGGCGGTTGCCGTTTCAGCGGGTAATCCAACGGCTGATTTGAGGGTAGGCGGCGGGCAACGCGCAGGTGAAAGGATTAGCCCACAATAATATAGAGCGCAGCAGCCAATCTGCTGCACTCCATAAGAGGCAATGGGCCGGCCCGTGTCGTGTAGGGGCATTCGCCCGCAGCGTTTCATGATACCCGCTTCGTTTGATAGTAGAGACGTTGTATTTCGATGTCTTTACAGATGCGAAAACGCATGGCAAAACTTAGCCAAGTATGGCATACCTTCCACGAACCGCGTAGGTTGGCGCTAGCCCAAGCGACGGCTGCATATCTAACCATCGCTCTCGTTGTGATTGGTCTCAATTGGTTGGTTGCCAATGCTGGCTGGCCATTGACAGTTGCGCCGGCGAGCGCGAGCCGGTGGCTGCTGGCCGGTCTCAATCAGGTCGAAACCGGCGAAGGGGGCGATTTTCGCTGGACAGACGGCGACAGTCAGATATGCGCCGAGGGGGTTGGCTATGCGCCGCGTAGCTTGGCAACGGTGTGGTTGGCTGGCGCGTATGCGCGTTCACTCGGCACTGAGACAGTGACACTAGTGGCCGGTCAAGCGACGCCGGTCACAGTGCCGCTAGCGCCAGAGCTGCGCCGCTATACCATCTTGACCGGCGCTGACCAGCAGACGGGCGCAAATGTGTGCGTGGCTATTCAGAGCGCTGCGGTGCGCGATCCGAACAATCCGCGCTGGTTGGGAGTGCCATTTCACGGGCTGAGTGTAACGCCACTAGCTGCTGCCGGGGCGGTCACACCCGCTCCGGCTGGGTTGGCAACCGGGTTGGCGTTGGCGATCGGTTGGCTGGCACTACTACATCTGAGCGGTGTGCCGCTACTGTTCGCCACCAGCTTGGTAACGCTGGTGAGTAGTTTGGTCGTGTATACCCTTGCCGGAGGTTTGGTGCCGTTTGGCGCCGGGACGTTACGCTGGGCATTACCTACCGTAGCCGGCGTGTGGGCAGGCGTCATCGGTTTGGCCGGTGCGCAGTGGCTGAACGCGTGGCGACCATGGAATGAATTGGCGGGAGTCATCTTTTGGAGTGTTGCACTACTTGGCACGGTCTGGTTATTACAGCGTATTAGTGGATACAGTGGCGTATGGCCACTTATGGCACGGATCGATCCTTCGCCGACGTGGTGGGTCGTTGTCCCGATCGGTTTCGCTATCCTCTGGTTTGCCATTGGCTGGCGCTGGTTAGCGCGGCCCTTGCAACCGGTTCCGGTAGTTGTGTACACCCTGCTCGGCGCATTCATCTTGCCAGTCGCATTTGACATTGCTGTTCACGGCCCTGACGCGCCGATCGCACTCTTCCGTGATAGCCCTTACGAATACCTACGTGACACGCCGTATGTGGCCGGCGATCCACTAGGCTTTATGGCCAATTTCGAGGCTATTGCGCCAACGCTCTCAGTACATGGCAGCACCCACCCGCCGGGCGCGATCCTGTTCTTGTGGTTGATCGAGCAGGTCTTCGGGCCGGGTCCGGTAGCAACGAGTTGGATTACGATCGGGCTGACGGCGTTACTGCCGTTAGTAGCGGTGTGGTTGGGCTGGCGGCTCGGCGGTAGCCGGTTAGCGTTGGCTGCCGGGATGCTAGCGGTAGCCTTGCCCGGCCAAATGGTCTACAGCGTCACTTCACTCGATGGCGTGTTTAGCCTGCTCATCGCTGCCGGCGCAGCGGCCTTTTTCCTCGCCCTAGAACCGCCATACCGTCCGTGGTTAGCCGTGGTTGCCGGTCTTAGCATCGCTGCCGCGCTCTTTATGACCTACGCTGCGACCCAGCTCTTCTTCTTTGGGGTGGCAGCAGCGGTTTTGGCGCTAGCCCGCCACAGTCCCCAAGCAGGCTGGCGATCAACCCTGCTAGCGATCGTCCGCCAAGGCGCAATTGCTGCTGGCGTGATTGTAACGATCTACGCGCTCATTTTTCGAGCCACCGGCTTCAACGTGATCAGCGCCGCGCGCACGGCTACTCAGATCAACGGTGAGATGATGGGGCGGTTCCGCGAGTACGGCCCGCCACCCACTCCGTTCCTGCCACCGAGCTATGACTATTACCTGCGCTTCGCCGCCGCCAATTTGGTTTCGTACCTCGTTTTTGTGACGCCGTGGGCCTTGGCAGCGCTGAGCGCGCTTTACATGCGGGCGCGCAGTGAACGCTGGCAACCAGCGTGGGCGGCGCTCCTCGGCGCGCTTGGCGCGCTGGTGCTCGGCATGTGGTTGAGCGGCCTGTTTAATCGCGAGGTAGAACGGATCTGGATGTTTACCTATCCGCTGGTGGCGGTGCTAGTGGCGTATCATATCCTTACCGGCGAGACGGCGCAGCAACGCTGGCGGCTGGCGCTCTACCTCGCTCTCACCTTGACCTTCTTTGTAGCCATGAAATTGACGCTCTACACCATCTGGTGAACGATGCGGATCGCACTCTACAATCTGACCACAACCACCAAGATTGGCGGCGTCGAGAGTTTTGTCTGGGATCTGGCCCGCGAGTTAGTGAAACGCGGCCATGCGGTTGACATTCTGGGTGGGGTGGGACCGCGGCGTGAACTAGACACCGGCGCGCGGGTGTATACCTTTCCTTTCATCTCGCGCCGGTTTTGGCAAGCGCTGCCGCCGTTGCGCCGGGCCTACGCCGAAGCCAAGCTACTCGAACGGTTGACGATGGCGGTAGCGGCGTTACCGGCGCTGGCGCGCGGCAACTACCAGATCATCCACCTGCAAAAACCGTACGACCTGCTACCGGCGTTGCTGGCTCGCCGGCTCAGCGGCGCGAAGGTAATTCTCGGCTGCCACGGTGAAGACTTCTACCGCGGCGATCGCTGGCTGGCCCGGCAAGCCGACGCAGCCGTCTCGTGCTCGCGGTTCAATGCCCAGACTATCGCCGGGCGCTACGGATTCACGCCGGCAGTTGTCTTCAACGGGATTGATACAAACCTTTTTCACCCGCAACCACCCGATCCAGCCCTGCGCGCGCGGCTTGGCTTGCCGGCAACCGCGCCGCTGCTGCTCTTCGTAGGCCGCCTGCAACCGTGGAAAGGAGTAGAGACGGCTATTCGCGCCCTGCCTCAGATTCCGCAGGCAGTGTTGTTGGTTGCCGGCGATGGTGAAGATCGCTCAAGGCTTGCCGCCATCGCCGGTGAACTCGGCCTGAGCGAGCGCGTGCGCTTTTTGGGCAGTGTGCCGCGCCAGCAATTGCCGGCGCTCTACTCATCGGTCGATCTGCTGGTAGCGACCAGCTATGCGAGCGAGACCTTCGGCATCGGGCCAGTCGAAGCGCAGGCGTGCGGGTTGCCGGTCGTGGCCACCCGGTTTGGCGGCTTCCCGGAAGTGGTGGCCGAGGGTCAGACCGGCCTGCTAGTGCCGCCACGCGATCCGGCAGCGTTGGCGGCTGCGGTCAACGAGCTGCTGAGCGATCCGGCTCGGCGGGCAACAATGGCTGCGGCGGCCCCGGCGTGGGCCGCGCAATTTGCGTGGCCGGCGGTGGTCGATCGGATCGAGGCAGTGTATCGGGCGACGATCGGAGTGTAGCAGTGCCCCAAGCGAACGCAGCGGGAAAAGACGATGCGGATTTTGATTATTGGATTAGGCGGCGTGAGCCGCGCGTTTCGCAACTGGCCCGAACGGACGCTTGGCCAAGCATTGGTGGCAGCCGGCCATGAGGTGATGGCGTTGACCTATTGGCAACCCGATCAACCGCACCTTGGCCTAACGGAGCGGGCTGAAGAGATTGATGGCATCGTGGTGCGGCGGGTGAGGCCGCAGCTCTGGCCGGGGCGCGAGACGATTGCGGCGCTAGAGTCGTTGCCGCTGCCCGACGTCGCGCATGTCATTCACCCGCGTAACGTGCTGGCTTTGCAAGCGGTGCGCTGGCTGCGCCGGCGTGGAGTGCCGGTGGTGTGGACGTGGCTCGGCCCGTACCATGATCGCTGGCTGGTGACCGACCGCGAGCGGCCATACGAATCGCCGATCCACCCAGAAAGGCTGATCTACACCTTGCCGCAACTGGTCAAGCGCGGCCTGCGCGACTGGCAGTGGCGCGATCATTGGCGCAACTATGCTATTCACCACCCCTTGCGCGACGTAGCCGCCTTCATCCCTTGCTCGCAGCACGAAGCGCAGGTGCTGCGCGAACTGGGTTTCACCCAACCGATGACGGTTGTTCCGCTTTGGCTCGACATGGTGTTTATGGAAGGGCCGGCGCCGGCGTTGGAAACACCCTTCACGCCGCCGGTCATTCCCTACATCGGCCAGCTTACCCCGCGCAAAGGTTATGATTTGCTGGTAGCAGCAATGCCAGCGATCATTGCTCGTTACCCGCAAGCCAGTTTTGTCTTCGTCACTCACAACCCGGCCCAACGGGCAGAACTGCAACGGCTCGCTGGCGAGCTGGGTGTCGCCGCCAACCTCCACTTTCTCGGCACGCTGAGCGAAGAGCAGAAATTAGCCCTCTTGCGGGCCAGCGCCGTCTTGCCCTTCCCCTCGCGCTATGAAGGGTTTGGGTTGCCGGTATTGGAAGGCATGGCCGCCGGGGTGCCGGTGGTTAGCACCAATATCCCGGTGATCAACGAACTCATTTGTGACGGCGAAGACGGTTTGCTGATACCGTACAACGATGCGCCGGCGTTGGCCGATGCCATGCTGCGCCTGCTCGACGATCAGGCATTGCGGGAACGGATCATCGCCGGTGGCCGGCGCGCCATGGCCGAGCGGTTTGCGCCAGCGCGGTTGGTAGCGCGGGTGATCGAGGTATATCAAGGGGTGGTGTCAAGCGCTTGGCGCGTATAGCCACATGCAATATGCAATCAAAATTGGGGTGTATTGGTGCAACGACGTCGCGCCGGTATCGAGGGCGACAATGAAACTGCCGCTCTACTATTCCCCCAAACGCACCGCAGAGACTCTGCCTTCCTCGCTTGTAATGTTTTTGTTACGCCAAGCTTGTACGCTAACGAACAAGAAATCGTCATGTTGCGCAAAGGAGATCGTCACTTGCTTTAATTCCATCTGGCGCTGCCGCTAGCGTATACCGGCATGTACCTTCAACAGTATCCTCTGCGCGCCATGGGCAGATAGCCCACACCTCCGGCTGGTGCTGCCATCGGATAACGAACCGGTACGTTTCAGTCTCCTCTATCGGCGCGCATCCGCTCTCGGTATTTCCAAAACATTGTCCCGCTCGTTCGTCGCCCGTATTCGCCACTGCTCGATGTTTTGGAGGCTTTCACTATGCGCCAGCAGCGCCATTGGTTCCTCTCTGTGTCAGGCTGGTCGATTGCGCTCGTTTCTCTCTTGCTGCTATTGATTGCGGTGCGCCTCTATCCGGTGGCTAACCCCGATCCAATTCGCGCCGCATGGCAGCGCGCGCTTAGCGCCGGTAGCTACCGGTTTGATGCAACGGCCACTATTGTCGCCGACCCCGCCGCCATGCCGGCTAATGCAGGTCGCCCGCCCGAACGCCATGAAATCTACTTGCAAGGCAAGGCTGATATGCCGGCAGAGACGATCGAACTGCGGTTGTGGTCGCAGGGCGGTAATGTGCAGACCGGTGAAGGCAGTGTGACGCTGCGCATCATTGCCGGGCAGACATGGCTGCGCCAAAACGAGGGTGAGTGGGAAGAGTATCGTGGTCTTGGCGATCTCTTTGCGCCCGGCGGTGATGTGTTGGGGTATCTGAACGCCGTGCGCAACGTGCAGCCGTTGGGTGAGGAGGAGGTGGCCGGGCGCGTGGTGACGCGCTACGCTTTCCAGCTCGATGCAATGGCGCTAGAGCGGTATTTGCGCGAGCGCCAGCAGGCAGCGTTGCAGCAGGCAAACCGGTTGCCGCCGGGGGTTGAGTTACGCCCGGCTGATGAGTACAGCCGGTTGAGTGGCTCCGGTGAGCTGTGGCTTGATGCTAATGGCTTGCCGGCCCGGCAGATGCTGGATCTGATCTTGCCGGCCAGTGGTGATCAGCCATCTAGCCGCGCTCAGTTGGCGATGGATTTTGCCGGTTTCGGCCCGTTGCCGCCGAATATGCCCCTGTTTTGGCAGCAGTGGCTAGGGTGGTTGCGCGCAGCCAGCGATACTGCGTGGCCGGTGGTCGCTGCTCTGTTGGCAGGATTGGGCGCTACTGCCATCTTAATCCGCTGGCGCGGTTCGCGCCGGCTGACCGGCGGTTTGGCGGTAGCGTTGATTGCAGCGCTCGTGGGTGGCCCATTGCTGACCTCACAGCGTGTTGATGCTGCCCAGACCGAGATGGCCGCCCAGACTGCCCAGTATCGTCAAGCCCAAGCTGAGTTAGCCCACGCTCAGGCCGCCGCAGCGCCGGCGCCGCCCGATGTGGCTGCGGCGCGCTTGTTGGCCGATGTCTGGCTGAGTGAGGCGCGGGGCCAAGCGCCGGTTGATAGCGATGGCGATGGCTTGAGTGATGCGCAAGAGGCGTTGTTGGGCACTAATCCGCAGGTGGCTGCCGATGGCCCCGCTCGTCTCACGGCGCTAACGGCGCAAGCCGCGACTGCCCTAACCGGTACGCCGGCGTCGTTCGTTGATGATGGTCGCGATACTGATGGCGATGGCCTAACCGACTTCCAAGAACAGTTCCTCGGCACTAGCCCGTTTGATGCTGATACCGATGGCGATGGGCTAAGCGATTTTGCCGAGGCAGCCGGCTTTACGTATGCAAGCCGTGATTGGCGGCTCGATCCATTAGCGCAGGATACGAACCGCGATGGTGTGCTCGATAGTCTTGAGGTAATTCGGAGCGGCAATCTGGCGCAGGCGCGCGATACCGATGGCGATGGCACTCCTGATGCGTTCGATTATGACGACGATAACGATGGCGTGCCCGACCGGATCGATCTCTCGCCGTTGACTCACTCGGCTGATCGGGGTGCGTTTCGTGGCGATCGCGCGCTGTGGCTCAAGTTCGACAACCTGACGCCGAACCAGTTGGTGGCGGTTGATATTCAGGTGCGTCCGCAAAACACGCGCCACTTGTGGTATGCGCAGAGCCGGTTCGATTGGCCGCAGGATAGCGCCGGGCAGGTGCAGGATCGCAACGGCACTACCGATGACATCCAACTGCTGCCGCTGCTGGAAATTTCGATCCCGGCCAATTCATTCGCGACTCTGCCGCCATATACCAACAACGGCAACGGCAATCTCTCGTCGCCGCTACTAAGCGCGCAGGGCATTACTTTGCGCCAGTCTGACGCCAATACCATCGTCGCCTACGTGCCGCTAAGTCTTGTCACCGATGGCCAGACCGGCGAGCGGGTGGCATTTTCCGGGCGCATGCTCTATCAGGGTGCGCCGGCATGGGGCAATGCCCATCGTGTGCGGTTGGTGTGGGCGGTGCAGATGAAGAACGATGTCGATGGCTTTGATCAGCCCGGCCTGATCCATGTCTACGACAGCGAGCCTTGGTTGTTGACCGGCATGCAGGTGCGTGAAGACCACGGGGTGGCCGGTGCGTTGGTGGTGGCCGATCCGCAGGCGCAGGGCGATGCAGTTGCCCGCGATGACGCTCTCTTGGCCCTGATCAACGGTTTGAATCAGAGCTTTATGCGGGCGCGCGCCGATCTCTCGCCGGCGACGATTGCCAACCGCTTCCATCGCCTCAGCAATGGCGGCGTGCCGGCCCAAGAACGCTGGGATCTGCCCAACATCTTTCTTGCTAGCGCCTACACGCGCAGCGATACGCTCAGTTTGGCTCGTGACGCCGCCACGCTCAACCGCAGTCTGCTAGTGCAGATACCGGCCCAACACCAGCCGTTGATCCTCCATCTGCGGAGTGAAACCTTCCGGGCGCTCAATTTGGATAGCTTGGGCAGTAATGCTGCGTGGTCGGATACGGTCTTGACCATGAATCTGGCGACCGGCGGCCAGCATGCGGTACTAGTGCAAACCGCGAATTATCTGAGCATGACCGGCTATGAGTTTGCAGGTGGCGATTGGCGCGCGTTATCGCCTGAACAAACCGTGCAACGCTTTATCGATCGCCATCGCGGACAGGCGAGCGCGGATGAAGAGACGCGCGAAGGCCAGCTTACCGTCTTGCGCAACTACCTTGCGGTGCTCATTCAAGGCGTCATGGCGCTGGTTGCTAATGGCGAACAGCGCCCGATGGTTGGTTTTGCCAGCCCTGATGCGTCGTTGGCGCAAATCAACACCGCTCTGGCTGCGCAAGGCGCCGGCGCGCTTAAGCATGCCATCACGGCGCTCGGCTCAGCGCAAGGGACGGACACCAATTCGGTGTTGAAGATGATCGGCGGGGTGGTGAAGTCGTTGGCAATCAGTTCGGTGCGCGGCGCGGCAGCAGCGTGGGCGGTTTCGAGCAAGTTTATGACCAGCTTCAAGGCTAAGGCTGGCGACGCAATCTATGGCGCCATCGCCGCTGCGCTGGTGACTGGTTTGATCTTGGCAGCGACGGCCCACTTAGGCCAATTTTCACCCGCACTCAACCGCTGGTTGCTGGCCGGTGGCATGGAACTGGTCGCCCACGTCACATCATCGGTGGCAACGATTGTCAAAAATGGCATTGACCTTGTGTTGATCGCGAAGTTTGGTTTACAGAAGATCACCGCCGCTTCGGCAGCATTAACCATCTTTGTCGGTGGGGTGTTGGTCGTGGCGACGATTGGCTTGGCGATTTACGAAGCGGTCGCAAACCAGTTGTCGGGCGTGGCGCTGGCGCAATTGATTATCACCACCATCTTGCAAGTGGCGTGGATCGTGTTCTTGACCGCGCTGGCCTTTATTCCCAAGGTCGGCTTCATCATCGTAGCCGTCATTACAATTATCGATGCGGTGTTGTCGGTAATCCTCTCGCTCATCTTAGGCCGCGCTACATCGTTCTCAACGTGGCTCTTCCAGCAGATCGCGCGTTTTATCGTTGATGAATCGCGCTACTTGACCGTGCGCCCGACGATAGGCGGCACTAGTCTAGGGTTAGTCAATCCGGCATCCGGCATGACGGCGTGGAACCCGCTCCGTTTTAGCGCGACTATATATCCGAATCTGGCATGGAATCCTAACCGGATCGGCAATCGCTGGTTTGGCAACCCGTGGAACGATTGGCAAGCCCTTCAGCGCGTCTCTGGCGCGGCTTCGCTGGCCACACACGAGCAGAACCTCGCTGTCTCACCGGGCTGGCCGCCGATCCAGAGTGAATACCCGCGCTTTGTCGATTTCTCCTTCCCAGCAGGGATTAACCGCTCGACGGCGCTTTGGATGAATACGGCCTTTAATCTGCCATACAAGCGCTGTATCATCCTCTGGTGCGGCGCGTACGATGATGTGCAACGCTATAACAGTCGCTTGGCCGATAGCGTCGTGTTCGATGTCTTTCCCGCAACGCTCGACGAGTTTGTACGGATGGATTGGGGTGGCAACATTGCCTTCCCGGCGCTGCCCGACGCCGACTTTGATGGCCTCCGCCGCGAAGTCGATCCGAATGAGAGCACGTGGGATGCCGATGGCGATGGCCTAAGCGATGCCTTCGAGGCGCAGCGCGCCAATGAAGGGATGCGCTTTAACCAGCGGTTGGCCGATACCGATAGCGACGGCCTGAGCGATCTGGTTGAAGCGCGTTGGGGCACCGACCCAGCCCGCGCCGACACCGATGGTGATGGCCTGAGCGATACGCTCGAGGTGAACGGCCAGTTTGTAACGGTGAGCGGGCGATTGTTGCTGATCCGCACCAGCCCGCTAGCTGCCGATTCGCGTGGCGATGGCGTTTCCGATGCAACTTGGCTTAATCAAGGCGGTTCGGTGGCGGCGCGTTCGCGCCTCGGCGCGTGGCCGCTCGCTTCAACCTTTGCCGACTCGTTCGGCGGGATGGCGTTTGGCTGCCCGGCAGGCGCTTGTCCAACCGCTGGAGTGACAGTGGCCGGGCGCACCGGCACGCGCTTCGATGGCAATCAGTTTTTGGTGATCAGCGATGAGCGGTTCCGCATGGCGGATGAAATGACCTTCGCGGTCTGGATCTATCCCACCGCTCCGGTCAACGGCATCCTTATCAACCGCGAAGGCGAGTATGAGGTCGCTCGTTTCCCCGACGGCACTATCCAGTGGGCCTTTGCTAACGCCAATCCCGGTTGGACATGGATCAATACTGGCGTAGTTGCGCCGCTCAATCAGTGGACGCATGTAGCGGTGACGTACAACCGCGGCGTGGTGACAACTTATCTCAACGGCACTGCGGCGCATACCTACAACGGGGCCGGCGCAATCGGCGATGTTGATTGGTCGCAGAACGAGCTACGGCTCGGTGATCGTGAGTACATTCCGCAGCGTTTTGTGGGGGTGATGGCCCATGCCCGGCTGTTCAGCCGTGCTCTGCCGGCGGCTGAAGTCAGCGCGCAACCGAGTCTGGCGGCGTTGGCGGCAACCGAGCTGGCTAGCACGCCGGCGACATTGGTGGCGCCGCAAGCGCCGATCGGCGTCTTTCCCTCTGTCAATGACGATAACCTTGTCGTACGGCCCGGCCAATCGTTAGTCTATACGGTCACTCTGCGCTACCTGCCGCCCGATGGCCGCCCGCTGCGTGGCGCAGTTTGGCTCAATACGCCGCGTGACAGCTTTCCGGCCCAATCGTTTGAGTTGCTGCCCGGCCAAGAGCAGAGCTTCGTCACCAACGTAACCATTCCGGCTGACGCGCCAGAGGGGCCGTTCGTGCTTGACGCGGTGACGCAGTACAGTTTGGGTGGTAGCCCGACCGCGCGCTGGACGCAGCCAGCCTTTGCCGAACGGGCCGGAGCAGATGTTGGCGCAGCGGCGGTGGCGGCTGCTCCTAGCGCAGCCGCGCCCTACGCGCTGGTGGCAGCCAGCGGCGGGCAGGTGCAGTTTTTTGCCGCCCAGCCCAATAGTTTGCCGGCCCCGCTGAACGTGGGCAGCGGGACGCAACCCACAGTGGCGTGCCAAAGTGGAGCATGCTTGGTGGCATGGCAGAGCAGTGGCACGATCCGGGCGGCGCGTGTTGCCGGCGGATCCGTTTCGACACCGGTCACGCTCGGCAATGGGGCAGCGCCGGCAGTGGCGAGCAATGGCAGCGGGTTTGTGGTGGCGTGGCTCGACAGTGGCGTCGCGCGTGCCCGGCGCGTTGCAGCGGATGGCACTGCAAGCGGTGCGGTGCTTACGCTCGATAGCAATGTGCAGGCCGGCACCTCGGTAGCAGCCGCAGCAGCCGGCACAAACTACCTCATCGCCTACGAACGCGGGGCGACAGCGCAACGCGATATTTGGCTAGTGCGTCTCGACGATACGGGCGTGAGCGCGCCGGTGCGCGTCACGGCCACATCAGGCGACGAAACCAACCCGGCATTGGCCTATAGCGCGGCCTTTGGGCGAGCCTTGCTAGTCTATCTGCGCGATGGATCAGTGGTGGGTCGCTTGCTGGCCGGGACGGCGGCGCTCGACGAAGCGCCCCTGCTCTCGGATGGGAATGCTAGCCTGACCGGTCCAAGCGTGGCTGCCGCCGCCGATCATTTTGTGGTAGCTGCCGGCGCACGGATCGCCAATCGTGCCCATCTCCTTTATCAGGCCGTTGATGGGCGGAACCGGCTGTTGGGCAGCCCGCAACGCTTTGCTTGGCTGCTCGACGCGCCATCAGGTTTGAGTTTGGCGCTGGCTTGCGCTGCCGGCCAGCCGTGCGTAGTCGCGCCGGCGGGATTAAGTGGCGGCGGTACGCAAATCGGGGCGTTACAAGCCCAACTCGCCGGTGAAGAAACAGGCTTGCTTGATAGCGGCACCTTGCCCACGCCGCTGCGGCTTGTGGTTGACAACACGCCACCAGTGGCCAGCATCGTCTCGTTGGTCAATGGCAGCTACGTGCCGGCAGCTAATGTGAATAGCGGTTTAGTGGTAAGCGGGATCATTACCGATACCAATCCGCTTGAGCAGGTCGAGATCAGCCTGAACGGCGGCGCGTGGCAGGCAGTGACCCCCGGCGCAACGTGGGCGGCAACCATCAATGTGGGCAGCTTGCCGGAAGGCGCGCATACTCTGCGCGTGCGCGCGCGCGATGCTGCCGGCAACCAAGGCGTGCCAAGCGCGCCGGTCACGTTCTTAGTCGATCGCGCGCCGCCGACGTTGACGCTAACGCCAGATGTGCCGTCTGGCATTGTGCGACCGGCGCTCGATGCCCGTGGCGGTTGGGTTGTTCCCTTCACCGGCACGCTGAATGATGCCGCTAGCGGTAGTTCGCAACTGACCATTGAATTGTTGCCGGCCAGCGCCGATGCGGTGACGAGCATTGCCCAAGAGGTGACGGCGACCGGTGGCGCGTGGCAGCACCACTATCGTCTCATCGCTGGCGGCGGGCTTGATGGGCGGGTGACGCCGCCGACCGGCGCGTATACGGTCACGTTGCGCGCTGCCGATCTAGCCGGCAATGTATCTAGCGTTGAGCGACCAACCTTGCTCAGGCTCGACGCAACACCGCCTACCATCGCGCTGGCCACCGATCCCGGCGAGCGTATCACTGCCACGCTCACCCTAACCGGTCTCGTGACCGATACTGGTTCAGTGGCGAGCGGTGTGCAGACGCTTGAGGCGGCGTGGCGGCCGCTCGAACAGGCTGATGCGCTGGCCGGTGCGGCGGTGCGGCTGCCGTTTGATGAGCCAGCAGGGAGCGAAGCGTTTGTCAACGCGGTTGACGCTGCGCTGATTGCGACTTGCAGCGGCGCGAATTGTCCGCAAGTAGTGGCAAGTGGCCGGGTAGGGCAGGGGATCAGCCTCAGCGGCGCGCAAACCCTTACTATTGCCGACCGGCTCGGGGATCGCAACGGATTCAGCGTAGCGGCATGGATCAACGGGGCTGGGCGGGTGTTCGAACGTGGTCAAGCCGGCCAAGCCGGGTATGTGGAACTTACCACCAGCAGCGCCCAACTGCGTGGCAACAGCGGCGCTTGTGCAGTCACGTTCATGCTGGCCGGCACGGGCTGGCGGCACCTCGCGGCAACCTACGACGGCGCTACATTGGCAGTCTACAGTGATGGTGTAGCCGTGGCGACCTCCCCCTGTGCCGCTGGGACATTACCCGCTGCCGAGGGGCGTCTTGGCGGGTTCACCGGCCAACTCGATGAGGTCTATCTGTACGGTTACGCGCTCGCTGCTGATGAAGTGGCCCATCTGCGCGCAGCCGCCGATCAGAGCTGGCAGAGTGTTTCGCTCACCACACCTAGCGCAGCCGCCAGCTCGTGGAGTTTGCCCGTGCCGAACACACTAGACGGGATGTACGCGCTGGCGCTGCGCGCTGCCGACGCGCTCGGCAATCGTACCATCGATTCTGCCGGGGTTATCGTCTGGCGTGGCATGGTCGATCTGCGCGCGCCGCAGGTAACGGTGACAGTAGCCCAGCAGGGTAGCGGTGCGTTGGCGCGCACTACCATCACCTGCCAAGTCCGTGACATCAACCTTGCCAGCGCAACCCTGAACTGCCCGCCGCCGAGCGGCACGATCCTTGCCCAGAGCGACACCCTCGTCTACTACCAGCCCCCGGCTTGGCGCCGGCTCAGCGCCGATTTGCGACTGCTGGGCGGGCGCGATGTGACGTACGTGGTTAGCGGGCATATCGTCTATAGCGATCCAGCAACTGCGCAAGACACGCTGGGCCGCACTGGGAGCGGAACGCCACAGCCAGTGATGCCTCCGGCGCCGGTCGTCGATCTGCTCGTCACCGCACCGGCCGGCAATGTTCGCACGACCCTTGACCCAATCACGGTAGCCGGCGATGCGCGAGCTGATGCCGGCTTGAGCCGGGTGCGGGTGTTTGTGAATAGCGGGCTGATCTTCGAGCAGGTGTGGTCTGGCGATGTGATCGGCTCCTTCTCAACCTCGTGGACACCGCCGGCAGAGGGGCGGTACGCGCTGGAAGCGCAGGTAACTGACCAGAACAATCGCGTCGCTACGCGCCAGATCGTGCTCTTGGTTGACACAGCGCCGCCCACTGCGCTCGGCTTTGCCACCACGGTCTTGACTACTGCCAATACCTTAGGCGACACCTTGGCCTTGCCGGTGCAAGTAACGGATACCGGCGTCATAACCGGCGTGCAAGCCTCCTTTGACGGCTTGGCGTGGATTGACGCCGCTCCCGATCCGGCCATCAGCGGGCGCTGGTGGGTGCCGCTCAGCCAACCGGCCACCGATCTCGATAATTGGTCATTCACCATGGATCTGCGGGCAACCGATGCTGCTGGGCGGACAATCACGGCAATGGCGCAGCCAATGGTGGTAGATGTGCGTCCGCCAGCGGCACAAACGGCCACCTTGCGCGTGATCGGCGGCGCGACGCTGAACGACGGCGCT
Organism: Chloroflexus sp.; assembly: GCA_025057175.1. Taxonomy (GTDB): domain Bacteria; phylum Chloroflexota; class Chloroflexia; order Chloroflexales; family Chloroflexaceae; genus Chloroflexus. The sequence goes on along the minus strand of JANWYE010000002.1, from coordinate 2,649 downwards.
GTTGTGCGCATTACCGGCGCAGGATTGCGCATGGAGTGGGCTGCCGGCAGCGATAACGCCGGCCCGGTCACTTTCCGCGCCGGTTGGAGCACCGATCGCGAGCCGAATTTGTCTGGCCTGACTGCGTATGGAGCGGGCGCCGGCAGCCATGATCTGCCTACGCCACCCGAAGGCAGCATACTCTATGCGCATCTGGTGCAGCAAGATGCCAACGGTAATCAACGCATCCAAACCTTCGGGCCGATCATCTACGATACGCCACTCACGCCTGATGCCGTTTCGCAAACCGGCTTCACCTTACCGGAACGAACGATTGCCACCGGCTGGCTCGATGGGACGTGCGCGCTGGTGGGCCAAAACAGCGCATTGGCCCGCCGATCGAGCGAACTCGCCGCGAGGCGCGACGTGCAACGTCTCTATGCGAGCTGGGATGACCGGGCGCTGCGGGTAGCATGGCGTGGCGCGCTCTGGGGCGCGAGCGAGGATCTCTACCTCTATCTCGACACCACTACCGGTGGCGCAACGACAGTCTATACGCAAGGGATGCCATCCGGCCAGCCCGATCTACGCCTGCCCGCCGACTTTGCGCCCGATTACCTGCTGCGGGTTGATGACGCGCAGAGCATCAGTCTGTTGCGTTGGAACGGCGCAGCATGGGTGGCGGCCAGCGGCGCATGGCAGGCATGGATTGACTCCGCTCAGCCCGATCTGTTCGAGGCCTACCTCCCGTTTGCCGTTCTTAACATCACCAGCCCGGCTACCACGCCGGCAAGTATCGTGGCTTATGCCACCGAAGAAGACAGTTTGCGCACATGGGCAGTGATGCCGGCTAATAACCCGCTCACCAGCCCGCGCGTGCTCAATAGTCGCAGCGGTGAAGCGATCAGTAACCAGATCGGGTTGGTAAACACCATCGCGTGGGCCAATCTCGGCGCTGGCGTCTGCCCCGGAGAAGGGCAAGTGGTTGCCGATATGCATTTCCGCGTCACAGCGTCGCCGGCAGGCGCAATCTACTCAATCTTCACCGACGAGCTGATTGACGCCCAAGAACTGCTGCTCGACACCAACAATCATGTGGCGAGCACTCAGTTGACCGAGATTGACAACAACCACCCACCGTTGTTTGAGGGACAGACCATCACCTATACGATCCACTACGAAAATACCGGTGAAGCGCCAGCAGAGAATGTGCAAGCGTGGATTGTCAACTGGGGGGCGCTACGACTGCCGGGGGGCAACCTTGTTATTGGCTCTGGCGGCACCCCCTACTACGAACAGTTCATCAACTTGGGCACCATCGCTCCCAACACCAGCGGCACAGTCACCTTCACCGGCGTCGTCAATCGCCAGATCGCGCGCGACGCCAACGAAGACGAAGAGTGGGCCACCGTGGACATCTCCTTCCATGATGACACCACTGGTTTCGATTACGCGCTCGACTGGTTCTTCGTTGACCATGCGGTTGACATCGCGCCGCCAGAATATGTCGCGATCGCCGGTCCGGTGGCTTACGTCAAACCCGGTCTAGTCACGGTATCCGGCGAAGTATGGGATGAATCGGATGTGCTGCAGATTCAGATCGAAGTCCAAGTTGGAACGGCTGCGCCCACGATCACTACCTGCGCTGACCCCACTCCTGACGACGGCGAGTGGCAGTGCGTAGTCAATATCGGCAACCCAGCCGATGGGACGCCGGTAAGAATGCGGGCGCGCGCCAGCGATGCTGGCGGCCAAACCAGTGATTGGAGCGATCCAGTTGATCTGATCGTGGATGCGAGTGCGCCCCGTCTGATCTTGAGCGACGCTAGTGTGGCGCGTTTGGGAATGGGATCGGTTGGCGTGGGCACTGTGCAACTCGATGGTCGGGTGCAAGACGACCGCGATGCGTGGGCGGTTGAGATCTGCGTCAACCAACAGGATGGCCGTGGTTTCCAATGCGAGGAGGTAGGGGTAGACGAGAACGGCAACTGGAGCTATGCGCTTCCTATCCGCGAAGGGGTTGCGCAAGCCACGCAGCAAGTGCGGCTCACGCCAATTGATCTTGCCGGCAATCGCGGTCTAGCCCGCCAATTCACCTACGTCATTGACACCATTGCGCCAACCGTCACTGGCGGGCTGTTGCCACCGGCGTCGCCGCTACCAGTAGGGAATATCATGATCGGCGGCACGTATGCCGATGCGGTAGGCGTAACGAGTATCACCGTCCGGGTGGAGCGGCCCGACGGGCTGGTTGAGAACGGAGCCGCTGATCTCCAAGGCAACCAGTGGCGCTACATCGCGTCGCTGAGCGTATCCGGCGCGCACCGCATCTACATCACCACGCGTGATGCTGCCGGCAACACGCGCACGATCGGGCCATTACCGCTCAGCGGGCCGAGTCGCGTCTTTGTGCCGGTCATCTTCCGGTAGGTTTCACGCCAGCCTAGCGACGGTCTCGGAGGCCGTCGCTAGGCTTTCCCATGCGACAGCAACTTCAGCGCCGGCACCGACATGCGCGGTGATCAGGTGCGGAGGATAACAAACTAACCGCCAGATTCATCACAATTCCCTGCACGACGCGATACTTAAAGACGCCGGCCAGCAGCAACCGGAACTCAGCGCTGCTGCGCTGATCCTGCGTGTGCTGTGATCAATATACAGTGTTGACCA
>JANWYE010000029.1 GCA_025057175.1 Chloroflexus sp. | reverse complement strand
CTTGGTTCGCTCTGGTGCGGGTTAGCGGCGACAATGCCGCAGTTGATCGCGGCGCGGGCATTGCAAGGGTTGGGCGCAGGCGGCCTGTTGCCGTTAGCATTCATTATTGTCGGCGACATCTTTACACTCGACCAGCGGGCCAAGGTACAGGGTCTTTTCGCCAGCGTGTGGGGCATCAGTTCGGTGATTGGCCCGCTGATCGGCGGGTTTCTGGTCGATCAGATCTCGTGGCACTGGGTATTCTGGATCAACTTGCCGCCAGCGGCGATCGCAGCCGCGCTAGTCTGGTGGTCATGGCGCGATCCGGCGCGAGTAACGGGTGAGCGTCCGCCGATTGATTATGCCGGCGCAGTGTTACTCAGCGTTGGTGTGGTCTTGCTCTTGCTCGGCCTCGATGCGCCAACGTCGCTGCCCGGCATTGCCATGCTGAGCGCTGCTATCGCCACGCTGGCCTTGCTCGTCGCAGTCGAGCTGCGCGCGCCGGCGCCGATCTTGCCGGTGCGCTTGTTGCGCGACCGCATGTTTGCGGTTGCCTGCGCCCACGGCGTGTTGGCCGGCGGAGTGTTGTTCGGCAGCATGAATTATGTGCCGCTCTTTGTGCAGGGAGTGTTGGGCGCGAGCGCGACCGAGGCCGGCACCACGCTGACGCCGATGATGTTGGGCTGGGTTTTCACCAGCGTGATCGGCGGGAGGTTATTGCTGCGTTACAGCTATCGTTCGCTCACCATCGGCGGGATGGTCGTCTTTGCGGTTGGCGCGTTGATGATGGCGCGCATCCGGCCCGATATGAGCCGCTTCGAGCTAGCGATTGCGCTGGGGCTGATGGGAATCGGCATGGGTGCGAGCATTCCTTCGTTCTTGATCGCGGTGCAGAGCACGGTTGCGCGCAATGCCTTGGGTGCGGCGACGGCTAGTTTGCAGTTTTCGCGCACAATTGGCGGCACGATCGGCGTGGCTGCGCTGGGCGCGTTGTTGACCAGCCGCTTAGCGGCGGAATTGGCGGCGCGCGGCCTGCAACCCGACGCCATCCCGGTCGAGGCGTTGATCGGCGAGGGCGCTACAACGGTGACGCTGGCCGGCGAACCGCGCCTCGCGTTGGCGGCTGCGTTGGCCGCCGTCTTCACGGCGCCACTGATCTTCGCGCTTGCCGCGCTCGCCGTGACCTTCCTTGCCCCGGCGCATAGCCCTGACGATCTGCGCCGGCAACGGGCGTACCATGACAAAATCATCGCGACCACGCAACAAGTAGCGGCTGATTGAGAATTTCATGTTGGCGTTGACACTACTCGGCAAAAAGATGCTATACTCCGCAGCAAGGCATCAATGCCGCTGATGGAGTATTGCTATGTTTGAGTTATCTGCGCTCTACGCCGCGTTCGAGCGGTATTTCGGCCAGCCGCCCACGCGCATTGCCCGCGCCCCCGGACGGGTGAACCTGATTGGCGAGCATACCGATTACAACGACGGCTTTGTCTTCCCGATGGCGCTTGATCGCGCGACTTACGTCGCCGCGCGCCCGCGCACTGATCGAATTGTGCGTGTCTTTAGCGTTAAATTCCGTGAAGAGGATCAGTTCGACCTCGATCACATTACGCGCGACGAGCAGCGCCAATGGGTGAATTACATCCGTGGCGTGGCCAAAGGGTTGCTGGCCCGCGATTTGCCGTTGCGCGGGGCCGACCTCTTGATCGACAGCGACGTGCCGGCCGGTAGTGGCCTCTCGTCGTCGGCGGCGCTGGAGGTAGCAGTGGGCTATACCTTCCAACTGCTTAACCATATCAATCTGCTCGGCGAAGAGTTGGCGCTGCTGGCGCAAGGCGCTGAGCATTCGTTTGTGGGGGTCAAGTGCGGAATTATGGATCAGTTGATCGCGGCGCTGGGTGAAGCCGGTCACGCTCTGCTGATTGATTGCCGCGACCTGAGCTATCGTCCGGTGCCGATCCCGGCCAGCGCGCGAGTCGTCGTCTGCGATAGCGGCGTTCGCCACCGGTTGGCCGGTTCTGAGTACAACCAGCGCCGCGCCGGCTGCGAAGAGGCGGTGCGCTTGCTGAGACCGGCGCTAGGCAAGATACAAGCCCTGCGCGATGTGCATTCAACCGATCTCGCCGCGCATGGCCATCTGTTGCCGCCGGAGCTGCTGCCGCTGGCCCGCCACGTTGTGAGTGAGAATGAACGCACCTTGGCTGCCGCCGATGCGCTCGCGGCCGGTGATCTGGTTAAGATGGGCCAGTTGATGGTCGAGTCGCACCGCAGCCTGCGTGATGACTACCGGGTCAGCGTGGCCGAACTCGATACATTAGTTGAGCTAGCTCTCGCCGCGCCGGGGTGTTACGGCAGCCGCATGACTGGCGGCGGCTTCGGCGGCAGCACAGTATCGCTAGTGGCCGCCGATCGCGTCGATGAGTTTGTCGCTGCGATGACTGCCGGCTATGCCATTCGTACCGGTCGAACCATGCAACCGCTCGTCTGCACCGCCGGCGCCGGCGTCTCGTGTGTTTATGCCAGCGAGGAGGAGTGAACGATGCTTGGACGGCTCTTCACCCCGCTTTCAACCGCCGCAGTGCCGCTGATCTATGGCCTTAGCCACCGCGCGCTGCACCGCTTGGGCGCGACTAGTCACGAGCGGCGCTTGGCCGGGATTCGCACCCACTACTACTTCATGCCGGCGCATGGCGAAGGCCGCTTGCCGGTGCTGCTCTTGCACGGCATTGCCGACCGCGCCCAGACGTGGTCATTCGTAATGCCGCGCCTAACCGCCATCGGCCCGGTCTATGCGCTCGATCTGGCCGGTTTCGGCCTCAGCGGTTTTCCGCCCGGCCAACGCTACGCCACCATAGATCAGCAGGTCGCGCTTGTGCAGGCAATGATTCGCGAGGTAATTGGGCGGCCAACGCTGATTGTGGGCAATTCGATGGGCGGTTGGATCGCGGTGCGGGTCGCGCTGGCGTCGCCGGAACTGGTGGCCGGCTTGGTCTTGCTCGCACCGGGGGGAGCGATTTTGCGCGGGCGCGAGTCGTGGGAGCCGTTCCTGCAAACGATTGAGCTGCCTGACGGGCGCACCGTGCGCAAAGTGCTGCGCCAGATGTATGGCCGCCCGCCATTGCCGCTCTACCTTGCTGGCGAGGGTTTGCGAGCCATCTTCCGGCGCGATCCGGTGACGCAGTTTGTCGCCTCGCTCGACGAACATGCGCTGTTGCACGAGGACGATCTGCGCGCTCTGCGGGTACCGGTGGCAATGATTTGGGGCGAGGCCGATTACTTCATTCCCCGTGAGTCGCGTGATTTCTTCTGCGCCAATCTGCCGAAGGCGCGCGTGTTGCGCTTGCCTAAGTGTGGCCACATGCCGCAACAACAGCGCCCACGCGAAGTAGCTGCCTTTATTCGCGACTTCGCCCGTGAGGTAGTTACAGCTTCGACCGCCAGCCCCTCAGCGGCGCCCGCGACAGCGGAGCAGCGCCAACCGGCTAGCTGAGCTGCGCAACTGATAGCGGTATAATATCTCTTGCTATTGCTCTTGCCGAGCAGACAACCACCGCCTGCAAAGCGGTGGTTATTGTGTCTGGAACTTGCCGCATTTGCCATATAACACGAACACAAGGAGCCGCTAACGATGATTATCTCTGGGATTCGCGAAGCAGTCTTGCTTGAAGTGCAGCGGGTTGACATTCACGGCACTATCTTCTACGACGTCACCTTCCACCACGAAGGCGAAACGCAAGCCATCAGGGCACGGATCGGCGCCGAGAGCGTCTATCCGAACCCACAAGCGGGCGACCCAGTGCGGGTGAGCTACATTATGGGAGTAGTAACCCACATTGCTCCACAGTGACAACGAATGAACGAATGGGGGAACGAATGCAACGAATGAACGAATGGGGGAACGAATGCAACGAATGAACGAATGAGGAACGAATGAACGAATGCAACGAATGATTCGTTTGTTGGGTGGCTATGATGGCAACAGTGCTAGACCGCACTGAGGATCGCCAACCAGCACATTTGCTGCTTGTTCACCGGTTATTTGCCGGCGCAGGGTCTGGTACGTTTTTTCAAGCAACGGCAGATCGTGGGCATGTTTGCGTCCCCACACCTGTGATAACAGCTCTTCCGGGGTGAATGTGCGGTACGGTGCGTCAGCGAGGACGCAGAGGAGGGTGAAGGAGGGTAGATCGAGGTCGAGCGGTCTACCTTCGTATGCGATGGTGCGCGCTGCCATATCAAACACGAAGGGGCCAAGTGAGAAGGGTGGCGGTTGGTAACGCTGGCGGCGCCGTAACTGCGCCCGTATGCGCGCCATTAGCTCATCGGCGCGAAATGGCCGGACTACATAGTCATCAGCACCATGCGCGAACGCTGCCACGACGAGCCGATCGTGTCGCGGGCCGAAGATGACAAGCGCGCCAGTGTATTGATTGCGCAACGCAGCAAGTTGATCGAGGTGGGTTTCTCCCGGTAGATCGATTAAGGCTAACTCAGTTTGCCGGCTAAGTGTATCAAACAAGGCAGCAGCGCCATCTGCTATCTGGACTTGATAGCCAGCAGATACCAGTAGTGGCGATAAGTACTCATCGACATATCCGCCTAACCCGCCAATGACAATACCATACGGAACACTCATTCTCAACGCCTCGAATTCATGGTTGAGCTATTTTAGACACTCAATGTTACGGTAATGGCTACGGCGCCACCTTACACTCGGCCGGCGGCGAGGTGATGACCTCCACAGCCACACCATCCATCAGGCCTAAAAACTGGCGTATGGCAAGCTCGGCATTGCGCGTGCCCTGTTCCATGATGCCGTCTTCGCACGCCGCTTGCAAAATTTGCTGCTCGGCTGCTTGCCGTGCCATCGTTTCGAGATTGGGGTTTTCGGGTGCGAACAGACCGCGATCCCGGCTGTAGACGCGCGTTTTGCTATTGTCAAGCGTCGCGCTGAAGACCTGTACCGGCGGCAGCCGCACCGTGATCTGCTTGCCATCGGGTGAGACAGTTACGGCATCGGGGGTGAGCCGGCTGAGATCAACGCCAACCACCACTGTGCCGTGGGCAATGAGTAAGATTGCGTCACCTGCCAGCCAATCACCGATAATCGGAATATTGCTCCCTTGGCGGATGTCGATGACGCGCTCGATCGTGTATTTGCTGGTTTCTAGCCGGCTGAGTTGCTGAATGCGTTGCACTACTGCCGCGCCGCTAATGATTTGCGGGGTTGGCGTCTGCACAATCACTTGCAGGTTCGGCCCAATCGAGCCGAGAGCGTTCATGCGCTGCGTAAACCATAGCACGCCAAGGCCAATGAGAGCAATGAGCAGTAGTAGTACGAGAAACGGCGACACGCCGCGGCTGGCAGCGAAGTGTGACCGGTAGCGGGCTGATGGCGCATCCGCCCAATCATCATCATCCCAATCAGATCGCCGGCGGAGGCGTGACAAGCGTTGGGCGCGGCGGCGGATATCTTCGTCATCGTCATCGTAGTACATTGGGCCACCTCGTCAGTGGGTGAGTCGTCGTCGCAAGAGTTAAGCAATCTATACAAGGGAAGTTTTTTGTCAGGCTTGCGACCAGACGACACGTGCTCATCCGCTTGATAACTAACGCCGTTAGGCCGCGGTTTTTACACCTTGGCGCCAACGTGGATTGCCACAGCGCCTAGCCCATATAACCGGTAAAAGACGTAGCGCCAACCGGCCGCTCGCATCATCTCGGCCAGTGTGTCGGGCGAGGGAAAGACGCGCGCCGATTGGGGCAGGTAGGTGTAAGCGCGTCGATCGCCACCGAGCAAGGCGCCGATCCATGGCACGACCTGCTCGAAATAGATACGGTGTCCCCAACGGAGCAGCGGGTTGCGCGGGCGGGCAACCTCGAGGCAGGCCATCATTGCGCCGGGCCGGGCCACCCGGTACATTTCGCGCAGCGCGGCGGGAATGTCGGTCACGTTGCGCAAGACAAAACCAGTCGTAATCGCGTCGAAGGTGTTGTCGGGAAACGGGAGTTGCAGCGCATCGCCAGCGACAAACGCGGCCCGGCCTGCAGTTGCTAGGGCGGCAATCTTGGGCTGGCCGGCTTGCATCATCGGGAGGGTAAAGTCAACCCCAATCACAATTCCATCTCGCGCCCACGCTGCCAATTCCGGCAAAAAGTCGCCGGTGCCGGTGCCTACGTCGAGCGCCCGGCCATTCACCGGTGGCGCAACGTATTCCACCACCTTGCGCCGCCACCCCTGATCCATCCCGAAGGTCATCACCCGGTTGACCCGATCATAGGCGCGGGCAATGCGGGCAAACATGCGTTCAACATATACCGCTTTCTCTTCCGGCGGCGGTAGGACATTCATTGTTGTTCGATCTTCTGCCATGAACTCCTCGCGATGCATGTCGATTGCCCTAAACTGCGTTGCCGAGCGAGGTTGTGTTGGGCTTAAACGCGAAATAACGCCCGCAATTCGGCAGGCGAACGGGCCACCGCCAACGCGGCCATCAATTTCAAGCGCGCTTTGACTCCACTCAAATCGGGCGCGAAGATCACGCCCAGTTTGCGCAGATCGTGATACGCGCCCACGAAGCCAAACTCATCGCCTAACCCGCCGGCGCCCGCTCGGCTCACGGCAACTACCGGGATGCGCCGTTGCACGGCTTCACCCAACGCCGGCAACCACCACGGCGGCACGCGCCCGCTGCCAAACGTCTCGATCACGATCCCGGCTACGTTGTCGGCAATGCTATGGCGCAATTGCCGGTCATCAGCCCCCTGCCCGATCCGGATCAAGTCTACCGGCTCGACCAACCGCGAGGCCGGGATGTGTTGGCGGGCTAATGGGCGCAGACGGATGTATGCCTGTTCGCCTTCCACTCGCCCCAATGTACTGCCGGCAGCAGTAAACATCCCCGTTCCGCGACTGAATTGGGCTTGCACTGCTGCCGCTGCATAAATTGTATCATCAATCACTACCAATGCTCCTAGACCAGCCGCCGCCGGGGTCGCAGCCACGGTAATCGCCGCTTGCAAGCCGTTGGTTGCCGGTGCGCCACTGGCGTTCAACCGGGGCAAACTGGTCACTGTTAATGGCCGCCCTTCCGGCACGAGGAGATCAAGGAGATAGGCTGTCTCTTCGAGGGTGTCGCTGCCGGAGGCGACTACGATCCCGTCGCATGTGTCGCGCAGCGCAAGGATACGTTGGGCGAGCGCCAATACCTGCTGCGGCGTGAGATGGCTGCCGGGCACGTTGGCGAATTCTTCGATGGTGACGGTTAGGTCGGAACGTAGCGTCAGCGGTTGATCATCACGATTGCCCAAAGCGCGCCGGATCACTAGGGCGCCACCGGTTGAGAGGATTAAAATCTTTGGCATAGTGGTTTTCGAGCAACCCAGCAAATGCGCTGGGTCGTAGTTGTCGGCGGTTGAAATGTAAAACCGTCATAACATCCTTCAATCATAAGCCCGGCAGTTTCGATTATGGCCGCTACCTGTTCCATCGGGTAGGCGCGTTCGATATGGATCTCGTCAAACCGCTCATAGCCGGTCTGATCATCACCGATAAAACCGGTCAGCCACAGCGTTGAAGTATCATTCATCGGCTCGAAATGCGTGCGTTCCACCTGCACATAGCCCGCCTGCTCACTCAACGAGCATTGGCCCCAATCAACGGCCAGAAAGTGGCGGGTATTCATATCGCCCACGAACAGCCCGCCCGGCGCTAAGACCTGCGCCACGCCACGGAAGCAAGCCGCCAGATCATTGGCGCCGATAAGGTAATTGAGGCTGTCATAGGTGCATGTGACCAGATCGAAAGCGTTGGCCGGCAGCAATGCCGCCACCTCACGCATATCGCCCTGCCGCAGCTCGGCTATTGTCGCAACATTGGCCAGCTTGCTGGCTGCCTGCACCAGCATTGCCGGCGAGCGATCTAACCCGGTCACCCTCCAACCGCGCTCTGCCATCGCTGCCAACAGTGTGCCAGTGCCACAAGCCAGATCAAGCATGCGCCACCCCTTTACCGGGTGACGCTGCAAAATCTCTTCCAGATACAGCGCGGTCAAGAGCGCAAACCGGATCTGACCGCTCCCATCATACACTGCGGCGTAACGTTCGTATGTCATGAAGGTATTGTACCACTCCGCCCGATAGGGAACCAGAGCGAGAAGATGAAGCCGACAATGATATGCTCAACGTTGATCAGCAAGAAGAGCACAGAGAGGGTGAGCGCCTGTTCTTGCGAGTAGCCATACGCGGCGAGGGTTGCCACTAGCACGACGTCGCGCACACCTACGCCGCCAATCGAGATAGGCAATGCCTGTAAGACCGAAATCAACGCCGAAGAGCCGATCACCACCAGCAATGGCACTGCGCTCAGATCAAGGGCAAGGTAGAGCAGCCATAAGCGCAAGAAGGTGAAACTAACTGAAGCAACCGTTGCGGCGCTGACGATGGCAACCAGTTTTGGTGTGAGCGTAAGGCTGTGCATCTGCTCATTCCATTGATCAAGCCGCGCGCGCAAACGGGGTGCGATCCGCGGCAAGACAGTGGTGAGGAGCCACGAGCGTGGCCCGCGCGCCGCTAACAGCACCGTGACTGCGACGAGGCCAATCCCCATTGCAATGACGATGGCCTGCTGTAACTCGCGGCTGGGCAGCAAGCGCCCTAACGCAAAGACGCCGATCACGCCGAAAGCAACCATAATGATCAGATCACACAGCCGGTCGAGCACCACCGACAGTAAGGCCGGTGCTACCGGTTGGCCCCGCTCGCGCAAGTACACCGCTTTCAGCAGATCGCCGGCCTGCCCCGGTGTCACGGCGCCATAGAACACTCCGACCGTATAGAGTACACATGCGGTCGGCAGGTCGAGCGAAAGATTCATTGCTCGCATGATCTGGATCCAGCGCCACGATTTGAATATGATGAAGGGTGGCATGAGCGCAAGTGACCAGATGATCGGCACAATATCAGCCGATTGCACGATCTGCCACAACAGGCCGAGATCGCTGGTGAGCAGAAAGCCAATCAACAGCGCGGGACCGATTAGCCGGAGTAGCCATGAAACGACAGGGTGCATGCAGGTACTAGTCCTCTTCATCAATCCGCAGCGGGCGCTGGAAGCGCAGGGCAGCAACTTGCTCGGCGTTCAGTCCAAACATGAAAATAATGATACTGCCTACGAACAAACCCACCGCCGAGTTGGGAATGTGGAAGCGCCATGGGTCAGTGATAAAAAAGCTGATCAGAAACGAGAGCAGAGCGAGCGCCTGCATCGAGAGTGCGACCGGAAAGTAGACCCGCAATGGCGCAAACAGCGAGACAATGCGCAAGATAATTAGCCCAAAGCGAATGCCGTTGCGCAAGAGCTTTTGCCCGCTCTGCCCACCTTGCCGGCGCTGGCCCATCACCGGCACGTAGCCAACGTGGTAGCCAGCCTTGAGCAGGGCCAGTGTGCTGGTGGTGGGGTACGAATAGCGATTGGGCAGCAGGTTAATGAACTCCATGATCACATCGCGTCGCATAGCCCGATAGCCGCTGGTCAGATCGCGCACTTCGGTTTCAACCAAATAGCTGCCCAACGCATCAAGCGCCCGGTTGCCCCAGCGCCGGAACACCGAATCGCCTTGGGTGTCACGGGTGCGCGCGCCGACTACCATATCGTAGCCGGCAGCAATGCCGCCAAGCAGATCAGGGATGTAGCGCGGATCCATTTGCCCGTCGGCATCCATCAACAGCACCACCTCGCCCCGCGCGCGCCTGATCCCGGTTTTCACTGCGGCCCCATTGCCTCGATTGGCTGGATGCCGGATCACCCGCGCTCCAGCGGCTTGCGCTACCGCTGCTGTGTCGTCACGCGAACAATCATCAACGACGATGATCTCGGCAGTTGGCAATACCTCCCGCACCCGCTCGATCACGCCGGCGATGCCATGCGCCTCGTTGTAGGCCGGAATCACGACACTCACGGTGAAGGGATAGTCGTTAGCTACTACCGGTATCGTTTGCGAAGAAAGCTGAGCTTGTTGCATGGTAAACCTTTAACGAATCGATACCTGCTGCACCATCACGCTTAGTGGACGCGCATCGGTGCTGTTCGGAAACCGTTGGTAAGGCAAGAACGTCGGTGCGCTGAGGTAAACCGTTACCTCGCGCTGCCCGCGCATCTGCGCCGGCAAGGGCAGATAATACACCCGCCAGCCCCCCGGCGCAACTAGTATCGCATACCGTTGTTCGCCGATAATCACCGCTAGCTCGGTTGGCGCCGGCGCAGCTAACCGCAATGCTACCGTTTCGTTGCCGGTTAACGGTTCGGGCAACGGCAACCGGATCGCGCCGTTCCCCTGCAACCAGCGGTAGGTGACATCGCCAGCGCGCTCGCCAAACGCAAATCCGTACAGATAACCGAGATCAAGATCGGTTCCGAGGGTTAGCGATCGCGTTGGCGCCGGCGCAAGCCATGCAAATGCGAGCCGCTGCACATCTTCGCCGGCTTTTTCCTCTGTATCACGCAGCAAAGCAGTGGCTGTTTGAACGTCACCCTGCGCCCGCGCCAATGCCCCTCGCACCAAGTTACTCCGGTGAGCTGGGTAATTACCGGCCACCTGCCATGCCTCATCATAACGCCCCTGCGCTAACAACCAACGGGCAAACTCAGCTTGGCCATCAGCAAAATCGGGATCGGCAGCCAGCATCGCCCGATAGGCCTGTTCGGTCGCCGCAGCATCACCCCGCGCCAGTGCTTGCTGCGCCGCGGCCCACGCCTGCTCGCGGGCAATGCCGGCGCGGATGATCTGTGGGTAGTCGCGGTAACTGAAGATGAGAAAGGCAAGGAACACGCTCACTGCTAGACCGGCCAGCGCAAACCGGTCAACTTGCCAAGGCTGCTGCCCTAGCCGGGCCAGCGCCGCCGCGCCGTACAACCCAAACCAGAGCCAGACCGGCAAAAGATAGCGCGGTTCAACGTGGATCAGCATGACCATCAAGCAGGTGTAGCCGATCCAGCCGAGCGCTAGCAGGCGAAACGCACCTTCGCGGGGCCGAGCGAGGAATGCAAATGGCGCGGCTAGCGTAGTAATGAGCCAAATGAGATCACCGATGATGCCGGGTAGCCAGATCTCACGGAGTGGTCGAGTAAAGAAACTAGCTTTGACAAAAAAGTCTTCTACGAATTGCGCTTTCCAGATATGCTGAAAATGTGGCCAGAGGTTGCGGGTAAAGCGCCACGGTTCAGTCGTGGCAATCCGGCGCAGTTCAGCGCTGACAAAGCGCTGCCGCTCTTCTTGCGGTAAACTTGCCAAGATACCCTTGGCTTCTCCTTCGCCGCGCCCTTCATGCACTGCATCGCTTGTCGCGATCCAGAGATTAACTGGGCCAAGGGTGTCAACCAGAATGAGGTCGCGGTACAGCACGTAGTTGCGAATCGTCCATGGCGCAATGGTCAGCGCAAAGGGTAACAGAAACGCCAATAATGCGGCAGCGACCGGTTGGAAACGGTTCCGGCGCAACGGTTGCCACGCGCTTATGGCGATAAAGAGGGCCGCAAATAACGCGCCGTAAAGACCGGGCGAACGGGCTAATGCCGCCAACGCTAATGTTACGCCGGCTCCAATCAACCAACCCAACCGCCGATCGTCGCGCCAGCGCACCAGCAGCCAAGCGTGGATGAGCAGCATGCTGAGGAAGAGTGGTTCGCTGAGAATCAGGGCCGGCAATTCGACCATTGGCATCCACACCGCAAGGATGGCGGCAAAGATGTAGCCAGTGCGCTGATCGAACAATCGCCGCGCTAGATCGTAGCCTAGCGGGATGAGCGCCAACGACAAGATAACTTGGGCCGCTCGAATGAGCGCAATGCCGATTGCCGGATCGCCGAACCACAACCCGATCCGTAGCATGGCGGCGAAGAAGAAGATATGGCCGGGCGGGCGCACGAGCCATGAGTTATCGAGATATTCGCCGGTGACGGCAAAGCGGAGCGCGCGCACGTAGTAGTCGCCATCATCGGCTGCTGAGAAGCGGGGATCGATCTGGTTAACGACGATAAACCACAACCGTAGTGCAAGGCCGATAGCTACCAGCATGCCAAGAATTATTACCGGACGGCGGATCGTCTGAGTGAGATTGCTCCACTGCCGGTGGGGTTGGGCGATGGTCATTGAATGGTTCGAGGTATACTCCATTTTGGCTCTCTACATTGTTTCGTTGCAGTATCGCTGGCACTCGCAATCATGCTAAGCCGAACATAGCGCGGCGCAAGCATGCCTGCCGGTTTATCTCGATCAAAACTAATTGCTGGGTTGCCGCGCATATACCACACCACTAGTTCGCTGCCGGGCTTGACACTCTCATGGTGTAAAGCGTAAACCGGCCCGCGCCAATTCGGGCAGCTTCCGGCTGTGGCACGGGTGGCGAACCCTGCGCATTATCCCAGAGCAGGTAATCGGCGTGCAATGCCTGTAATTCGGCATACGTAACCGTAACTGGCACACGCTGACTAATGAGATGCGCAATCGCTGAATACTTTGCCAGCGGCAACCGATCAGGGATCGCCGCCACCACATACGCACCAACTTCGGGCACCGTTTGGCGTACCAGCTTCACCGCCGCTACTTCATCTGCTGGCTGCGCTGCTAGCACTGCTCTAGCCCCGGCAGCCGGTCCGGGGAGGAGGAACGCTGTCACTATTAGCGCAGCGACGAAGCGCGAGCGGTGACCTGCCCAAAGCTGCGCCAATGCCCATGCCGCAGCGACAGCATACAACGACGCCAACGGCAGAAAAAAGCGCGGCAAGATGAAGGCGGTGGCAATTGCCGCCACATACAAGCCAATCAGCCCAATCAAGGCTAACCAGCGCCGGTCGCCTTGCCGGCGCCATGCCAACCAACCCGCACCCGCTAGCCCGCCGATTGCCAACCAGTTGGCCGGCCAGCCGAGCAAACGTAATTGATCGGCGCGGCCAAACTCACTCACATCTTCAGCGCCAGCGCCGAGAAACCCGATGATATTCCGCCCCCAATGAGCCAAGAAGCGAACAGGATCCTGCCCGATCACTTCCAGCAGGCCAATACTGTTGGGAACCTCGTCCCAGCGGCTCCAATCAGTGTTAGCGTACACTGCCAGCCAAATATTCTTTGCTTGCTGGTTGAACAACGGTTGTCCAGTTTGTACCGTGTTCACCACTAATTGCGGCGCAGCCGCCAGTGCGAATCCGAGTGCAAACACCAATGCAGAACGCCTCCCCGCGCTGAGCCAAAGTGTGATGCCACCCCACACGAGCAACAGTAGGCCGGGGTGCCGGATCAGAAAGGCAGCGCCGGCCAGCATTCCGGCCAGCAAGCTCCTACCGAGGGACGATCGCTGATTGATGCGCAGTGTCATGGCTACCGCCAGCGTAAATGAAGCTGCAAACGGCATATCGCTGCCTACCAGTAAGCCATATTGAGCCACCATACCGCTCAAAGCCAAGATCACCGTCGCCAACAACGCTTGCTTGGGCGCAAGCAAGCTACGCGCGACGAGATAGCCGGCGCCAATGAACAGAGCGCCACTGATCAGCGCGACGAGCCGTCCGGCCAGAAAGGGATTGTCATGAACGAATGGGCGCGCCAGCCACAGCAAGAGCGGATAGCCGAGATTGTAGAAGCCATCGGCTTGAAAGATGGTGGCGAGGGTGTCACGGGTGGCGAAGACGCGAAAATCGTTTTCAACGCCGGGCCGGGCCAGTGTGACATGGGCCTGCATCGCGGGAATCATCCAGACCATCCAGCTTAGCGTGACCAATCCGACTAGCGCCGGCGCTGCCCAGCGTGGCCAGTAGAGGCGCAGCATTGGCCACTGCCAGACAAACCAGCCGGCGGCGAGCGTAGTAACCGTGGCTGGCGGGAGATAGAGTAATGGATAGGGGCTGAGTCGGTATAGCGCTAACCAAAGCATACCGTAGCCGGCAATCGCCACCAACAACAGCCAACGCGGATGCTTAGCCAGCAACATCCCGATCAGTGCGCCGGTCAACGCTGCGTATCCCAGTTGGGCCGGATAGGGAAGCAACGGCGGTATAGCTGCCAGCGTGACCCGATCTACCAAGATGCGTTCAGGCGCAGTAGTCGAAGATATGCGCACTACCAGATCAAACGCCTTTGCCCAACCGCTCTTGATGGTCAATGCCTGCTCTTCCCAATTGCCGTGGGCCAGCAATTGCGCCGGAACCTCGTCATTTACCTGCACAATTACCGGTGTGCCCTTTGGCGCCAACCACCGGATTGTCACCGTAACCGGCGCGCCAAGTTGGGGCAAGCGCAACGCTGCGTCTGGCAACACCCGTCGCACCACGCCATCAGAGCCGGCGATTGCGGCTTCAGGTTCGCCGAACCCTTGGACAAGCGCCGCATCATTGCGCCCAACATCAAACTCGCGCTGCACCGGCACTTGACTACAGAGGGCAATGACGAGCACAGCAATGATCGCGCCGGTCAGCGCAGGTTTTAGTTGCTGCATAGCCATGAGCGCTCTCGCCAGATGCGCCTTCACGCCGGCATAACCTCCACCTTAAGGCGTTGCCGTGGGCGCAGTGAGGGGTAACGGCTCTTGCACCGGCACTTCCGCCGCCGGCGGTGAAACCAAGGCCCGGTTAACCCAGCCGGTGCCACTCCCATCGGGGTTGGCAATAAACGAGTCGGGGCTACGCCGCTCGCCTAAGCGGATCAGGTACCACTGGTCGTTTGCGGTGCGGGCCAGAAAGATAATCTCATCACCAGCGTTAATCCGCCCGATTGGCTGATTATTGGTGCCCGGAAGCGGGCGTACATTCGCCACTTGCAAGGCCGTGCCGGTGATCGGCTGCGCCACCGGCGCCGCAGTCTGGTTTGCTGCCGGAGTTGGCTGGCGCGGGGTTGCAGTTGGGCGCGGCGTCGGCAACACAAGGGTTGGCAATTCAGTTTGGCCGGGCACATAGCGCCCAAACTGCTCTAACTCGTTGCGCAACGTCCCGATCACGCCAAAGGCTAGCGCCACCGACAGCAAAAAGATCACGCTAACGATAGCGAGTTTAACCAATTCGAGACTCTGTGCCCAGATACTCCGCCGGCTCAGCAGATCAAGCGCGCTCTGCGCTGCGCTGGCAACCGATTCGCCCCAACTCGTGCGCCCTTGATCGGCGCGAGCCACTTCGCGGAGGGCCAGCAATGCGCGCACATCGCCAACTTGGGTCAGCGCACGCACCGCCCCCCAGCGCACATTCGCGTTCTGATGCTTTAACGCTGCGATCAATGGCCCGGTCGCCCGGCCATCGCCAATCTGGGCCAAGGCCTCAGTTGCTCGGTAGACCGCCAGCCAAGGCTGATTGGGATCGATGACAGCGCACAGTGCCGGCACTGCCGCCGCACCGATTTTAACCAGCGCATCAACGGCTTCGGCGTGGCGGGGATGGTTCGGGTCGCCTAACGCGCCAATCAACTCATCAATCTCTGCGCGCGATACAGGGCGTTCCGCCGGCGGCGCTGATCGCGGCAGCCGGGACGCTGTCAAGCGCCGGGTTGGGCGCGGAGCGGGGGTAGGTTCAGGCGACGATTGGTTTGGTTGCGGTTCGGTGGTCATCTCAGTCTTCGATCTCTCCGACGTGTGATTGTCGCGTCAGCAGCCACTGCTCAAATCGGGCTACGATCAGATCAAGCAGCATTGCTGCCGCTTCAGCTTTCGGTTGCTGCGGCAATTCGACGGCCTGCTCACCATCGAGAACGGTCAACGCAATGTCAGGCTGGCCGATGCTGGCAATAGCATCGTTGGCAACGATCAGATGCAGGCCTTTTCGTTGCAGCTTGCTGCGAGCATTGGCCAGCAAATCGTGCGTTTCGGCGGCGAACCCAACCTTAAAAATATCGGTACGGTGCGCTAATTCACCGACTACATCGGGATTCTGCACCAGTTGCAGAGTCATGCCCTCATCGCCGTGCTTCTTGATCTTCTCAGCCGCCATCTGCGCCGGGCGAAAATCGGCCACTGCCGCATTCATGATCAAGATATCGGCCTGCGCACAGGCGGCTTGTACCGCTGCTCGCATGTCTAACGCCGTCTCGACAGGGATAAACTTCACTGCGCGCGGCGGCGTCAATGCGGTTGGCCCGCTGATCAGCGTCACTGTTGCGCCGAGATCGCGAGCGCGCGCCGCCAGCGCATAGCCCATCTGCCCCGACGAGCGGTTGCCGAGATAGCGCACCGGATCGATCGGCTCGCGGGTGCCACCGGCTGTCACCACTACATGGCGGCCGCGCAATGGCCCGGCATGGCGACCTAAGAGGGCGCGGATCTCGGCCAAGAGGTCGGCTGGCTCAGGCAACCGGCCCCGGCCAACGACCGGCTCGGCCATCCGGCCCACTTCCGGTTCAATGACATAGGCCCCGCGCGCGCGTAACGTCGCAATATTTGCCTGCGTGGCTGGGTGCTCGTACATCGCAGGGTTCATTGCCGGCGCGATGAGTAATGGCGCGCGCGAAGCTAGCACTGTCGTCGTGAGCAAATCATCGCACAGACCAGCGGCTAGCCGGGCAATTGTGTTGGCTGTCGCCGGCGCAATCACCACCACATCGGCCCGCATCCCAAGGCTGACGTGACCAATCACGCCATCTTCGGGCAGCCCCCACATGTCGGTCAGTACTGGGCGACCGGTCAGGGCTTGAAATGTCGCCGGGCCAACAAACCGTTCGGCAGCTTCCGTCATAATAACATCAACTTGCGCGCCGGCCAGCGTGAGATCACGCGCTAATTGCGCCACTTTGTAGGCGGCAATACTGCCACACACACCCAATACAATGTGTTTGCCCGCCAGCGTATCCATAATGCGTCCATGATTCAGGCCGATCTCCTGCGGGCGCATTGTAGCACATGTAACGCCGGACAGCAGCTATGCGCGCTCATTGCAGGGTATAGCGCCGCAATGACAGAGTGGCATAAAATTAGCTCTAACTATGAGACAAAAGCTCTTGCAGAACCGATAAGCTTGTGCTACACTTCACAACACTCTCCCCGAACCAATGGAGGACTTTCGTGGAGCGTTCAGATCTACCACCTGATGTCGTAATCCGGCGACTCCCTCTCTATGCGCGTAGCTTGCGCTACCTGCTTGAAGAGGGCATCCACTCCGTCTCTTCGCAAGAGCTTGGCGAACGCATTAACGTCACCGCTGCGCAGATCCGCAAAGATCTCTCGTACTTTGGCGAGTTTGGCAAACAGGGCATCGGCTATGACGTCGAGAAGCTGTTGCAACACATAGAGCGCATCCTTGGCATCAACCAACACTGGCCGGTAGCGTTGGTCGGTATTGGCCTGCTTGGTCAAGCGATCGCGCGGTACGAAGGCTTTCGCACCGAGGGGATCGAGATTGTTGCGCTCTTCGACTCTGATCCAGCAAAGATTGGGCAGCAAATCGGCGATTTGGTCGTGCAAGATTTCGCCAATGTGCGGCGGGTCATCGCCGAAAAGCACATCAAGTTGGCGATCATCGCTGTGCCGGCTCTGCAAGCGCAACGGGTCGCCGATGTCTTGATCGAGGCGGGGGTGCGCGCCATCCTGAGCTACGCGCCGATGATTTTGCAAGTGCCTGAAGATGTCTGGGTGCGGTATATCGATCCGGTGGCGGTGCTGCAAAGTATGACGTATTACCTTGCCCGCGAACAATCGTAGCAGGCGCGAATGCGCGCCGTGGATGATCGCGTATCGAAAGGAATGCGCGTGCCGGCAATTGCGAAACGAAACCGGTTGGGAACGCTAACGTGCGCATTGCTTGCCGCTTTTCTGATCGCGCATCCGTGGCTGATCGCGCCGGTTGTTGCTGGCATTCGCCCGTATCACGCACCAGTCGCTGCGCAGGCCGGCAATGCCTTCACCGCGTTGGCTGCTCGCGCGACTTCCCCGCTGATTGCCGCATGGGATGCGCGCACCGGTATCCCTACCTTCCTCGTTCCGGCAACAGTTGATGGCCGGTTGCCCTACACTCCTACCCCCGCCGAGATCGGCAACCCGTTAGCTATCGCGCGTGGCTTTCTCGACCGTGAGCGCGCGCTCTTCGGTCTGCGTAGCGTTGCCGCTGAATTGCGCCCGCTGCCGCTTGAGCCTGATCGCCAGCTCGGTTTTCACCACGTTCGCTTTGAACAGGTCTATCACGGCCTGCCAGTCTTTGGCCGCCAACTGATTGTTCACCTTGATCCGAACGGACAGGTGGTGGCTGTCAATGGGCACTTTGAGCCGAGAATCACCGTTGACACTCAACCTGCTCTCGCCCCGCAAGCGGCAGTGACGATCGCCCTGAGCCATATCTGGCAAGAGTTGGAACCAGACGAGCGGATGCGCGCCCAATTGACGCCGCTACCCGATCGTACTCGTTTGATGATTTATGTGCGCGATGATGGCCATGCAACGCTAGTCTGGCGGGTGCGGGTGCTGGCGCATTCGCCGCTCGGCGAGTGGCAAGTGTTTGTGCATGCGCGGCGTGGCAGCGTCGTGCATGCAATTGACCAACTTGCCGGCGCGAAACGTCGCCGCACCTATACCGCCAACAATACCACCCGCTTACCCGGCCGCTTGCTGGCCGAAGAGGGTGAGTTGCCCCGCGATGCAATCGCGCGCGCTGCCCACGAGGGCGCCGGTAAGGTGTACGACTACTATTTCAATACTCACCAACGCGATTCGTTTGATGGTCGTGGCGGCCCGATGGTTTCGACAGTCAGTTACGGCAGCGATCCCGAAGATGCTGACAACGCGGCGTGGGTCGGCGAACTTAAGCAGATGATCTACGGTGATGGCGGCAAGCTCTTCCGCCCCTTGCCGTATGGTCTCGATGTGATCGGGCACGAGTTTACCCACGGCGTGATTGATGCTACTGCCCAGTTGATTTACGAAGGCCAGTCGGGCGCGCTTAACGAGTCGTATGCCGATGTGTTTGCGGTGATGATTGACCGCGATGATTGGCTGATCGGCGAGGATGTGGTCAAGTCGCCGCCTTACCCGGTCAATCACTTGCGCAGTTTGGCCGATCCGACACTAGGTGGACGTTACAATGTCCGCGATCCGCTGCGCAGTGTGGGCCAACCGGCGACGATGAGCGAGTATGCGAACTTGCCGAACACCCGCCGCACCGATAACGGTGGCGTCCATGTCAACAGCGGCATCCCCAACCACGCTGCCTACCTGCTAGCGCAACAGATCGGGCGCGAGAAGGTTGAACGCATCTATTACCGGACACTAACCCAATACCTGACCCCTAGCAGCAATTTTGCCGATGCGGCAGCAGCAACGGCCCGCGCTGCCGCCGATCTGTATGGCCAGACCGAAGTCGCTGCGGTGCGAGAAGCGTTTGCCGCTGTCGGCATTACCAGCACCGCCACTCCCGGCGGCCCGGTCGTGCAGCCGCCAAGCAGCTTGCCCAGCCCGCCATCAGTGCCGCCGGCAGCGCAGAATCTCCCGCCCGGTTGTAGCGACGTGATCGTCAATGGTGGCTTTGAAGCCGACGCCGGCTGGGAACAGGTCACAACTCTCGACGAGTCGTTGATCGATACCGAATTGCCGCGCAGTGGCAAGCGCAGCGCGTGGCTCGGCGGCACCGATCAAGAGAGTTTGCAATACATCTACCAAGATGTTCGTATTCCGGCCAATGCCACGAGCGTTGAGTTGCGTTATACCCGGTTGGTGCATTTCGAGCTGAGCGGTCTTGCCGGCCTGTTTGCCGGTGAAGCGATCTTTTCGGTGGTGATTGCCGATACCCGCACCAACCCGCTGACCACGGTCGAGCAGATTCGGTCGAGTGATGGCGATGACACGTGGGGCGATCGACGCGCCGACCTCAGCCAGTATGCCGGCAAGACAGTACGGGTCATCTTTGCGGCTGAAAACCCGCGCGGCAATATTAGCAGCATGTTTGTTGATGATGTCGCGCTAGTGGTTTGCACCACCGGCAATGCGCCTAGCGCGCCGCCGGTCACCAACAATGATGTGGTCTTCTTGCAAGGCACCGTGAGCGATGCCGATAGCGGGCGTGGCGTGCGTGGCGCGCAAATCTTTATTTTGCGACCGGGCATAACCGCGCGCCAAGCTGCTGCCGATGACACCCTAACGCCTGATGAGGTGCTAACCATGGCGATCGCCGATGACAATGGCGGTTTCCGCACTGAACAGCCGGTGCCGCGCGGGCAGAGTTATAGCGTGATTGTGGTAGCGCGCGGTTATCGCACTATTTTGTCCGACGGCGAATTGCGCGTGCCGGCCACTGCCACCAATCCGTACCGGGTCGATGCGCAAATGCGCCGCTCACGGTGACGCTACGATGAGTATGCCTATGCCTGACGAACGTCTTGATTGCTGCATCTGCCACCAACCGCAATCGCCGCCCTACCACATCCTCGGCGGGCGGGTCTACTGCGCCCGCCATTACGCGCTGGTCAACAAACCGCACCGTGGTTTTTGGCAAGCCAGTCTCATTCAGATTCTCGGCATGGCTGCGCTTAGCGCAGGATTAGCATGGCTAGGTAATGCTATTGGCCCGTTGCGAGGGTTGCCGCTGCTGCTGGCCGGGATTGTCTTGTCGGTCTTGCCGGCAGCACTCTGGCTGATCTTTTTCTACCGTCAAGATCGGCTTGAACCAGAGCCGAAACACAATATCGTCGCCGTCTTCTTAACCGCGCTTCTGCTGACCGACGTGATCGGGCGGCGGGCAGTTGACGAGTGGTGGCGGGTCGGGGAATGGGCCGGGTTTGATACCACTACATCGCTGCTGGCGGCGCTCTGCATTTTGGGGCCGCTGCGGCAGGCGATGGCCTACATCGCTGTGCGTGTCATGGTCTATGCTACCGAAGAGTTTGATGAACGCATGGACGGCATTGTCTATGGCACAGTGGCTGGCCTTGGCGTTGCTACCCTGCTTAACCTACGCTACGTGCTGGCCAGCGAAGGGGTGGCGCTGGCGCCGGGTGTAATCACCACTGCCACCACCGCGTTGGCGCAGGCTAGTTTTGGCGGGTTGATGGGCTATGTCATGGCCGAAGCCAAATTTAGCCACCGCCCGATCTGGTTTGTCCCGCTCGGTTTTGTCGTCACTGCGGCGCTGAATGGTCTGGTGAGCTGGCTGATCGCTGAAGTGAGCGCAGTGGGCCTTACCGTTGATCCATGGCGCTCGCTGGCGCTGGGTGTGGCTGTCGCGTTGATCGCCTATCTCACCCTGATCGCACTGATCCGGCGGAGCGTCACTGTCACCTTGCAGCAATCATCGTGAGCCAAAGGGCGGGCGCAGCAATGAGGAGACTGGAATGATTGGTCAAGTTGGCAATCAACGAGTCTGGCGCTTGCGCCTCTGGAATAAAGATCTGGGAGTGGGGCTGATTACAGCATTGGCGTTGCTGGCCGGCACCTTGCTGATGTGGCGCACCGAGACAGCAACTCGCTCATTTACCAGCCCTGACGCCAGCCTGCGCCTTGCCTACCCGGCCCATTGGGTAAGCGTTGACTCGTTAAATGACGCGCTGCTGAAGGTGGAAGACCCGCGAACGGCGAGCCTATTTAAGACGACCCTCAGCGTCGAACAGCGTGATATTGATCCGGCTAATCCACCGACGCTGCAAGAGCTGCTCGACCGGCGGGTCGAAGATCGCAGCCTGCTGACCGCCTACCACTTTCTGAGCGAGGCTGAGACGGTAGTGGCCGGCGCGCGGGCGATTGCCACCGATTTTGCCTACGTCGTGCAACCAATCGACGAACCACGCCGCCCGGCGCTACCGGTGGTAGTGCGAGCGCGCGAATATATCTTCGTCACGGCTAAGCACTCCTTCTACTTGACATTGGCCGCGCCGGCGGGCGAGTTTGAGCGGCTTGAAAGCACGCTGGCCCGGATTATCGCTTCGGTGGAGGCGCCATGAGCGAACTTGACGATGCTCTTGCCCAAGAGAGCTGGTCGCTGCGCGAGCATTTGGCAGCAGGTAGCGATGCCTCGCTGCGCGAACCGGCGTTGCCTCGGTTAGCATTGCTGATGGTGAGCCGCAGTGGCGGTTTGCGCTTCACTTCGCGCACCATCACCATCTATCACAATGGGCTAGTGGCCAGTGATAATCCCTCCCGCCGGCTCCGCCGCTTGCCGCCATTGGCTATTGCGCGCCTCTACCACACCCTGCTGCGCGCGCGCCCATGCCGTCTCCCCAGCCGTATCGAACCTGCGCCTGACGGTTATGTCTACTCCTTTCACGCCCGGATCGGCGAACGGATTTGCCGGTTTGAAGTTGCTGCGTACAACGCGCCACCGGCAGTGCGCGATCTGCTGCGGTTAGTGCGGCAGGCAGGGTTGTAGTCGAGGGTGGTTCGCCGCACGCATCGGCAAACGCCATCGCTGTTGACCATCCCCTGCTGTTGAGACCGCATACGGTGATCGCCGCACTCCAGCTCCTCGCTCATTGGCAACTCCGCTGTGAGACCGTGATCGCTGAGTACCCCCTCTTGACAACCTACTCTTTCATTATTATCATTTATAATAACGATATTAATATTTAATCAGTTACCACCGTCTCAACCGAGGAGCACACACCAATGCCATCAATGAAGAAAGTGAAAGAGGTCGGTTCGGTCATCCTTGGCTTCATTCTGGGATTGTGGTTGTATGACCTTTACCAGACCGGCGGCTGGGAGCTGTTCGCCGCCGAGTGGTGGAAAGGGACAGCGATAGCGGTGACTCTATTGGTCATTCTGCTCACGTGGGATCGTCTCCCATTCAAGCGGTAGGCGCATTGACCAACACCTCCTCGTGGTCAGAGCTGGCAGCATGCATAAAGCAACCCAGTTGGGGTACACTGCCAAGTTCCCCTCATTCCTACCCCCTTCTCCCCTTGAGGGAGAGGGGGTAGGAATGCTGTCTGCTAGCGGAAACCGGCAACGCTAGTAGTGATGAGCGTTCCAACCGTATCATTTCATCCACACGACCCCGCTCAGCACCGATGCACACGCAGCCGCACTCTCTGCTATAATGAAAGGCATGAGCGAACAAATCACCTTTGCCGAGATTGCGCGACTGCCTACTGCGTATAACGTCGCCCATATCCGGATCGAACCAAATATCATCCTTGCCCCGATGGCCGGCGTGACCGACAGCATCTTCCGCCGGATGATCTTGCGGCTCGGCGGCTGCGGGCTAGTCAGCACCGAAATGACCAACGCGGCCAGCGTTAGCCCCAAGGCGTTGCGCCGCCACCGTCTGCTTGACTACTTGCCGGAAGAGCGCCCGCTGACGATGCAGCTTTCGGGCAACGATCCCGATCTCGTCGCCAACGCGGCGCGTATTGTCGAGCATCTTGGGGCCGACATTATTGACATCAACTGCGGCTGCCCATCCCCGAAAGTGACCGGTGGCGGCCACGGCTCGGCGCTGCTGCGCGATCTGCCCAAGATGGAACGGTTACTGCGCGCTGTGCGCGCGGCCGTGCAGATCCCGGTGACGCTCAAGTTCCGCGCCGGGTGGGATGAGCAGAATCTGAACTACATTGAAGCGGCCCAACGCGCTGAGGCGGCCGGCGTTTCGGCGCTGGCGCTGCACCCGCGCACCCGCGAGCAAGGCTACAAGGGGCAAGCCGACTGGTCGCGCGTGGCCGAGGTCAAGCGGGCCGTCTCGATCCCGGTGATCGGCAGTGGCGATGTGACGACAGCAGTTGATGCGCTAATCCGGCTGCGCGATAGTGGCGCTGATGGGGTAATGATTGGTCGTGGCGCGATCGCTAACCCGTGGATCTTCCGCCAGATCGCCGACTTGCGCCGCGGTGTCGCGCCATTTACGCCCACCCCAATTGATAAGCGGAATTTGCTGATCGAGTATATGGACATCTGCGCCGAGGAGTTGCCGGAGCGGCTGGCGCTCAACAAGATCAAGCAGTTGATCGGCCAGTTTCACGTTGGCTTGCCCGGCAGCAACCACCTGCGCGTGGCGGTGCATACTTCGACCAGTCTGGCCGCCGCCCGTGACGCGATCGAGCGCTTCTTTGCACCCTACCTCGAAACTGATGCGGCCGTGACCGAGGAAGCCATGGCCGCAGATTAACGTCAGACGCTCGGCTGCAAGGAAGGCGGCGGCTGCGCGTCTCGCCGTCTGACCCGGAACGCACCATGCACGACGGCTACTTATTTACACTCGGCATTTGCGGCAGCGCTGCTGAAGACGATCCGGCGCCAGAGGTGTTAAGCGCGCTCCTAGGTGCGTTGCCGCCGGTCAAGCGCGCGGCATTTCTGGGTGAGCTGCCCGCCGGCCAACCTGACCTGTTGCTCGCAGAGGTCGTTGCCGATATGCGCGACGCCGAGTTGATCGTGATCGTCACGCCGGCGACCGTGCCACAATTGCCAGCCCGCCTCACCAATCTCTTGCGAGCCGCCTGTGCAGCCGATCTGGCAGGGCGCTACGCGGCGCTAGTTACCGTTGGGCCGTATGCTCAGGCCGTACTTCACGAGTTGCGGGCCGCCGTCGCGACATGTGGCTTTGTGATCGCCGGCGCGTTTGCACTGGTTGAAGATGCGCCATTGCCGGAAGCTGAACTACGCGCCGCCTACACCGCAGCGCGCGCGGCGCTCGCCCCGCATGCGCTACCGTAATTATAGAGCGCCGCATCGCTCTGCCGGGAGCGATCCGCCGGCTCGCAATCAGCTAACCGCCCATCTCTAGGTTGCCAAGATCAAATATGCTCAAGCCTCGCATCCCTGCCAACAAAATCTGGATTGCCGACGAAGCCATCTACTACCTGCTTGCCCGCCCGGCGCTCAAACGCAGCTTTGATCACGTCTGGTTTGCGCAATACGGCCCCCGCCCTGCTCCACAGCGCGGCCCGTACATTTTCTATCTCAACCATTCAGCGTGGTGGGATGGCTATATGATGATGCTCATCCACCGCGCTATCATGCGGCGCGCGTTTGACAGTTACCTCATGATGGAAGAACGGCAACTGCGCGCCTACCGCTTCTTCACGTGGTGCGGCGCGTTTTCGGTCGAGCGACGCGATCCCGACGATGCTCAGCGTTCGCAAATCTATGCTGCCAACCTCCTGCGCGAGCGGCGTGATCGGGCGCTCTACATCTTCCCGCAGGGCCGGATCGAAGCCAACGACTACCGCCCGCTAACCATCTACCCCGGCATTGCCCGCATCGCCGCCCTTGTTGGCGACGTAACGCTCTGCCCAATCGCTTTGCGGTACGAATTTCTAGGCCAGCAGTGGCCGCATGCCTTTGTGCAAGTTGGGCCGCCTCACCCGCCGGCCAGCCGCGACGACATCGAGGCGATCCGCGCCGATGTGGCCGCCCGGCTGACACAGGCGGTAGACACGCTCCGCGCCGATGTGATCGAGCAGCGACTGGGGCGGTTCCAGCCACTGCTCGCCGGCCGCTGGGGGATCGATCGCACGTGGGATACCGTCAGGGGTTGGTTTCGGCGACGCCGCGTAGACGACGAGCCAGCCGTGGCAGCAGCCAATCGCCTGCGAGCACGAGCATAATCAGCCCGCCAATCAAGGCCGGCAATACTTGGCCACGGGCAAGGTTAACCACAACAAACATCGTCAGGTTGGTTAAATACAACGCTGGCGGCAACCACGGCATAAAATGCTGCGGAGTATG
>JANWYE010000299.1 GCA_025057175.1 Chloroflexus sp. | reverse complement strand
CAGAGCGTGGTAATCGGCGATTGCCTGCGCAAGGGTCATAGTCATTCCTTACTGAAAAAGTTGTACCTAAGAGATTGCAGAGGACACAATGTATCGTAGAAAGGTTAGCGCAAACCCTCATTCGTAAGTCATAGAGCAGCCGGTGAACGGTTAATAGTTTGAGCTGCCGACACGGATAAACGGGCAGATTACCACAAATGGACTATAGCACTGTGCAACAGAGAATTGGCGCTCTGCCGGAACCTTGCCGCCAAAGATAAGGAGCGAACCCCTCTCGGCGGCAAGGCTCAACCCGTCTCAGCTCACCCCCTGCGGCAGAGCACAGCAATCAGTTACGCGATTCTATGCTTCTTCCGCAGTCTTCTTCTTGCGCGTCGTCCGGCGCTTGGGCGCAGCCGGCGGATCGCTGTTAGGAGTCGCAGCCGGAGCTTCGGCTTCCGGCGGATCGCCATTAGGGACCGCAGCCGGCGCAGCCACCGGGGCCATAGGGCCGTTGAGCAAGCGATGCCATGCGAACTCTTCTGGTTTGGCCCGGCCTTGCAAGGCCAACTCGATGGTGAAATCGGCCATCGTGCGCACAACCCAGTCGAAGTAGAATGGCGTCAGCGAATTGACATCGAAGTCGGGGGCAGGATTGGTAAAGTCGATCGCATAAGCCACGCCATTGCGGATGGCGAACTCGACCGTATTCATATCGTAACCAAGGGCTTGATTAAGCTTGAGCGCCCCTTCCACGACTTGCCGGCCTTCGTCGGGGGTAAGGTAATTATCGTCACGGAAGTAGCGGTGCGGCCACGGTGCGTTAGCGTCGAACTTAATCGTCATGATGTGGCGACGACCGATCACAATACAACGCACGTATTTTTCCCATGCGATGTACTCTTGCAGCATCATGCATTCGATGCCAGTCTCGTTGTAGGCACGCCACAGCTCCTCATACGAATGCACCTTGTAGACCTTCTTAAACCCACCACCCCATGCCGGCTTCAGAATGACCGGAAAGCCGCCGACGTAATCAACATGCTCCTTCCACGGAATTGGATATTGCAAATTGCGTAGCGACTCTTCGACCACGCCCTCGATATAGGAATGCGACGGCAGAGCTACTGTGCGCGGATGCGGAATGCCGAGTGCTGTCGCCAATGACGCGCCGAAAAATTTATCATCGGCGCTCCACCAGAAGGGATTGTTGACGATGCGAGTGCCGCTGAGCGCCGCCGTTTTGAGGAACGTCCGGTAATACGGGATTTCATGGCTAATGCGATCGACAATCACGTCGTAATCGCACAACTCGGCCATGCGCGTCCCGCCTAGCTTGATGAACTCGGCTCGCACGCCAACATTGCGCCGATTGACCTCTTCGATAAAGGCGGGCGGCCACGACCACTCACGACCGACGAGAATGCCGATCTTTTTGATACTCACAATAACCCTCCTTATATGACAACTGTGATGAATAATCGAACCGGCACGGCTGATTGTAGCACAAGGCGTTCATACCGCGCGCAACTTGAATGTAACCCATAGTTACTACCTGCTGGCAAGACTGACCGTTAAGTATTGCTTCGGCACATTACTCGCCACGGTCAAGCTCAGCAATCCGCGCCGCGAGCGAACGCAGCGCTGCGGTATCGTCTTCGGTCAGCCCAATTTCGGCAGCCGCGCGCGCCGCTGCTTGCACCAACAGCGAGGGGGGCGAGGCAACCGGCTGCGCCGGTGATGCTCGCGTAGTCACTGCTGCCAATGGCGGGGCTGGATCCCAGAGCGGCTCGGCGCGGAGCAAGCGCGGGGCTGGCCAGCCGTAGACCTCGGCGAGAAAGCCGATCAGCGCCTGCGCTGCGCCGGGCAGGGTATGGTTGGCTGCCACATACGCCCGCGCCCGCGCTCCTAATGCCGCTGCCAATGCCGGATCGCGCAACAAGCGACGGCAGTAGGCCACAATCAGATCAGTCTCGTTCGCATCAACATCAACCTGCGCTGCCACATCGGGCGGCAATTCGCAGAAAGCGTCCACCGCGCTGACCAGCGTGGGCTTACCCGCGCCAAGCAGGCGCAACAGGCTGGCGCTGGTTTCGCCGGCGGTTGGATAGCGCAAATTGAGGCAGACATCGGTCGCAGCGACGTAATCCTCAAACTGAGCGCGCTCGACATAGCCAGTGACGGTAACGGCTGCCTGCAATCCAAGACGCTGGATGACGCTCTTCAGGTCGTAATTGGGCGAGATAGAACCGACCAGCACGCAATGAGCATCAATCCCTTCGCTGCGCAAGGCAGCCAGTGCTCGCAAAGTCGGTTCGATCCGTTTCCATGCATTGATATGGCCAAAGGTCGCCAACAGCGGCTGTTCAAGCGAAATGCCCAGCCGCCGGCGCGCCTCGTTCCGATCGATCAGTGGCGGCAACGGCACCCCCATCGGCACGTGACCTCGCGGCAGATCGGGCCGGAGCGCCGCCACCCGCTCTAATAGGTACCGGCTATGCCCGACCACCGCCTTAGCAGCGGCCAGCACATCTTCGTTGCACGGAAACGAGAACGCCACTTCGCTAAAACGCGAGCGAATCATCAGTTGTGCGATATGCTCGCCTTCCGCGCCATAGCGCGCCCGCATCATCGCCACATAACGCTGCACATCGCGCTGCACGTTAGCTGCGTACCAGAGCATAAAGTGATGGAGCACGAAATCGTGCAACACGATCACGCCGGGAACGCGCTGCGCGACCCGCCAGATGCCGGCATGAGCGGGACTATTGCCCATGTGGTAGATAACTGCGTCAAACACGCCCCGCCGGGTCAGCCGTTCAAGCTTGCGGATGGGCAAAATGGTGAAGTGCCGCCCAAGCTGCGGGTTCGTTGGGCGTAACCCGTCCTCAACGAATAACGTGATTTCCGCATATTGGGCGAGATAGGGCAGTAGCTCCTCGCTGTAATCAGAAATGCCCGACGGAGCCGGGTTAACGGGTGAGCAATAGGCAATGCGCGGGGTCATGCGCGCTCCACCAACGCCGCCACCAACTCGCGGCAGAAGGCAGGAATATCGGCCACCACCCGCCCCCACACCAGATGGTCAGCGCGAAACGCCGGCTCGTCAACCCACGTTGCGCCGGCATTAATCAGATCGTCCTTGATCCCGGTCGAGCCGGTGGCCGGACGTCCGCGCACAATCCCGGCGGAAATAGCAATCGAGCCACCGTGGCAGATAATGCCAATCACTTTGCCAGCGGCGTCCATCGCCCGCACCAGATCGGTCACCACCTGATAG
>JANWYE010000298.1 GCA_025057175.1 Chloroflexus sp. | reverse complement strand
AATCTGGGTGGTGATACCATCAATGCAGATTGATCTCGTGACAATCGGGTGTATGATTATTGCACTCGCCATCGTCGTGTGGTTGATTGGGCGGCGACCTGCTCGCTTCATACCCTTACCCGTCACGCGATAAGAACCGGCACAGCCATGCTCGATAATACTGCCACCACCAAACTCTTCTATCAATTCGGCTTAGCTCTCCTCATTGGCGCTTTGATTGGCTTACAGCGCGAACATGCCCATGGCGCGAGTGAGGATCTGTTCGCCGGCGTTCGCACTTACGCGATCGTTGGCGTAATTGGATGCGCTGCCGGGCTGGCTGCCATCACCTTGCAAGCGCCGGAAATCTTCGCCGCGCTGGCGCTGGTAGTGGGCGGATTATTGATTGCAGCTTATGTGCTAGGTAGCAAACGCGAAGGCGTAGGGCTAACCAGCGAGATGGCCGTACTCATGACCTTGCTCTGTGGCGGGATGGTAGCGTGGGGCTACGGCACGGTAGCGACAGCAGTAGGCGTCGCCGTTGCCATTCTGCTGGCGCTCAAAGCCCGGCTACACGGCTTAGCGCGCCAACTCAGCCCGCAGGATATGCAGGCGGCGCTGACGCTCGCTGCGATCAGCCTCATCGTCTTGCCAGTGCTACCGAACACACCAGTTGGGCCAGCACCGCTCGATGTGGTGAATCCCCAGAAGATATGGCTGCTCGTAGTGTTGATCTCAACGTTGAGCTTCAGCGGCTATGTGTTGCACAACATCATCGGCGCCACCCGCGGCATCGCCCTCACCGGCCTCATCGGCGGGATCGTCTCTTCCACGGCGGTCACACTCAGCAATACGCAGCGCAGCCGGATCGCACCGGAATTGAGTCAGGAATACGCACTCGCTATTCTGCTATCGTGGGGAGTCATGTTTGCGCGCGTCGGGCTATTAACCGCTGCGGTTGCCCCAGCAGTGCTCCAAGCATTATGGCCGGTCTTGCTGGCGGGTGGCGGTGGATGCTTTATCTGGGGAGGTTGGCTGGCGCGGCAAGCCCGCCAGCAAGAGGGAACACCGCTGAGCTTTGGCAATCCGCTCGAATTGCGTTCGGCCATTGGCTTTAGCCTGCTGTACACCGCTATTCTTGCCGGGGCTAATTTCGCCCGTACCCAATTTGGCGATGCTGGTCTTTTTGTCACCAGCATCTTCGGCGGGCTAGTGGATGTTGACGCGATCACCTTATCGCTCAGCGAGCTAGCAGTCACTGCCGGCGGTCTAGCCAGTGAGGTTGCTGCCAGTGCGATTAACGTCGCGGTGCTAACCAACACGCTGGTGAAAGGCGGCATAGCTTTGGCGGGTGGAAGTTCACTCTTGCGGCGCGCCATTGCGCCGGCGTTGCTGTTGATCAGTGGCGCGATGCTCGTGATGCTCTTTAAGCCATGGTAATATCAAGATGACGCTGGCTACCAGAGCAGCGGCATCAAGCGCCACGAGCGTTGCTGATATTCACGATAACCGGGGATGCTGTTTGCCAGCAAATGCTCTTCGTAGCGCAGCTTAGCGATTAATACGGCCAACAAGAGTAGCCACAAGGCCCACCGCCAAACGACCGGCGCGGCCAGAACCCATGCTAAGGTCACAAGTAGCAGGCTAGCATACATTGGGTGGCGGATCCACCGATAAGGGCCGGCGCTGACCAATTCGGCATGCGGCAGTGGATCGGGCAGCACCGACAGCCGGTGCAAACGCATCGTGAGCAAGGCCCACATACCGAGGGCAAGCCCCCCGGCAAGCAATCCAAGCAAGAATGGCGAGGATGGGATCAGCGGGCCGGTGAACATGATTGCGCCTAGACAGGCAAACTGGCCAAGCACCAAACCAAACGACCGAAGCGGCGAACGGATCATAACCGGTAGCCTCCTAAGAAAGCCAGATAAGGTCTACTCTCATGATTGCATCAATTCGCGGCGTAATCCAGAGTATTGGCAACGATCACCTGATTGTTGAGACTGGCGGCGTCGGCTTTCTCATTTACGCGCCGCGCCCGACGTTGGCTGCCGCTGGCGGCGCCGGCAGCGAAACCTTCTTGTACACGATACTGATAGTGCGAGAAGACGCACTCACCCTATACGGCTTCAGCGACAGCGCCCAGCGCAGTTTATTTGAGCAACTGATTGGGGTAAGCGGAGTCGGGCCGAAGATGGCGCTCAGCCTGCTTTCGAGCGGAACGCCAGACGAGGTGCGCAGTATGATCGCCAGCGGCGATCTTACCCGGCTGGCGCGAGTGCCGGGGATCGGCAAGAAGACGGCAGAGCGGATCGTGCTGGAGCTACGCGGCAAGATCGATCTTCGCCAACCGACAAGCGCAGGCCAATCCAGCATAAGCGCTATTGACCGCGAACTGAGCGATATTCTGGTCAGCTTAGGCTATAGCACCACCGAAGCAGCCGCGGCAATTGCCGCCTTGCCGGCCGACGCGCCGCCAGCGTTAGAAGAGCGATTGCGATTGGCGCTACGATACTTTGGAAGCGCGTGACCAACCGGCTATAACGGGGCGTCCGCCAGTAAACCGTTCGATCTGGGCCAATGCGATCACTGGAATCCCTAAGGCCAGCAACGGATCGCGCCCGCGCTGAAACACCTTCTCGACCACAAACGCCGCCGCTACCACCACTGCGCCGGCCTCTTGCGCCATTTCGGCCAACGCCAGCGCCGTTCGCCCATTGGCTAAGAAATCATCCACAATGGCGACCCGCGAGCCAGCAGGAATAAAGCGAGCGGTAATCGCCAACTGCGTCTCACGCCCTTTGGTTGGTGAAGGCACCCGGCGCATCAACGCTGGGATTGGCACATCGGGATCATACTTTTTGGCGTAGACCAGCGGGGTACGGCAGGCAAACGCAGTGGCTAACGCCGGCGGAATCCCGCTTGCTTCGGCTGTCAAGATCAGGTTGGGCTGAAAAGGCTCTAGCCGGGCAGCCATTTCAGTTCCAATCGATTGCATCAGATCGGGTTCAATGCGGTGATTGAGAAAATGGTCAATCTTGATGATGCGATCGTGAACCACAACTGCTTCTTGTTCGATCCGTTGCGCCAGCGGTGGGAAAGGAGCGCAGAGCGTTGTAAGCGACTCGGTCATAGACAATCCACAGCTCTTGATCCGATCCGATACCGGATCAACATGAAGAAATAGTTGAAGAAAGAACCGTCATGATCGTAGGTGCGTGGAAGATGTGGATACAGTCACACCTAGCGCATCCCAATGCGCTCCATGTACTGTGGAAAGCA
>JANWYE010000297.1 GCA_025057175.1 Chloroflexus sp. | reverse complement strand
CACGAAGCTCGTGCGCCCGGCCAACATCTGATCGAAGGCGCGCTGGATGATCCGTTCGGTGCGCGTATCGACACTGCTGGTCGCCTCATCGAGGATCAAGATGCGCGGATTGGCGAGCGCAGCACGGGCAATTGCGATCAACTGGCGTTGGCCTTGGCTCAGGCCAACGCCCCGTTCGCCGAGAATGGTTTGGTAGCCATCAGGTAGCCGCTCGATAAATTCGTGCGCGCCAACCAGTTTGGCCGCCGCGATGACCTCCTCATCGCTGGCCTCGAGCCGGCCATAGCGGATGTTGTTCAGCACTGTATCGGCAAACAAGAAGGTGTCTTGCAGCACGATCCCGATCTGTGAACGCAAACTGGCTGCCGTCACTTCACGCACATCGTGGCCGTCGATGGTAACACTGCCCGCGCTTACGTCGTAAAAACGCGGAATGAGGTTGACCAGCGTGGTTTTGCCGGCGCCGGTCGGCCCCACGATCGCAATCGTCTGGCCCGGCTCGGCTATGAAGCTCACATCACGCAACACTGGCTGGCCCGGTTTGTACTCGGCCCAGACATGGTCGAACACCACCCGGCCCTTGATCGGTGGCAATGGGCGAGCGTTAGGCGCATCAACTAGATCGGGTTGCACGTCGAGCAGGCCGAAGATGCGCTCACCGCCGGCAATCGCATTCTGCACGTTCGTCCATAGCGAAGCAATCTGCTGGATAGGCTGGTTGAAGCGTTGCACATATTGGATGAAGGCAAAGATCGTGCCCAGCGAAATGACCGCTGTGCCAAAGAGCGGAGCATTGCGCAATGCGCTCAGCGCGCCAGTGACCACCACGATGGCAATCGCGACATAGCCCAACGCCTCTAGCACCGGGTTAAGCGCGCTAGTGAAACTGGCGGCGCGAATGTTAGCGTCGCGATTGGCAGCGTTGGCACGCTCGAATTGGGCAATACTCTCAGCTTCGCGATTGAAGGCTTGCACCTCGCGCGCGCCGGCGATGCTCTCTTGCAAGCCGGCATTGACGTTGCCCATCTGCTGGCGGCTGGCGCGAAACGCGCGCCGGGCTTGGGTCGAGAAATAGAAGGTGGCGAGGATCATGAACGGCACCACGCTCAGGCTGATCAGCGCGTATGGCAGGTTGCTCTGCACCATCGCGTTGATAGTCAACCCAATCTGCAAGATACCGTTGACTACGCTCAGCAGGGCAAAGCTCAGCGCCTGTTGAATGGTGTCGGTATCGCTGGTAATGCGGCTCATGACGTTGCCGGCCTCGTTGCGGGCAAAATAGCCGAGCGAAAGGCGGTGAATGTGCGCGAAGACATCCTCGCGTATCTGACGCAGGGCGCGTTGGCCAACCCAGTTCATGCTGAAAAAGGCCAACCCTTGCAAGAACGCGCCGCCGATGAAGACTACCAGCAACCAGCCGGTCAAACCGGCCAGCCCGCCCATCCGCGCAGCGGTCGTTGCCGCTGGATCAACGGTCGTGTACCAGCAGGCATCAGCCCGTGGGAAGAGGTAACAATCAACAGCCTGCCCGATCAAATCAGGCGCGATGACTTGGAGTTGGGCGCTGGCCGTGATCAGGATCAGCGTTAGCGCTACGGCCAACCAATAGGGTCGAAAATAGGGCCAGAAGCGGGCGATGGTCGCCAACACATGCTTCGGCTTCTGCACCTCGGTATTGAGCATGCGGCCGGGGCCGCCAAATCCTCCCATCATAGCGCGGATGCTCCTTCGCCAAGCTGGCCGTTTAGTGACGGCAGGGGGGCGTCTTCGATCAATTGTGAAGCGTAGATTTCGGCATAGATCGGGCTGTTTTCCAAAAGTTCGGCGTGAGTGCCGCTGGCCACAAGCCGCCCCTTATCGAGCACGAGGATCAGATCGGCGTTGCGCACCGTACTGATGCGCTGGGCAATCACAAAACTCGTGCGTCCGCGCATGAGCCGGTCGAGCGCGCGTTGGATCAGCGCCTCGGTGGCGACATCCACGTTGCTGGTACTGTCGTCGAGAATCAGAAGGCGCGGATCGAGCAACAAGGCGCGAGCGATGGCGATCCGCTGCTTCTGACCGCCCGATAGGGTCATGCCACGCTCACCAACTCGTGTCTGATAGCCATCGGGAAAACTCATAATGAACTCGTGCGCCGCTGCCGCTTTCGCCGCTGCGATCACCTCGTCATCGCTGGCGTTGGGGCGGCCAAAGGCGATGTTCTCGCGAATAGTGCCGCTAAACAGATTGGTCTCTTGCAACACAATCCCAATCTGGCTGCGCAGGCTATCAATCGTGACCTCACGCACATCGTAGCCGTCGATCAGCACCGCGCCCTCGCTTACATCGTAGAAGCGCGGGATAAGGTTAATGATCGAGGTCTTGCCGCTGCCGGTCGCGCCCAGCAGCGCTACCGTTTGCCCCGGCTCAACCACAAAGCTGACATCTTGCAGCACTGGCGCACTGCTATTGAAGTAGCGGAAGGTGACATGGCGAAACTCAACTCGCCCCTGCAACGGCGGCAAGACGATCGCGTTCGGGCGCTCGACAATCTCGCTTTGGGCGTCGAGCACCTCGAAGATGCGCGCCGCCGACGCGCCAGCTTGCGCCAGCAGCGCGATGATAAAGCCGAGCTGACCAAGTGGAAAGAAGACATACACCAGATAGAGGCTAAACTTCTGGTATTCACCTAATGCTAGCGTGCCATTGAGGATCTGCTGGCCGCCAAAATAGAGGATCGCCGCTTGGCCGAGCTGGGCAATCAGGAACACCACCGGAAACAGAAAAGCGAAAATGCGGTTGACCTTAATCTGCTGCTCCATCAGCGCGGTTGCCGCCTGATCAAAGCGCTGCTCCTCGTAAGGTTCGCGAGTAAACGCCTTAACCACCTTAATCCCGGCGATATTCTCTTGCAAAATGGTGTTGAGCCGGGCCAGCCGCGCCTGCACCTCGCCAAACAGCGGCTGGCTCAGGCGGCCAAAGATAATAAAAACGGCAAGTGCGATCGGCAAAATCGGCAAGATGACCAGCGTCAATTGCCAGTTGGTAAACGCCAGCACGACCAGCGCACCGGTGAGCAGCAAGAATGATTGGGCTACCAACACCAACCCCTGCGCGACAAAGGTGCGCACTCGCTCGACATCATCAGTAGCGCGCACCATGAGTTGCCCGGTCTGATTGCGGTCATAGAAACTGAATGACATGCGCTGAATCTTGCTAAAGATCGCGTTGCGCAGATCAAAGGCCAACCCATGCGAGGTTTGCTCGGCCATAAACGACTGCAAG
>JANWYE010000296.1 GCA_025057175.1 Chloroflexus sp. | reverse complement strand
GGTAAGTAACAATGCGCCGCTGACCCACAGGCACCACCACAAAGCAAGAAGGCGTGGTTTCATAGCAGTTCCCGTTGCAAATGCGATCAAGAACATTGGCAATGGTCAGACATCATCGGCAACTAGCTGCCGGTAACGCTTATGGGTGACAATGTTAAAGGTAGGGAAGCAGTCATACGGTATTCTTGCTGTCCCAGAAATGGTCTGCATATTCGCGAGTCGTATATAGATGCCAGATCAAAAGGTGAAAACCGCTAACGATCTTCGCTACGTTGATTATTAGGACGTAGTGCAGGCATTGATCGTTCCACGCTATCATCATATCAAGTTTGCCAGCGAAATGCATGCAAAAAGCGTCTGTGCAATGGCACAGACGCTTTTTCGTGGTCGGGGCGAGTGGATTTGAACCACCGACCTCCGCGACCCGAACGCGGCGCTCTACCAGGCTGAGCCACGCCCCGTTATGATTGATGCGATTGCATCGTGGTGCCGAAGGTGGGACTTGAACCCACACGGGGGTTGATCCCCAGCGGTTTTTGAGACCGCCGCGTCTGCCATTCCGCCACTTCGGCATGACGAAGCAGATTATAACAGCCATCGCCTCGTTCGTCAAGGCGATGGAGATGCGCAGGTACCACGTCGTTGCCCCAGCCTGCACACCGCGCGCTCGTCACAGTGGTATAATTGGCCTAGCACACGTATTACGCCTGTAGACACGATGTTCATGCTCGACCGTCTGGCAGACAATTTAACCATCCGCGGCACTAGCGATGCATACACCATCCTCAACCTGATCGGGCGAGGCGGGATGGGGGCAGTCTACCGTGTGCGCCGGGCCAGTGATGGCAGCATCTGGGCGCTGAAAGAGATGCGCCCCGCCAGTGAGGTGAGCGCCGAAGAGTTGGCTGAAGCGCGCCAGCTCTTTCTGCAAGAAGCCGAATTGCTACGTTCGCTCTCTTTTCCGAACCTGCCGGTTGTGATCGATCTGTTTGAGCACGAAGGCCGCCCGACGATGATCATGGAGTTTGTGCCCGGCAAGACGCTCGAAGCCATGATCCGAGAGGCGAATGCGCCGATGCTCGAACAGCAAGTGATCGGCTACGGCATTCAGCTCTGCCGGGTATTGCACTATTTGCATACCCGCCAGCCGCCAATCATCTATCGCGATCTCAAGCCGCCAAATGTGATTCTAACGCCTGACGGCGTGCTTAAGTTGATCGACTTTGGCGTTGCCCGTAAGCACAAGATTGGCCAGTCGAAAGATACGATTGCAATGGGGTCGGCTGGATATGCGCCCCCAGAACAGTATGGCAAAGGCCAGACCGACGCCCGCTCGGATATTTATGCGCTTGGCGCAACGATGTTGCATCTCCTGACCGCGATGCCGCCAATTCCGTTGCAGCCGCCGCGCCGCGGCGAGATTACGCGCATCAACCGCTCGGTAGCGCCGGAGACCGAGGCGATCATTATCCAAGCCATGAGCCTTGAGCGCGACAAGCGGTTTGCCAGTTGCGCCGAGCTTGAGCAGGCGCTGCACAAGCGCCTCAAGACGCCCTACGTCGATCCGACGTTACGGATGGCGCCATTGCCGCCAATCAAACCGCCGCCTCCGGCTCAGCCACCGGTGGCTACGCCGCCACCGGTCGTCTCGGCGCCGGCTGCCGGCTTGGTTTGTAACCAGTGCGGGCGGGTCAATAAACCACAAGCCCGCTTTTGCGCCGGTTGTGGCACGGCTCTGCAACGAAACGCGCCGGTTACCGTTTCTGCGCCGAACTTGCCGCCGGCCCGCTTGCTGGTTCGTTCACCCTACCGCGCATGGGAGATGATCCTCGACCATTCGCCGGTGCGAATTGGCCGGCGCGATCCGCGCCGCGCCCACTTTCCCGAATTAGATTTGGCTGAACACGACCGCGGGATCGCTTCGCGCCTGCACGCAATCATCGAACGGCGCGGCGATCACTATACCCTCACTGATCAGCAGAGCACCAATGGCACCCGGATTAACGGGGTGTTGATTCCGCCGAACGTGCCGCAGCGGTTAAAGTCAGGTGATCTGATCCAGATCGGCGAGGTGGAGATGGAGTTTCGGTGGAACTGAAAGCTCTCATTTTGCGCGCTCCCGGCATTAATCGTGATGCCGATGCTGCGCTGGCCTGCGAGTTGGCCGGCGCGCACCCCGAACGGATTCACGTGAATCGGCTTGCCGAAGGTTCGATCCGGCTAGCTGATTATGCCATGTTGGTGATTCCCGGCGGTTTTTCGTATGGCGATCATCTCGGCGCGGGCCGGTTGTTGGCAGTCGATTTGATCCATCGCCTCGGCGAGGAGCTTGAGCGGTTTGTAGCCGATGGTCGCCCGGTGATTGGAATCTGCAACGGGTTTCAGGTGTTAGTAAAGGCTGGTTTGTTACCCGGCCCGCCTCGCCAACCGCCGCGGGTTACGCTCACAACGAATGAGTCATGCCAGTTTGAGTGCCGTTGGGTGCAATTGGAAGCGGTGAGTAACAGCCGTTGCTTGTTTACGCGCGGCATCGAACGCCCAATCGAAGTGCCGGTGGCCCACGGCGAGGGCCGGATCGCGGTGCGCGATGAGGCAACTCTGGACGAACTTGAAGCTGCCGGATTGGTAGCGCTGCGCTATGTAGGCGATGGCTACCCGGCCAATCCCAACGGCTCGCCGCGCAACATCGCCGGGTTGTGCAATGCGCAGGGCAATGTGCTTGGCCTGATGCCGCACCCCGAAAATGCGGTGTTGCCGCACCAGCACCCGCGCTGGACGCGCGAACCTGCCCGGCGCGAGGGAGATGGTTTGCAGATCTTCCGCAACGCGGTGCGGTATGCGGCGTCGTTGTGAATGCTGATTAGGAAATAAGTATGGCTCTCTACCCACCCGACGATCCGTTTTTGATTAGTTTTACGCTGTTTGGGTTGCCGATTGTCGTGCGTTGGTACGGCGCGATCATCATGACCGGCGCGTTAATTGCGGCGATGCTGGCGTCGCGTCGCGCCGTTGCCCGCGGCTACCATCCCGATCATGTCTGGAATCAGTTAATGCTAGGGCTAGTGCTCGGCATTGCCGGCGCGCGTATCTATTATGTCGCCTTTGAGTGGGAACGGTTTGCGCCCAATCCATGGAGCGCATTTAACCTCACCACTGGCGGGATCGCGATCCACGGCGCAATTATCGGCGCGCTGCTCTCGACCGTCATCTACACCCGCTACGCCAAATTGCCTTACTGGGATTGGCTTGATGTTTGTGTGCCGGGTTTTTTG
>JANWYE010000295.1 GCA_025057175.1 Chloroflexus sp. | reverse complement strand
CGCACCCGCGGATCGACATCCACCAAGCGAAATAAGCGGCCTTCCTGTTCGAGTACTTGGTAACG
This sequence comes from Chloroflexus sp., assembly GCA_025057175.1. Classification (GTDB taxonomy): domain Bacteria; phylum Chloroflexota; class Chloroflexia; order Chloroflexales; family Chloroflexaceae; genus Chloroflexus. The sequence continues at coordinate 3,270 of JANWYE010000295.1, read as the reverse complement.
CCGGATCAACCGCTGCAAATCGGCGTCAAGGAGCGAAAACGCTGCTCGATTCGGTGAAATATAGCGAGTTTTGTTGGCTAACGCAGCGCCGTGTTCGGCGGTCAAAATGAAATCAATAAACTGCTCGGCAGCCGGCTGGTCGCGGGCATCGAAAGGTATACACATGCTATCAGCCGAAAAAATTGATCCCTCTGCTGGTATTTCAAAGCGGATGTCCGCATCGGTGCTGGCTACTTGCAAAATATCGCCACTCCATTCGATGACAATCTCAGCCTCGCCGCGAGCGAGCATCGCTTGCCCATCATCGGCGGCAAAACGAGTGATACGCCCTGCCCGCGCGCGCAACCAATCACGAGCGGCGCCAATCGCTGCCGGATCGGTGGTATTCGGACTGTAGCCCAGTGCGATTAATACTAACCCCAAACTATAGCGCGCATCATCAAGCATTACTATTCGGCTGGTATGGGCTGGATCAAATGCATCGTTCCAGCTCGTGATCGGTTGGTTGTGAGCCGATTGGTGGTAGCCAAAGCCGAGCACGCCCCACAAATAGGGGACACAAAAGCGATTGATCGGATCAGCGGCAAGGCGATTTAGGGCCGGGTCGAGGTGTGACAGGTTAGTCAGCCGTTCATGATTCAGCACTGCCAGCCGCTGCTCGCGGATCAAGCGATCGACCAACAAATCGCTAATAATGACGAGATCGTATGATTGCCCAGAGGTTGTGATAAGAGTATACGCCTCATCGTTGTTGCCATAGGTGTGGTACGCGATAGCAATGCCTGTCTCGGCGGTGAACGCATCGAGTAACGCCGGGTCGATGTAGGTGTCCCAGTTGAGGATATTAAGGACTGCAGGCGGTGGGGTTACCGGCGGTAGCGGCTGTGCTCCACAACCAACAATGAATCCAAGTAAAAAAATGATTGCGATGAGACGTGGCATCATTGAGAAAATTTGAGTGTAACGATTTGTCATCTGCCACGGTTTCTATAATAGCACGGCTTAATTACCAAGCGGTAATAATTCCGTGCCAACGGGTATTCGTACCGGCAGAGCGAAAGCGGGGTATAATAATCGCCGCCTGTGCAAACTCTGCCACTCATCACAGGAGTAGGGAGTATGTCAGCTCGTCGCCAGCGCTGGGAGATTCACCCGCCAGCACCCGCCACTTTTATCGAACATCTTGGTCTGCATCCGTTACTGGCAACCTTGCTCTACCAGCGTGGCTTGCGCGATCCTGCTGCTGCCAGCGCCTTTCTCGCCGCCGATTATGCTTCCGGTTTGCACGATCCCTTCCAGATGCGCGGCATGGCCGAGGCGGCAGCGCGAATTGTGACCGCAATCGATCGCGGCGAGTTGATGGCTGTGTACGGCGACTTTGATGTTGATGGCGTGACAGCAGTGGCATTGCTGACCCAAGCAATTAGCGCGATGGGTGGGCGGATCAGGCCCTACATCCCGCATCGCGCTCGCGAAGGGTATGGCCTTAATAATGTAGCGATCGGCCAGTTGGCAGCCGATGGCGTGCGGGTGTTGATCACGGTGGATTGCGGCATCTCGAATTATGCCGAAGTGGTGGAAGCTAGCCGGCTAGGGATTGATGTGATTGTCACCGATCATCACCATCCTCCCGCCGAGCTGCCGCCAGCGTTGGCGGTGGTCAATCCTAGGCAACCCGATTGCGCCTACCCGTTCAAAGGTCTGGTTGGGGTGGGCATTGCCTTCAAGCTGGTGCAAGCGTTAGCGCGGTATGGCAAGCGTCCGGCCAACTTACGCGGGCGTGATATGCTCGATCTGGTAGCGTTGGGGACGGTGGCCGATATGGGGCCGCTGCTCGACGAAAACCGGGTGCTGGTGCGGGCTGGGCTTACGGCGCTCAATGAGACATCTCGCCCCGGTGTGCGCGCGCTGATTGCTGCTGCCGGGTTGACGCCGGGCCTGATTGACAGTGGCGCGATCGCGTTTGCCTTGGCCCCGCGCCTTAATGCTGCCGGACGGCTCGCTGACGCGCGCCGCGCTTACGAGCTGTTGTTGGCTGACGACCGGGCCGCTGCTGATAGGTTAGCGGCTGAACTGAACGCCACCAACCGCGAGCGGCAGGCGCTCACCCGCCAATTACAGACGTTGGCTGAAGAGTTGGTAGCGCAGAGCGGGCGGGCCGAACAGCCGCTAATTGTGCTGGCAAACCCTGATTTTAACGCTGGCGTCATCGGCTTAGTCGCCGCCCGCTTGGCCGAGACCTACCATCGCCCGGTGGTAGTGATCGAGCAGGGCGCTGATACCTCACGCGGTTCAGCCCGTTCGATCCCCGGCTTCAGTATCATCGACCTGTTTGATCAATGCGCCGATCTCTTCGTGCGTTACGGCGGCCATGCGGCTGCCGCCGGCTTCACCATTGCCACGTCGCGCATTCCTGCGCTCGAACAGCGCTTGCTTGCCTTGGGCCGGCAGCACCTGCGCGACGAGCAGCTCGCGCCGCGCTTGATGATTGACGCGGTGTTGCCGCTTGCCGATCTGTCGTGGGAACTATACGTCAGCATTCAGCAGCTTGAACCGTTTGGGCAAGGCAATCCGCAACCAACCTTGATGGCGCCCAACGTTACCGTTCTCGATCCGCAACCAACGAGCGACGGCGCCCATCTGCGCATGCGAGTACGCGCTGGCAATAATGTGTTCGAGGCAATCGGTTTTCACTTTGGCCGCTTTGCCGAGGCGTTGCAGCGTCATCCGGCGATTGATCTTGCCTACCAATTAGCAGTTGATGAATGGAATGGGCAGCGGCGCATGCGGCTGCTGGTGCGCGATTTTCGGCGGGCGAGCGCCACGTAGCGATGCATGGCCCAAACAAACCGCCCTGCATGTAACCATGCAGGGCGGCGCGCAGAGACCGGATACGAGCGATTAGACGTCAGACTGGTTGGCAACCGGTGGTTGGGGACGGCGCGCAGGCAACGGATTCACGCCCCACAGCGACTGAAGATGCTGGAGCGCGCCACCGGTTCGCCGATCGAGCAACATCACAAAGCGACTCGCGTTCGCCAATCCCAGACGCTCAACCAATGCAGCCCATCCCTCCTCGATCAGCCGAGTCTCGGATTGATTCATCGCATCTGCTCCTTAACTAATTGTAGGTCAGCCTCGACCATCATTTGCACCAGTTCGGGGAACGAGGTGCGTGGTTGCCAGCCGAGCTTCTGGCGGGCCTTAGTGGCATCGCCGATGAGGAGATCCACTTCGGCTGGGCGCATAAAGCGCTGGTCAATCACCACG
>JANWYE010000294.1 GCA_025057175.1 Chloroflexus sp. | reverse complement strand
CACAACCAACTCACCGGCGCGCACCTGCTCGACAATCGTATCGATCAAGCGGCGCATCTGGCCGCCATAGAGCGGCGGCACCCCGAACAGCGGCGGGGTGAGCGCCTGCGGATGCTCGTTGTGGCTCAGATCGGCAACGATCAACGAAGTCGTGCCAGCAAGCGCCAACTCCTCCCAGCGTAGATAAGGGCGCGGAAACGCAGCCGGCAACTCGCCCAAAGCTACCAATTGGGCGCGGTACTCGTTCGCTTGCGCGTCAATCTCGCCAGCATGCTGGGCAAGCAGATGGGCTTCGGCCAACAGCGCCACACTGCCTGCCGGCAGATAATCGAGCAAGGTCGCAGGCTGGGCAACGAAAAAAGGGGCGTAAAAAGCGCGGCCTTCAAAGCGCTGGCCATTGGCCAACTGCTCGCGAGCCATCGCCCACTCCTCGCGCACCTCACGGCGCAACCCGATCAGATCGAGGGAATCAATGCGGCGCAACGCCTCATCGCGCCGCCAGAGCGGGATCTCGTGGGGCGGGCCGATCTCGGCCTGATCGAGTCGCTGCTCGCTCCGCTGCGTCGCCGGGTCAAACCGGCGCAAGCTATCGATCTCATCGTCAAACCACTCAATGCGCAGCGGCCACTCATCACCTAGCGGCCAGACATCGAGGATCGCGCCGCGCCGGCTCAGCTCACCGGGAGCTTCAACCATTGCCACGCGCTGATAGCCGTTGGCGAGCAGCGTCTGCGCCACTTGCTCGACCGGCATCTGCGCCCCGCGCTGCACGAGGATCGTCGCCGCTGCTAGCTCGGCAGGCGGCAACGTAGGCTGCATCAACGCCTTGACCGCGGTTACAATCACGCCGGAAAAAGCGCCAGTCTGCACACCGCGCAAAACTGCCAACCGGCGACCAATCACCTCAGCGCCGGGAGACATCTGTTCATAAGGCAAGGCATCGGCAGCGGGGAAGAGCGCCACCTGATCGGGCGGCAACCACTGGCGCAGGTCATCGGCGGCCCGCTGAGCGCTCTCGGCGCTCAGGGTCACATATAGCACCGGCCCGACCAAGCGGCGCGCCAACGCCGCCACCAAGGCCGGGCGGGCCGCTGCTGGCACCGGAGCAATCGTCTGATAACCGGGGCGCAACGCAGCCGCTAACGCCGCCGATGCGGGCAAATCGGCAATCGCTGCGCCGAGCGCACTGACGCTGGTCACAGGAAGTTGGGAATAGGTTGCCGGTAGTACAGTCATGTGGTTACAAATCGCGCCAAGACATTTTTTCGAGCGCAAAACAATTACGTCAAGTCTTCAGTGGTAGAGCACTTGCTCCGCAAAAAGCACCACAGGCAGCGAAACAACCCCCGCTACCTGAGCGAAAGCTGCATGACCTCCACTCTGGCGTGGAGTGCGGAAGTCAAACTGCCGCACTTCATAGGCGAGTCGCCAACAGATAGGCGGTTTACTGCCCCTACCTTTTTCCCTGAGCATGCAGGCCAACGGCCAGCGCTCTTTGCCGGGCGCTAGGCATAATGCTGCCACAGCCTACTACACTCTCACTATCACATCAGGCGCGCTTGGCGCGGAATCTTCGGTGACAGAGCGCCCTCTTGCTCCACCCTCTACCAATCAAATCTCGATTAGTATAGTACCACGAGCAACAGCGCCGGTCACGTCCGGCGCGTAAGCAACACGCCGGTCACGATCAGCAACCCGCCGACGCCCTGCACCCACGTCGGCTGCTCGCCGAGCAACGGCCACGCAATCAGCGTTGCCACCAGCGGAATAGCGCAGCCATAGATCGCAGTGCGCGCGCTGCCGGCCACCCGCACACTGTTATTCCACAGCACATAAGCCAGCACCAAGGCCAGCAAGGTCGCATAAAGCAACCCCAACCATGCCGAGAGGCTCACGCTAGCCCATGGCACCCGACCCCAATCGGGAATACTGACCAACAACATCCCCGGCACACCGGTCACCATTGTCCACGCCGTAATTGCCAGCGGCGAAAGACCTTGGCCGAGGGTACGCACACCGAGGGTATAGATCATCCAACACAGCGCCGCGCCGAGCATTAACAAATCACCCAGCAAACCACTGCCGCCGAGGCTCAGACCACGCTCGGCCACCACCAAAGCCACCCCGCCGATTGCCAGCGCGATACCCGCTGCCATTATGCCACGCACCCGCTCGATACCGAGCAACGCGGCAGCCAGCGCCACCCATGCCGGCGTCGTCGCGATAATCAGCGAACCATTAGCGGCGGTAGTGAGGGTCAAACTATACGTAAAGAGGGCCTGATACAGCGTATTACCCACAAACCCGATCCAAACCAACTTCCACCACGTCGCCCGGTCGGGAGGCAAAGCGCGCCGGCCTTCGCGCCAAAAGGTAAATGCGAGCAGCAACACACTAGCGCTAGCAAAGCGCAGGGTAGCGAACGCCAACGGCGGGATCTCGGTCAGCGCCGCTTTGACAATACTAAAATTCGCGCCCCAAATCAAAACGACCAGCAGCATCGTCAAGTCGGTGCGGGTCAAGCCGGCAAACACAACCGGCTGCTCGACGCGGGTAGTGGTGGTCACAGGCGCCTCGGCATGCACTACAACCGGCGGATTTCGCCGGCGCATGATGTAGGCTACCATGAATTATTGGTAAAGACCAGCGTCTACAGGCGGATATTTGGCTGATCAGGGAAGTTGGGGGAGATGGCGCGCGCGTTCGAGAACCCGCCGTGCCCTGCTGTCATTGCGCGGGGGCGTCGCCCCCGAAGCAATCTCCCCCTTCTGCGGAAACGATCCCGTGCCTGTAGGGGATTGCTTCGCCGCGCTCCGCACAATGACAAGGGAGGTTCTGTTGTCATTGCGAGGGGGCGCAGCCCCGCTTGTCATTGCGGGGGGGGCGCAGCCCCCGAAGCAATCTCCCCCTTCTGCGGAAACGATCCCGTGCCTGTAGGAGATTGCTTCGCCGCGCTTCGCGCAGCGCGCAATGACAAGGGGAAGCGCGATGGCGATCCCGCCCCCTGTGTCATTGCGAGGGGGCGTAGCCCCCGAAGCAATCTCCTCCTCCAGCGGCACCAGCATCTCTTACAGCGCACTCCTCCCGCTCTCGCGGGGGATTGCTTCGCCGCGCCGTCGGCGCGGCGCGCAATGACAAGGGGGGTTCCGCTGTCATTGCGCGGGGGCGTAGCCCTTTTGTCATTGCGAGGGGGCGTAGCCCCCGAAGCAATCTCCTCTCCAGCGGCACAAGCATCTCTTGCAGCACACTCCTCCCGCCCGCGCGGGGGATTGCTTCGCCGCGCCCCCGGCGCGGCTCGCAATGACAAGGGGGGGCGCGACGGCGATCCCGCCCCCTGTGTCATTGCGAGGGGGCGTCGC
>JANWYE010000293.1 GCA_025057175.1 Chloroflexus sp. | reverse complement strand
TCGGCCAGTTGCGCACCTATGCCCATCCATCGGGTGTGTTCCAACTTGATCTACCGGTGAATTGGACGCTGACTGACAACAGCGAACCCGGCGAGTTGTTCCTCATTTGGAGCGATCCAACCAACAACGCAGCGATTATAGTGGATGTGATCGAGAACGACACGCAGTACAGCGATGATCAATTGGTCGAGATGCTAGTTTCCTTCCTTGAGACCTTGTTCGGCAATCAGCCAGACTTCTTCTACGAAGACCCTCGCCCGCAGAATGATGGCAGCATCTTGATCGTCTGGGGTTACACTTCGACTGCTTCCAACAATGTGAAGGCGTCAATGCTTGGCAACAGCTTCATTGAACAGCGTGGCAATAAGGTGGCCGTGTTGACCACGATAGTGCCGGATGAGCAGTTTGATGCGTTAATCGACAAGACAAACGCGATCATCAACACCTATCGCATTGACCCAAACGCGCGGGTACCGTAGGGTAACAAAATCTGAAGCGGCGGATCGCAATCCGCCGCTTCGGGTGTTGTAATCATCCTTTCCGCTACGCCTTCGCCGCAGCGTAATGCTCGGCGACCTTCGCCCAGTTCACCACGTTCCACCACGCATCAACGTAGGCAGCCCGCTTGTACTGATACTTCAAATAGTAGGCATGCTCCCAGACATCAATGCCGAGGATCGCCGTCTTGCCCTCCATGAGCGGGTTGTCTTGGTTGGGAGTGCTCATGATGCTCAAACTACCATCTTTGCCGGCGATCAGCCATGCCCAACCCGAACCGAAGCGGCCCAGCGCCGCTGCCTTGAACTTCTCTTTGAAGGCGTCAAAGTTGCCAAACGCCGCATCGATCGCTGCGGCCAGCTCGCCTTCCGGCGCGCCGCCAGCGTTAGGCGCCATAATCTCCCAGAAGAAGGTGTGATTCCAGTGACCGCCGCCATTGTTGCGCACTGCGGTGCGGATCGCTTCGGGAATGGCTTCCAGATTGCTCAGCAGCTCTTCGATCGTCTTGCTCTGCAAATCTGGATAGTTGGCCAGCGCGTTGTTCAGGTTGGTGACGTAGGTCTGATGGTGATTATCGTGGTGATAATGCATCGTCGCTTCGTCGATGTACGGCTCGAGCGCGTTATAGTCGTAGGGCAACGGCGGAACTTCAAATGCCATGAGTAACCTCCGCAGCTTTTTCAAACAACGACGGCCACCATTGGCCGTCAGCTTGTGCGTACTGCTATTGTACCGCGAAATATCGAAATGATGCTACACGGGAATGCGATAGCGGCAACAGTGGCCGCCTCCTGCGATGGTCATATCGCGTTTGATAGGCGTTGCTAGCAGGTCTTCGTAGAGCCGCAATTCTTGGTCACAAATCTGTGGGTAGCGGCGAGCAACGCAATCGAAGGGACAGTTGTACTGCGTCAGCAGCAAATCGCCGTTGTCGAGTTGCTCGCACTCGCACATATACCCCTGCGCGGCCAACGTTTCGGCTAACACTGCGACCTGCGCCGCGCGCGGCTTGCCGGCCAACTGCGGGGCGAGATCGGCGTTGAGCTTGTGGCGCCGCCGCTCAAGCACATCAGTAACGGCCGCATCACCGCCAACCGCCGCCACACTCTCGATCAACTCGCAAACAAGCCGCTCATAGTGTTTGGGGAAGAAAGCTTCGGCTCGTTCGGTAAGCGCATAGAGATGCGCTGGCCGGCCAACGTTCCGGCGCAGACCGCAGATGTAAACCAGACCTTCCCGCTCGAGCGCGGTCAGATGCTGGCGAATGCCAACCGCGCCAATCTCAAGCGCGGCGCTTAGCTCAACGGCACTCATCTCTCCGTGCCGGCGCAACAACTGTAAGATGCTGCGCCGAGTCGCCCCTTGTTCTCTGCGCTCAACTTTCATGGCCGGCGTCACCAATTTATGTATATGATTCTATCGATATGGTCTTATGGTGAGTATAACAATCACGCTACCGGCTGTCAAGCAAGCGCGTTGAATTTCGTTACTTTAATAATATCATTCTTTCTTAATTCTCTGGTATAATGCTAAGAGACTCGCAGTTAGGCAGATGGAGTAGAGACATGGGTCTCTTTTCTGGCAAACAGCCGGCACAGGTGACGGAAGAGCAGATTTTGGCTGCATTGCGGCAGGTGCAAGAACCAGAATTGGGCGGCGATTTGGTGTCACGCCAGATGGTGAAGCATATCGCCATTTGCGATGGCATTGTCCGTTGCACGATCGAGTTGACGACACCGGCCTGCCCGCTCAAAGATCAGATCCGCGATGAGGTGGTCGCGGCAGTCAGCGCCGTGCCCGGCGTGAAAGAGGTGAATGTCGATTTTACCGCCAATGTGCGCCGCCCCGCCGGTATCCCTGAGCAATCGGCAATCCCCGGCGTGGCTAATGTGATCGCGGTAGCCGCCGGTAAGGGCGGGGTCGGCAAGAGTACGGTGGCGGCTAATTTAGCGGTGGCGCTAGCTCAAATGGGCGCGCAAGTCGGTCTGCTCGATGCCGATGTCTTCGGGCCGAGCTTGCCGTTGATGCTGGGAGTGCGCGGCCAACCTACCGCAGTGAGCGATGCTAATGGCCAGCCGGTTATGCTGCCGCTGAGCAACCATGGCATCAAGGTGATGTCGGTCGGCTTTTTGATCGATGAGTCGCAGCCGGTGATCTGGCGTGGGCCAATGGTGAGCCAATTGCTGCGCCAGTTCCTCTATCAGGTGGCGTGGGCGCCGCTCGATTATCTGATCATCGATATGCCTCCCGGCACCGGCGATGTGGCGCTGACGCTGGCTCAAAGTTTGCCGCTCACCGGCGCGCTGATCGTCACAACCCCCCAGCAGGTGGCGACAATCGATGTGGTCAAAGCGATGGAGATGTTCCGCAAGGTGAATGTGCCGCTGCTGGGCATTGTCGAGAATATGGCCTATTTCATTGCGCCCGATACCGGCAAGCGCTACGACATCTTCGGCAGCGGCGGCGCCGAACGGCTAGCCCGCCAGTTGGGGGTGCCGGTGCTGGGCCAAATTCCGCTCGGCATGAGCGTGCGCGAGGGTGGCGATACTGGCCAGCCTGCCGTTATTAGCGATGCTCCCGATGCCTACGCCGAGATCTTCCGCGAACTGGCCCGCCAAGTTGCCGCCCGGATTTCAGTCTTGCAGTACGCGACAATATGAGGTGTGCGCAAAGGTGCGCAGACGTAGTGAATGGGTTCTGGAGGTGTTCTAGCAGCCTTTGCCAAACGGCGCGAATACTGGCTTGCATCGCACCCAATCGCAGCCGTTCCCTTCCCCAGCAGGGGAGGTGGGGCAGCCAACCGAACAGCGTAGCCCCTCCCCCAACGGGAGAGGGCTGGGGTGGGGGCTACAACCCTGCGGGGC
>JANWYE010000292.1 GCA_025057175.1 Chloroflexus sp. | reverse complement strand
CAACTGCAAACTCATCTGTCAAAGGTCTAAAAATGTCTATTACGCTCGTTCGCAAACTCTACCAACTACCCCTGTGTTTGCCCAAACCTACCTCAATTCTGGTGGCGGCACCAACCCGCGTTGCACCGCCACAATTGCCGCCTGCGTGCGGTTGCTCACCCCTAGCTTTTGAAAAATTTCGCTCAGGCGGTTGCCAACCGTCTTCTCGGCCAAACTAAGCTTCAGCGCAATTGCCCGGTTATCGTCACCTTGGGCAACGAGGGCGAGAATATCGCGTTCGCGCGGCGTCAACACCTCGTTCAGCGCCGGAGCGTTATCGTTGCGGCGCAGCAGGTCGAGCACCCGCGCTGCGGCGCTGCCGGCTAAAGCGGCTTCTCCGCGATACACAACGTGAATCGCTTCGATCAATTCGCTGGCGTCAGCATCTTTCAGCAGATACGCATTGGCTCCGGCGCGCAATGCTTCCAGCACTGTCTGCTCGTCGCGATGCATCGTCAGCACCACGCAGCGCGTATCGGGGCTGACCTGCGCAATCTGGCGCGCCGCTTCAATGCCGGTCATGATCGGCATCGAAATATCGAGCAACGCGATGTCGGGCTTGGTAGCTTTCGCGGCCTCAACGGCTGCGGCGCCATCGCGCACCTCGGCCACTACCTGAAAGCCGCCTTTACGCTCGAGGATTTCGCGCAGCCCTTGCCGGAACATCGTATGATCATCGGCAATGAGGATGGTAATCGGATTGCTCATAGTTCCTCCAACCTGTGCATACAGGTGTGCAAAACAGGTGCTCTATGAGCATCTTACCATGGGAATATGGAGATATGCCGGGTAGCGGCGCTCTGCTGAGCGCCGCATGGCATTTATTCCGTTTCTAAAATGCCTTCCAGCCGTGACGGTTGCGGCGCCGCTTGGGCCTGCCGGCCAAAATCATTGCGGCGGAAGACAATCTTGCCAGCGGCCATAGTCAACATGACCTGTCCTTTGAGGCGCTGGCCGCGCAATGGTGTGTTGCGCCCGCGCGAGACAAACTGTTCTGGATCGACTACCCAACTACGTTCGGGATCGAAGATCACGATGTCAGCCGTCGCGCCGGGGCGCAGGTTGGCAGGTGAGCGGTTAAGCACTTGTGCCGGACCTTCGGTGAATTTGGCAATCAGGTTAACAATATCTAGTTCGCCACGATGCACGAGTGTTAGCGCCAAGGCCAGCGCCGTCTCGAGACCGCTGATGCCGGGTGGGGCAATGCCATATTCGCAGTCGCGGTCGACCAATGCGTGCGGCGCGTGATCAACGGCAATCGCATCGATCACGCCATCGCGCAGCCCCTCGACTAATGCCTCGACATGCTCGATATTGCGCAGCGGCGGTTCAACCCGCGTCGAGCTGTCGTAAGGTGGCAGGAGCGCCGGGTTGAGCCACGACGGCAGGCTGAGATCAGGATGGGCGCCGGGCCGGCCTGTCTCGATTTCAGCATGTTCTTCCAGCCAGCCGAGCAACCAGCGGTCGGTTAAGGTCAGATGGTGAGGCGTTACTTCGGCTGTCACCCGCACGCCACGCGCGCGGGCAGCGCGAATAAGGGCAACGCTGCCGGCGGTGCTCACCCGGCTGATATGGAGGTGGACGCCGGTGGCTTCGGCTAGCGCGATGTCGCGTGCGACAATTGCCTCTTCGGCAGCGGCGGGAATGCCGGGCAGCCCTAAGCGAATGCTCACTGCGCCTTCGTGGGCAACGCCGCCGGCGGCAAGATGAGGGTCTTGGCAGCTCACCATGACCGGCAAACCCAAAGCTGCCGCATAAGCCATCGCATTGCGCATCAGTGACGCATCGGCAATTGTGCGCCCGCCATCACTGAAGGCAATACAGCCGGCTTCGGCTAGTTCACGCATCTCGCTTAGCACCCGCCCCTCGTTGCCAAGGGTCAGTGCGCCGATGAGATCGATCCGTACACTGCCGAAACGGTCGGCCAATTCGCGTAATTGCCGGATCGCAGCCGCATTGTCAGGCGTGGGACGGGTGGTTGGGCGGGCGCAGAGGGTGGTAAAGCCACCTACCCCTGCTGCCGCGCTAACGCTGGCTATCGTTTCTTTATGCTCTTCACCCGGCTGGCGCAAATGGGTGTGCAGATCGGTAAACCCCGGCGCGACGACGCAGCCGCGCGCATTGATCACTTCGACATCCGGGCCAAGTGGCTCACGTTCGTTGTGTAAGTCGGCAAGGTCGTACAACTGCTCAACTTTGCCATTTGCGACCAGAATGTCGCCAATCGTTGCCACCCGGTTGGCCGGGTCGATAATCGTGCCATTTTTAATTAGATACCGCATTGTACTTCCTCTCAGCCAGCCATCCGGTACAGTAGCGCCATCCGCACTGCAACGCCATTGGTTACTTGTTCTTCGATCACTGCCGGCGCTGCCGCTGCCACCTCAGGAAAGATCTCAATGCCTTCATTCATCGGGCCGGGGTGCATCACAATAGCGTGCTTGGGCAGGCGCGCCAACCGTTCGGCAGTGAGGCCATAGACGCGCGTGTACTCGCGCAACGCCGGCAACAACCCGCTCTGCATGCGCTCTTTTTGTAGGCGTAGCGCCATTACCACATCAGCCTCTGGTAACAATGGATCGAGTTCGTGAACAACCCGGATCGTGGGCCATGTTGCCGTCCAAAAGGCGGCTGGCCCGATCAGCGTTGGTGGGCCGCAGAGTGTCACTCGCGCGCCAAGCCGGGTTAGACCCCACAAGTTAGAGCGGGCGACCCGGCTGTGCAGCACGTCGCCGACGATCACGACATTGAGATCGCGAATCTGGCCAAGCCGGCTGCGCATCGTGTAGAGATCGAGCAACGCTTGGGTTGGGTGGGCATGGCGGCCATCGCCGGCATTGATCAGCGAGCCGCGAAAATGGCGCGCCACCAGATATGGCGCGCCCGATTGGCTGTGTCGCATCACGATGATGTCGGCCCCCAACGCCTGCAAGGTGCGCACTGTGTCAACCAGCGACTCGCCCTTCTCGACACTGCTGCCACGGGCAGTGAAGGCAACGACGTTGGCCGATAACGCGCGCGCGGCTAGCTCAAACGAGATGCGGGTGCGGGTGCTTTCTTCAAAAAACATGTTGACAACCGTTTTGCCCCGCAACACCGGTACCTGCTTGATCTCGCGCCCAAGCACTTCACGCATGCTCTCGGTAGTCTCTAAAATCTCTTCGATCTCGGCGGCGCTAAAGTCATCGAGATCAATAGCGTGGCGGCGCAGTTCACCCATTGCTGGCACCTCGTTGTATCACAACTTCATCAACCCCATCAGTCTCGCGTAAGCGCACCATCACCCGTTCCGAGAGGGAGGTTGGCACGTTTTTGCCGACAAAATCGG
>JANWYE010000291.1 GCA_025057175.1 Chloroflexus sp. | reverse complement strand
CCAACACATATCCGAGTTCCATCGCCGTCTCCCTTCTACGTTCTGGCAGAGCAGGGCCATCCCGTTTCTCACCTCAGCGGGGAAGGAACTGTCGATGCCTCTGTGCCAGTGGGTTGCTAGAGCGCGGGCCGCCGGCCCGCCGAACCCCGTTCAATGCTTACGCAGGGCCACCCCTTACACGCCGCTCGCCCCCTATCCGCTGCGCTTGGCGGCTACTCCAACGCATCCACCAGCCGCACCTCCGGCGTGGCTATCACCTTGCCAACCTCCCTCGCCTCTGGGATGGTTGCCAGTGCGGTTGCAGCCGCTTCGGCAGGCACGATCACCAGCATGCCCAGCCCCATATTGAGCGCGTGATAAGCCTCTTGTTCGCTTAACCCGCCAACTTCTACCAACAACCGGCAAATCGGCGGGATCGCCCAACTCCCGCGGACGATCGCGGCTCCCATGCCTGCCGGTAGTACCCGTGGCAAGTTGTCATAAATGCCGCCGCCGGTAATGTGGCATAGCGCCTTGATCGGCACTGCCGCGCGCAACACTATCACGTCGGACAGGTAACAGCGGTGGATTGCCAGCAGCGCCTCGCCGATGGTCTGCCCGCCGAGAATGGCTGGGCGAGCATGGTAGCCTTCGGTGGCAAAGTGCTGCGCAACGATCCGGCGGGCGAGCGAGTAGCCGTTGGTGTGCAAGCCGGTGCTAGGCAGCGCCAGTATCGCATCGCCGGGAACAATACCGGCCCGTGGCAGCATCTCAGCCCGTTCGACCACGCCAACGATCGTGCCGGCCAGATCAAACGCGCCGGGAGCGTAGACATCGGGCATTTCGGCGGTTTCGCCACCGATGAGCGCGCACCCGGCAGCGCGACACCCTTCGGCCACCCCGGCAACGATTGCCGCTACCTGCGCCGGATCAAGCTTCGCGACGGCGATGTAGTCGAGAAAAAAGAGTGGGCGCGCGCCCTGCACCAAAATATCGTTGACCGCGTGATTGACCAGATCCTGCCCAACGGTATCGTAACGCCCTAGCGCTGCAGCGACCAGCGTTTTGGTGCCAACGCCGTCGGTACTGCTGACCAGCACCGGCGCTTGCATCCCGGCTAACGCCAGCGCCGCATCAAAACACCCGCCAAACGCCCCCATCCCGGCCAGCACCGCCGGCCCGTGGGTGCTCCGCACCGCCGTCGCCATTAACTCTTTGGCTCGCGTCGCTGCGGCAATATCTACACCGGCAGCACGATACTGAGTCATAGTCGCTCCTCACTGAGGCGCGCGCTGAGCCGCGCAAACGCCTCGCTTTCAGCCCGGAAGACATGTTGCACCTGCACGGTAGTAACGCTGCTAGCGCCAATGCTGCGCAGATAGTCAATTGCCGGCAGCAATTCTTCTTGTGGCACCACTACATTAACCGCGTACCATCCGCTCTCACTGGCAAACTTACTCCACACCGGCGCAATCGTTGGCCCCTGCAAGCCGGCTAGCTCGTGGCGCGCCGTCACCTTGCGTCCAACCTCCTCAACCGATGCGCCGGGCAAATTAGCAGTCAGTGAATAAAACAGACGTCCCCGCCGGCGGGCTTCAATCAGCTCGCAAAGCTGGCGCACTAACTCAAGCCGGGCCGGGTTGCCGCGCAGCGAGCGGCGCGAACCGATTAATACCGCTTGCGAACGAATGATCGGCCCGCCGACGATCTTCAACTGATTCTCGCGAATGGCGGTGCCGGTCTCGGTAATGTCAGCGATAATGTCGGCGTAGCCGAGACTCGGCGCCGCCTCAGTTGCCCCTTGCGACTCAACCAACTCGAAGACATTAATCCCGTGCGTATAGCAAAAATGGCGCACAGTGTTGGGATACTTGGTCGCGATGCGCAAACGCCGGCCCCGCGCTTGAAACTCGACCGCTAGATCGGCCAAGTCGGCCCACGAGGTGACATCGATCCAGCTCTGCGGCACGGCAAAGACCAGCTCGACCCGCCAGAAGCCAAGGTCGTCGATGACGACTAGCACATCATCGTCATCATCGCCGCGCTGTTCGCGCAAGAGATCGTAGCCGGTAACGCCCAAATCAATCGCGCCTTCCGCCACTTTGGTCACAATGTCAGCCGGGCGGTGCAACAAGACCTCAGTGTTAGGCAAACCGCGCAACACTGCCGTATACTGGCGCGGGTTAGCGCGAGTGACGCGCAGGCCGCAACTCTCGAGCAGCGCAATCGTAGCATCGTAGCCGGAGCCTTTGGAGGGAATGGCAAAACGAAGTGTCATAGTGTAGACCTATGATTACGCGCGCGGCGTTGTTGGTAGAGCGCGGCAATTGCTGCCGCGTTGCGCCGTTTGTAGACATCGTAAACCGCCGTTGCCAACCGTTCGATTGCCAAAGCTAGCGCGTGCTGGCCGAGTGAAGGGCTAGCCACATCGCGCACGTTCGATCCGCCGGTGGGGGCAAGTTGGCCGAAATCGACCAATTCCGGGTGAAGCGCCAGTAACAGTGATGTCTCCCAAAGCGCGCCATGATCTTGCATCGTTTCATCAACCAGCTCGAGTGGCGAGATGGCAAGGGTAAGTAGCTGATGCTGCGCCAACGCCGCTTCGGCGGTCTCGATCAATGCCAGATCAATCGCGGAGGTTTCAGGAAAGCCGATCACAATTGCGGCCTGAAATCCTTGCGTAGCCACGTTTGCCAACCGCACGGCCAGCATCTGGCGGAATAGCGCGACATCGGCGGCATCGTCCCACCACAGTATCGGATAGAGCACACCTCCCACCCGGCGCGCTGCGCCTTTGGCCACTGCTTCAGCGATAAAACCAGCTCCGCCGCGCGGCAAGTGGGATCCACGTGCTTCTAAGGTTGCCCATGGCAACCAGCAAACCGGATGTTTGGCAATAAGCTGCTGCTGGCGCGCCGGCAACAAGTCAACGCAACACCCCCATTCTGGAGCAGTACTCATAGCGCCTCCCCCAATGCCGCTAGCGCAATCCGATGTTCAGTGCGCGTGGCCAGATCGCGCCAAACGACATACTCGCCTTCACGCTCGGCAGCGCCTACGATCACGGCGGCAGCAAATCCGCGCCGAGTGGCATCACGCAAATTGTCCTTGATACTCCGTCCGCGTACATCGAGCACTACGGCCCGCCCGCTAGCGCGGATGCGCTCGGCCACCATCAGCGCATACGGGTAATCATCGTCACTCACTGCGGCAACCAACACGGTTGCCGGCCTAGCCGGCTCAGACATTGTTGCCACTGCCATAACCCGTTCCAGCCCATAAGCAAAACCGACCGCAGGGGTAGGTTGCCGCCCGCCAAGCGCACTGACCAAATCATCGTAGCGCCCGCCGCCACAAAGCTGATTGCCCTCGCGATCATAGATCTCGAAAATCAGGCCGGTGTAGTAATGCAATCCGCGCCCTA
>JANWYE010000290.1 GCA_025057175.1 Chloroflexus sp. | reverse complement strand
AGCAATTGTACACCAGCCTGCGGGCTAACCCGCGCCTGTTTGACATGGCCACCAACCCGCTGCTGCTGGCGAGCATGGCAATCTTGGTTGAGGGCCGCGAACCACTGCCGGTCGAGCGGGCCAAGGTCTACGAGCGGCTGTTAAAGTTGACGCTGGAGGCGTGGCGCGTGGCGCAACTGAGCCGCAACCGCGACCTTGGCGAGACAGAGCGGTTGTACGATGAGAGTGACGATACCATTCGCCGCCGCTTGCAACGGCTGGCGCGGGTGATGCTCGAACGCGAGCAGCGCGAGATCACGCTCGCACAGATCTGCGCCGAGCTGCTCCCGCTCTACCGTGAGCACTACCCCGCTTGGCAAGAGGAGCAGCGCGAGCGCCAGATCAAACAGCTTTTCGAGCAATTGGCCCTGCACAGTGGCGTCATCCAAGCGCGTGACAGCGATGACCGCTTCAGCTTCAGCCACTTCACCTTGCAAGAATACCTCGCCGCGCGCGACTTCGTCGAGCGCCAATGCACCAAAGAGCTGGTCGCGCGCTGGCGCGAAACGCGCTGGCGCGAAGCGATCTTGCTGGCAATCGGCCACAGCGCCACGAGTGGCAACATCACCGATGCCCAACGCATGCTGGAACAGTTGCGCCAAACCGGCGAGTTCAACGCAATGCTGTTAGTCGCAGAGGCGCTCGACGAAGCCAATGCCCGCGCGGTGCCGGAATTGAATGGATTGCGCGAGCATATTTGCGTGCGACTACGAGAGGTAGCCGGGCTGACCGACGTATGGCGCGTCGCAGCCCTGCCCGATCCGCGCCAGCGCAACCGCGCCGCCACGCTGCTCGACCGCCTCGGCGGCGACGAGCGGCCCAGCCTCGATTTGACCCGCGATGAGTATTGGGCAGCGCCGATCGAGCCGGGGCAGTTTAGCATGGGGGATGATCAGGGGCAGTATGATAATGAACGACCGCAATTTGTAGCGACCATCGAACGGCCCTACGCGCTAGCCCGCTTCCCGGTCACCAACCGCCAATACTGCCTATTCTTGACCGCGTGGGCCGGCGATCGGGCGGCGTTGAGCCGCGCCGGGCCGCACGGCCGCGCGCTGAGCGCCGACGAGGCTGAGGCGGCGGTGGCCGCAGCCGCCCGATTGAAGGACATGTTGGTCGGATTGCGGCAAAGGCCTTTCTCGGTTGATGACATTCGCCCGCCGCGCCACTGGCCGGGAGCCAGTTATCGGCCCGGCGAGGGCAACCATCCGGTGGTATGGATCACGTGGTACGAAGCGACCGCGTTTGCGTGGTGGGCCGAGGGATGGCTGCGCGCGCTAGGCATTCTAGCTGATGGCGAGGCCATCCGGCTGCCGACTGAGCCGGAATGGGAGCGGGCCGCCGCCTACCCGCTGCGCATCCCATCCGCTCAGCCGCGCGCCGGCCGGCGCGAATACCCGTGGGGTGATAGCTTTATCGAGGGGGTAGGGGACACAATTCAAGCCAGCATTGCCGCCAACACGGAAGAAAGTGACATCGGCGGCACCTCCGTGGTTGGCATCTTCCCCCACGGCGCTGCAGCCTGCGGCGCAGAAGAGTTGGCCGGCAACGTTTGGGAATGGTGCAGCACACCCTACCAACCGTACCCGCTGGCGGACGTAGTGGTGAAAACGTTTGACACGCCGCCGAGCGCAAGAATGGTTTTACGTGGTGGGTCGTTTTTCAGTAGCCGCGCGCTCTGTCGCTGCGCGTATCGCCACGGCTTCAACCTCGACAGCGGCGGTAGGGGTTTTCGGCTCGCCCGTTTGTTCTCTGTCAAGTCTTAATGTCTTTTTGACCTTGTGGGTTTTGGTGTTGAAGGTAACAGGGTCAACGAATGAACGAATGTTTGGAACGAATAAACGAATGTAGCGCCGCACGGCGGTGCGGCGCGGCGGTGCGGCGCGTGGGGCGGTGCGTGGGGCGGTGCGGCGCGTGGGGCGGTGCGGCGCGTGGGGCGGTGCGGCGGTGCGGCGCGTGGGGCTGGGTATGGACGCACGGCTGGGCGGCGCGGCTGGGCGGGGCGTGGGGCTAGGTATGGGTGATGGCTGAGCGCACGACCGCACGGGGCATGGGGTGAGTTTAGTGAATACTGATGGGCGCGCGTGGTCGTGTTCTGCTACGATATTGGCAATATCCGCGCTACCGTCTTTGCCAGTGTGTCAAGGTATTGCTATGTGGGCCAGACGTAGCGTTCTTATCCTGCTTATTGCAGTGGCCGTTGGGCTGGTGGTATCGGTAGTCGTGCAGTACCCGGCGTTGCTCGATATTCTGTTGAGCAATCAGCCGTGGAATGAAAAGGTGCGCCAATTGGCGGCGCAGGGGCAGTGGTGGCAAGCGGCGCTGGTGATGGCGCTGGCGGTGTTGGGCGCAGTGCTGATGCCTTGGGGTCAGCGCGGGCTGCAGTGGTTCGATGATTGGCTGGCCGGCAAGCTGCCCGCCAGTGAAGGCCGGCTCCGCCGCGCCTACCTTGCCGCGCTGGAACGCGAGATGGAGCGGCTGCCAAAGATTCCGGCGCTGGGCAAGGAACAGCGCGAGCTAAGCCTCGAAGAGGTGTATGTGCCGTTGAACATAGTCGAAGCGGCGCAGGCGGTGCAGTTTTACCGCTATCAGTTCGGCGAGTTTGACCCTGCTGCCGAAGCAAAGGTGCGCGAAGAGGCCTACCGTGAGGTGGAGAGCGATCTGCGGGTGTTTACCCTGCTGAGCGAACCTGAGCAGGTTGAGCGCGAACACGATGGGCAATGGTGGCAGCGGTTGTTGCAGCGCCGGGAAAAAAAGGCTATCGAACGCCTACTGCGAAACCAACCCGGCATTGACATCACGCGATTAGCGCTTTGGCCGCGACCGATGCTGCTTGAGCGCGAACACGATAGGCCGTGGTGGCAGCGGTTGTTGCGGCGCTGGAAAAAAATGGCAAGCATACAACCACTGCGAAACCAACCCGGCATTGACCGCTCTCGCTTTACGCGCGCTTTCTTACTAATCGGGCAGGCCGGTAGCGGCAAGACCACCACTTTGCACTTCGGCGCGTTGGTAGTAGCGCGCGCCTTGCGCCAAGGCGGGTGGCGGACTCTGCGGCGCGAGCTAGGCCTCTTTACCCGCCGTCCGCCGTTGCCGATCTATGCCCGTCTGACCGAGCTGCTTCCCCTCGTGCAGCAGCAATCGGCGAGCGGCGTTACCGCTGATCGGCTGCGCGACGCGCTGGCCCGCCACCTTGCCCAAAAGTATCGTCTCCGCGCCGAGGTGGTGCAGGGCTGGATTGAGCGAGGTGGTTGTTTGATCATGCTCGACGGCCTCGATGAGACCGGCGATGCCGAGCGCCGCCGGTTTGTGATCGACCTGATCAATGCGCTGGCTCAGGCTTATCAATCGCAAAACCGGTTGCTGGTCGCGAGTCGCCCGTTTGATGGCCTTGAGCGGCTGCGCGGGTTTCAGACCGGCCA
>JANWYE010000028.1 GCA_025057175.1 Chloroflexus sp. | reverse complement strand
CCCAATCTGAGGCGGCGGCAAATCGGCGCGGGCCGCTTGCGGTCGCGTAGCGCGAAAGGCACTCACCGCCAGCCCGTGCGAGAGCAAGAGGTGATGCACCACCTTCAACACCTGCCACGGCACGCGCTTGCCCGGCGCGTTTTCACCGTTGCCATAGCCGTAGAAGGCTTGAATAAACGGCTCGTTGTGCGTGGCCCATAGCGCTACTTCGCCACCAATCTGGCGAAAGAGGTAATCGGCATATTCGGCGAAGCGGAAGGCCGTATCGCGGCTAACCCAGCCGCCGCGATCTTCGAGCGCCTGCGGCAAATCCCAGTGATAGAGCGTGGCAACCGGCACGATATTGCGCCGGTGCAAGCCATCGATCAAGCGCCGGTAAAAATCAAGCCCGCGCTGGTTAGGCTGGCCGGCGCCGGTAGGAAAGATACGCGGCCACGAAATGCTAAAGCGGTACGCCTTCAGCCCCAGCGCCGCCATGTGATCGAGATCTTCTTCATAACGGTGGTAGTGGTCGCAGGCGACATCGCCGGTATCGCCATGAGCAATAACACCGGGCCGCCGCACAAAGCGATCCCAGATACTCTCACCTTTGCCGTCTTCGTTCCATGCCCCTTCGATCTGATACGCAGCGGTTGCTGCTCCCCATAAAAAATTGGCCGGAAAGTGGAGTTTGTTGTTCATGCGGATTCATCTAAGCTTTCAATCAAGGCGGTTCGCATCCCTGCATGCCATTGTGAGCGCGAGTCTGAGCAATGCGGCGCGCCACCCAGACCCGCCAACGGCAATCTCTGCTGCGCGCGGAGCCATCTGCTGGTTGGCAGTCCCGCTGGGCAACCGCTGACAGGTTGGTCGATCCCTTGCCACTATTGCTCACGGCTAAACAGGGGATTGCTTTAGGCATGGGAGCACAGCGGCGCTATGCCCTGCCGCACCCTCGCAACAACCAAGGTACAAGCGTGTTGTGGTCAGCAAGAAGGCATGTCGCGCTGCCTTCACCACCGATCATTGCGCGGCCACAGCGCCCAAATAATCGCCGCCGCCGCCGCCCACCACGCTCGGTTCGCTTCGCGTTCGAGACCGCGGGTGCGCAGTTGCACCCCACCGAGGAACAAACCGGTCGCCAACATCCCGCCCATCAACCGGTCGGTCGCGCGCTCGACCCGTTTCATACTGCGTTCAAGCCGGCTGAGATCCGAGCGAGTTTGTAACTCGCCGCGGTTAGCCGCCCGGTAATAGGCATCCATCTGGCGGGGCAAACCGAGCAAAATCTGGCCGAGTTCGGTCAACTCTCGCTGCAACTTCTCTACCCAGTTGCCATTTCGTTGCTCTTGGGCAAGCATAGCGCGCGCAAACGGACGCAACTCTTGGAAGAGATTAATATCGGGGTAGATCTCGGTAGCCAATCCTGCCACCATACTCAATGCCCGCCCCAAATAGAGCAGGTCTTGCGGGATCTGAAACGGCAGATCGTAAATCAGGTCCTTTGTTTCGGCCATGATGGCCTCAACATCAAGGTTGGTCAACTCGCGCACAGTGCGGTTAAACGAATAGCGCAGCATCGTCTCAAGGGCCGCCTTAATTGGTCGCCGGTCGGCGCCGGGCAAAATCACATTGAGCCGTTCGAGGCAATCCAACAATCGGTCAGCGTCATTGGTCGCCAACCCCAGCACCCCTTGCCGCATAATCTCCATAGTTTCCGGCGGCAGCCGGCCAACCATGCCAAAATCAACGAAGATCAAGGTGAATGGTGTGCCGGTTGGCACTTCGTCGGGCGCATAGTCAATCGGCAACTGCGCCTCGAGCGTCTCGCCGGTGACGTGACCGTTGGCGGAAACCGGCACCGGCGGTGGCGCTGGTTTCGTAGGCGTGAGACCAGTTTCCACTCGCACAAACAGATTGCCGGGGTGCGGATCGGCGTGGAAGAAGCCATCAATGAAAAACTGTTTGAGATAGCAGTTATTGAGACGAGCGGCCAATTCAAGCCGGCTGACCCCCAATTGGTCGAGGGTGTGCAGATCGGTGATCTTAATGCCGCTAATGCGCTCCATTACCAGCACGCGGCGGGTAGTCAGCTCAAAAATCGGTTCGGGAATATAGATACCGGGGTGGTTAGCAAAGTTTTGGCGGAAGATCGCTGCCGAGCGCGCCTCTTGGATATAATCCAACTCTTGCACCAGCACGCGGGCAAACTCGGCCAGCAGCGCTTCAAGATCGGCGCGCCGGCGAATTGGCGGATAGTTCTTGATCAAACGCACCACCCACGTCACCGCGCTCAGATCAACTTCGATAATCTTATCGATCCATGGACGTTGCACTTTAACCGCCACCTCACGCCCATCGTGAAGGACGGCATAATGCACTTGCCCCAACGAAGCCGCAGCGACGCACTCTGTCTCGAAACTGCGGAAGACCTCGCTAGGTGGAGCGCCCAGCTCTTCCAAAATCACTTCCAGCACATGGCCAGCGGGAGCCGGCGGCACCTCATCTTGCAATCCGGTCAACTCGCGCCGCACCACATCGGGAATAATATCGGCACGCGATGAAAGAAACTGGCCGAGCTTGATCTGCATCCCACCTAGCTCAACCGCCATCATGCGAAAACTGCGGGCAATATTCACCCAGCGCCGCAGCATGGTGCGTTGCACATACCAGCGAAAAATGGCAAAGCGAGCGAGAAAAATATCCCAGATATAGATGTGGATCACGACGCCGAGAAAGAACGACGATACCCGCAAGAAGCGCGCGCGCGGGCGAAAACGAGGCGGTTCGGTTGGGCGAGGGACGGCGCCGGTATCGGCGGTTTCGGTTGCTTGGACAGAGATTGGTTCGCGCATAGTTTCCTACCAGTATTGCTATTTCGATTATACCAGAGGCGAAACTCAATCTCGCGACCGATCCGCACTGAATTAGTGAGCAACTACCATACAAAAGGTGCGTTACGCACGTGGAAACGGGTTTAGTAGCTATGGTATCACCGGCATTATGACCATCGATAGTCTACGTTTGCTGGCCGGTAGCGCCGCGAGTCTGTGGCAACGGCTCAGCCAGCTTGGCGCGCCCGACCTGTTGAGCCGGCGCGCTTCATTTGAAGAGTGGCTGACGGCCGCTCGACCCGGCCTCTCCTCGGCTGATGAGCAAGCCCTCCGGCGTGATTATCGTCGGTTTACTCTCTTGCTCACCGAACTCGAAATGTTGACCCGTTCGCGCGAACAGGCGTTGGCGCTGATCCAAGACGCCATGCGTCATTTGGATGGCGACCACTCCGTAGGGACATAGCGCCGCTATATCCCTGCTACGGGGTGGTCACTGTTGCCCGGATCGGGCCAAACGTCGGGGTTGGGGTAGGCGGCGGCGGGGTTTCGCAGATATATTCAGCCACCACCACTGCCCGTTCGCGTTCGCGCACGATAATCTCGTGCAGACCGGGCCGTTCTTCACCGATCCGCAGCACAATGCGGAATGTACCGCTACGGTCGCTGGCCCCGCCACCAACAGGGCGATCATCGAACAGCACGAGCAGCGCTGTTTGTGGACGCGCCTCGCCGGTCAACTCAAGCAAATCGCCGGGAGCGCAGCGCAATGCTGCCGGTATTGCCGGTGTTGGCGACGGTGATGTGCTTGTGGTCGGCGATGCCGCCAACGCCGGAGTAACTGTATTCACTGTTGGTCGAGGAGCTGTTGGTGTTGGTGATGCCAACGGCCCGGCAAGGGTTGGCGTCGCTGTTGGGGTGAGTGATGGCGTTGCTGAAGCGGTTGCCCCAGTCGTTGCGGTTGGCGTGGCCGAGGCTTGTGGTGATTGCTGACCGCCAGCTCGCGCAGTCTGAGTAAGCACAGGCGCGGCTGCGGCGGTGCGGGTTGCGATGACAGCCGTCTTCGTAACATCGCAAACACTTGCTGGATATGACCCGCAGTTAACCGGCACTTCCACGCATCCCGGATACGCCGGAAGTTCATCACAGCTAGGTTGTGCCCACGATGCGTTCGGCGTTGTTGATAATGAAACCCAAAACATGAAAACTAGGCCAATGGCGATAATGCTCAATGGCCAAAAGCGACTTGAACGTGCCATGTCATCTTAATCCTTGGCGATCCATCATCGCTGTGCCGCGCGTTCGATCACCTGCGCAAACGCCTCCATTCGCTGTGATCCTACTAGCGTCTCGTTACCGATGCGAAACACAGGCCGGGCATACACGCCCTCAGCCATCGCCGCTGCATAATCGGCTTGCACTTGCGCTTGGTGGGCATGAGCGTCGAGGCACGCAGTGAACGCATCTTTCGGAATGCCGAGACCGGCGGCAAGTTCAACCACCGTTTCGCGAGTATTAAAGTAGAGTTGATTGTACCGCGCATACAGCTCGCGGCGCAACTCCCAAAACTTGCCATGATCGGCAGCGCATTCGCTCGCCTCAGCCAACAATTGCGACCGTTCACCCAATTGGAGGAGGTGGCGGTAGACTAACTTGGCTTGGCCGGTCGCGACAAATTCCTCGATGAGGCGCGGCTCAACATCAAGCGTATAGATGGCGCATGAGGTGCAGAGAAAATCAGAATAGACCGTGATTGTTACCGGCGCTTCAGGATTGCCAAGGTAATGATACCCTTCAGGGGTGCGGCCACGCGACACCTCAGGGAAATAACCGGCAGTAGTTGGCTCGCTGTGCGCGGTCGTTGGGGTGGAGGTCGGCGCGGGAGGCGGAGATGGCGTCGTGGTTGCCGTCGACTCCGTTGCAACCGGCGCCGCGCAGGCGGTAATCAGCAAGATTGAGAGCAAGAAGAAACGGTGCATATCGTATCGTCAAGTGATGGTTGCGGGCAGCGTATGAGTTGCAACGACTATGCAGTGCATATTTCACACTGCTCGATCACAACACAGGGATCAGTCCGCTCACAGCTAGCCCTTGCCATAGCGCAATAGTTGTTTCAGGCAGAATGGTTGTTGCCATTCCCGCAGTCACTCTACCACAGATTGCCATGGCGCGGCAAGCGGTTGAGGGTATAATGCACTCTTGCATGTACAGCAAATCGGCGTGGCCGGAGTAGACAATGATGCTGGTTCATGAGCATGCTACTACGATTATCCGCCGCTTGGCGGCTTTACTAGCGGTGCTGCGCAATGGTCCCTGCTCATTTGATCGCCTCTACCGCAGCATGGAGGACGTCTTTGATGGGGTTGCTAAAGAGAGCGCCCGCCGGATGATTAACCGCGATCTAGCACATCTTGCCAGTCTTGGCATTCGTGTTGAGCGGCAGAAACGAACGTACATCTTACGCGGCGGGATGCCGGTGTTCGACAAAGCCGAATTGCACGCATTAGCCCTCATTCGTGACACGTTCGACGAACGCCATCCGCAGGCGGTGCAAGTTAGCCGGTTGCTGCAACGGTTAACTGAACAACTGACCGAAGCCGAGCAGCGTATCTATCAGCGACGCGTGAGCCGGCAAGCTATGGTTCGTCCCGCTATTGACTATGCACCATTTGCGCCAATAATCGAGCAATTAGAGAAAGCAATTGCCGCGCGCCAACCGGTTAGCTTTGTCTACGAAAATAGTCGTAAGATACGCCGGTCTCATCGCTATGTCGAGCCATACGATATTGAGTTTTATGACCGGCATTTTTACCTTGTAGCCTATTCTGAGCGTGGCAAGCGCGTACTGGATTTTCGGATCAATCGCATTTCTGATCTCCGCCTGCTCGATCAGCGATTGCCGCCCGGCACTGAGCGCCGCCGCCACCTCATCACTTTCCGCTACCGCCTGACCGGGCCGTGGGTGCAAGATGAGATCAGCGAGCGGTTTGATGAGCAGCAGGTAATCGAGCGTCATCCTGATAGTTTGGTCATCGAGGCCAAAGGCCGAAGCGAGTTCTTTATCATTCAAACGCTGCTGCGGTATCGATCCCATGCCGAGCTTCTCCACCCGCCAGAATTGCGCCGGCAGATGATGGAAGAGGTGCGCCGTTTGGCCGAGATGTATGGGGTGGTTGGGCAAGGGGATGGAAGCTCATCGGGAGGAGTGGGGGATGGTGGTATGGTATAATGGAGGGAGTATCCGCTTGGTGGATTGAAAAATATGAGTAGTTGTCAGCAACCCAATCCCCATCGGGGACTAATGCTCCTATTCCCCCACTAAGGTAGATGTCCGTCGTTGCACTACCCTTAAGCGGGCCTGCGTCAGACCTATAGCTCGCGTTGATCTAGTGACGGTTGACTTGTAAGTTGCGCCTCTAGTCATTTCTTGTTATTGCAGGCAGCCAATTTAATGGTAATATGACTAATAGTCAGTAACAAGCAACCTTAGGATAGAGGTGCTAAGATGCTCGTCAATCAATCTTACCAATTTAGCCAAAAACTCTGGGCTATGCTCACTCCCACCGAGCGCAAGATATTGGTGTGCGCCCTCAAGGCTTATCGTGACCAAGAAATTGCCGATCTCCTCTGTTGCAGCCTGCACACCGTGCGCAGCCATATCCGCAATATCTGCGGCAAAGCCGGCGAACTCTATGGCCACCCACGCGAATTTCGCCGCCATATTCTGCCGCTCTTCTGGCAAACCGGACTCCCTGAGTCTGATACGTTGTTGTACCCTGCAAGTAGATAACGACAACGCGGGGAGGAGTTATGCTTTCTGTGACAACCTTGCCAGTGTTATCACGCTTGGCCGATCCGGCAGATGTGGCTGCCGAGCGGGATTTGGCGAGCCGGCTGCCGAGCGGTTTGCAACTCTCACAGCATCAATTGGCGACCTATCGCGCTTTGCGCGATCCAGCAGCAACGGTGGTGATCAATACGGCCATGACCGGCGATGGCAAAAGTCTAGCTGCGCTATTGCCACTGTTGGCCGATCAACCGGTCGAAGGCGTGCTATCGCTCTATCCAACCAACGAGTTGGTGCAGGATCAACTACGTAGCGCGCGCCATTGGTTGGCGCAGTGGCAGCGTCCTAGCGATTGGGTGGCGACATTATTTGGCGCGCGACTTGATGAGCTGGTCGATGAAGCGCAGTATTTGCAGCGCGCCGATGTGGTGCAGAAGTTGCTGGCTGACCATCGTTGCTTGTTGTCGAACCCTGATATCGTGCATGCCATCATGCAGTTCTATTATCAACGGTTTGGCCGCAGCCGCGATGCTGTGATCGGCGATCTAACGTTGCAATTTCAGCAGGCCGTGTTCGATGAATTTCACGTCTTTGCTGAGCCGCAGATTATTGCAATACTGACTGCGCTGCTCTTTTGGCATGCTCAGCAGCCGGAATTGAAGGCGCTCTTCTTGTCAGCCACGCCGCAGCCCCAGTTGGTGGATCTACTTCACAAGCTTGGCTATGGCAGCCGTATTCGCCTGATTGATCCGCAAGACCAAGGCTGGTATCACCACGGTTCGTCGCTGTCCGATGGCTGGCGCTTGATTGCCCGCGCAGTGCAACTTGATCTGTTGCCGGGCACTGTCGAGGAGTGGGTTGTTGGCGGCGGCGATCAGGCAATATTGGAATGGCTGCTCGATCGCCGTCCAGCGGCGAAAGGGGCATTGATCGTTAATTCAGTTGCGACTGCCCACCGGCTGTTTGCCCATTTGCAACCGCTCTTTGCGCGCCATAGCCTGACCGTGGCGCTCAATACCGGCATTACTGGGCCGCTCGCGCGTAGCGCTTCGTATGACGCCGATCTACTGATTGGCACCTCTACGATTGACATTGGGGTTGACTTCCACATCAATCTGCTCGTCTTCGAGGCCGGTAGCGCCGGCGCATTTTTGCAGCGCTTAGGCCGGTTGGGCCGGCACGATGGCTATCACGACGGCGCCGGCCAGTTTCGCCGCTTCGTCGATTTCAAGGCGTTTGCGTTGGTGCCCCAGTTCGTGTA
Organism: Chloroflexus sp.; assembly: GCA_025057175.1. Classification (GTDB taxonomy): domain Bacteria; phylum Chloroflexota; class Chloroflexia; order Chloroflexales; family Chloroflexaceae; genus Chloroflexus. The sequence goes on along the minus strand of JANWYE010000028.1, from coordinate 17,750 downwards.
TGAACGGCTCACTGCCACCGATCAGGCGCTACAATCCGGTGCAGAGTTGACCCGTCCGGCATTGGCGCAGGCAATCCAAGCGGCCTTTCCACTACCAATTGCCTTCCATCATTATGGTCGGTTGTGGGGTCGTTTTATCCCCGCCCGCGTCTATCTCGAGCTGTCGCGCGAGCCGTTGCGCACCAGCTATGCCAACGTTCGCACTCAGTTGCGTGGCCAATATGAGCAATTGGTCAATGCCAATATAGTGCAGACATGCCGGGAGTTGCAAAAGCATGATGCAGCAATCATCCGTGAAGCGCAATCGTTTCGCGGCAGCAGCGGGTTGATGGCGGCTGTGGTTAAAGACGATGGCGATGATCAGGGTGTGATTGGCTATGATCTCTTTTGGCTCTTAGCTAATGCCCAGCTTGAACTACTTGACGAAACGAACTTTAAACAGGCAGCATTGCGTCTTGACTGGAAACCCGATCCCTTCCTGCGCGGCTTTCACCACTGCTTCTTCCGCTGGCGCGGTTTGCGCGCGCAGCGCGAACAGGTGAGTGTTCTACTGCCGGGTTGTAACACTCAATGGTTGCAGATGCATCAGCAGAAGGTGTTGGCGCTATCAGGGTTGCGGGTTGATGTGAATGGACACGAGTTCCTCAATCGGCTCAATTGCCAATTACAGCGCGTGCCAATGGTGGTGTGTTTTATCCCAACGCTCGATCCGTTATCCGTGCGGCGTCGCTTGTATCTGCCACCTACGTTTCAGTTATTGCCATACCGGGTTGACACCGCCGATGCCGGCGAACAGCGTGGCACGGTTGCGATTGGTCGCGATGCGTTGCTGCTTGATAGCATTTTGCATTATCGCCAGATTGACACGGGTGTTGCTGACGCGCCATTGATCTTTTGATGCAGGAGGCAGGCATGACTCAGATACCAATTGCTCCCGAACCAGATGATGATCTGTCGGCGGAAGAAGTCGAGGCGCTGCTCGCTGCCGCGGCGCTGCAGCCAGCGTCAACTGAGAGCGCCAAACCGCTCTTTGCCACTTTGTTGAGCCGTGTGATCAAGAATCTCGATCCTGACGATGACGTGCTGGCCGATTTTGTGGCCCATGTAGTGCCGGCTATCTCGCGTGAGTTGGCTCACGTGGCTGCCAAAGGGGGCAACTTTGCTCAAGAGAAGTTGGACGAAGGCGCTCATCCCGATGACGTTGAGCGCTACCGTTACGACCAGAGCATGCGCGCTCACATCCTCAATGGTTTGCTGCCGGTGGCGCGCATTGCCCGTCTCTTGCAACGTTGGCAGGCGCCGCGCTTTCGCGATGACTTTGATGAAACCGCCTATCGCCTCTTCTGCGCCGGCTATACCTTGCACGATTGGCTGAAGCTGCCCGGCGTGCAAGCACAGTTGGAAGCGATCGGGCTATGTCATCAGACGGTCAATGTGGCAGCTCACCGTAATCAGGTCGAACAGATCATCGTCGAGTGGTGCCAGCGCTTGGGGCTAGATCAATTCCTTGATATCAAGCGCCATCTGCACGCTTTGATCTATATTGCGGTGAATACCCAGCAATTGCACGGTACGATGCGCAATCTGGCTGCCTTGCCCGGCGTGCAGCAGGCAGGGGGGCGTAAAGTCAAGCTGGCAACCGATCTGGCGACACTCGCCGATTGCATAGCGTACCTAGGCCGCACTCCGGTTGAAGTCGTCACCAATAGAACCATTCAGCGCCAGATCGAACTATTTAGCACATCAGAACTGCAATTGCGTCTGACGTGCCACCATCTCGCCGATGTGCGCGGTGTGTTGACCAGCTTGATCAATAACGCTGTCATAAAGTTGTATGCGAATGAGTTTCGAGTGCCATTGCTCTTTGCGCCGACCGGCGTGGTCTATCTTGAGCGGGCCGGCGCTGCGCCGGCGCCAACACCGGCGCAAGTCGCCGATGCAGTGATTGAAACCATTCGTCAAATCTGCGCGCAACAGTTGGCGAATAGCCTGACCGGGATCAACCGCGACGGGAAAGGGCTAAAGTATGCCGACTACTATGATCTCTTCTTTGCGCCGGCTAAGCTGGTGCATTTGATTGCTCGCTTTGCCGAGCAGCGGATTACCAAGTCAAGCGCCGGCGGACGGTATCAAGCCATTCGCGACAAGCAGTTGGTTGATGCACAGATACTCCAAACGCTCGATCTCGACCTGCCTGATACAGTTGAGGTGGATCGGATTGCTGAAGTCTGCGCACTGGCGGTCAAGATTGCCCAGTCTGCCGATCCGTCGCTTGAGGCCGATCGCGTGTTGCTAGAGGCCATGGGGCTTGCCGCCCATCTGCCTGCCGTGCGCGCGATCAATACCTCAGGCAAGACCGGTGGTGTCCCTTATGGTTGGTACTACGCTGCCGGCCTTTACCGCAAGGCCCATCCCGGTCTCGATGACCAGCAGTGGGTCGAACGGCTCTACACGCTCGTGGAAACGCTGGCCCAGCGATTGCCGGCCGAGCCAGCCGGCAACGATCCGCGCTGGAACGATCTACGTGACTACATCCAGCGCCACCTCACACTATGCGGACAGACGCCGGCGGGCCTGAGCGATCGGTTGCAGACCGAGCTAGAGCGCTATAGCAACGCTCGCAAAACGCGCGGCGCGACCAACGTATGTTCGCTCTGTTCGTCGCCCTATACCATCACAGCCCAGCAAGAAGCAGCCATCCTCTTTGCGCCGATGGTCTACACCAACAAGCAGCCACTGCACGGCAGCAAGGCCATCCGCCATATCTGTTCGATCTGCAGCTTCGAGATCATGTTGCGCCAACTGCTCATGAAACGGGGCGCTGAGAGCGGCAAGAACTTCGAGAATCGCAAGCTACGCTATCTCTATTTCTACCCAACCTACTTCTTCACGCCAGAGACGCTCGGCGTACTGCGTTTGCTCTATGACCAACTGAAGCGGGTCAGCTTTACTGAGTTACGCAAGACGTTGCTTGACGGCGGCCTTGATCTGTCGCCAGCGCGCTTCCAGCAGCTCGAACAGCTTTGGGTCGAGCCGGTTGATCCGGCGCAAGATCGGCTCTTCCGCCTGCACTTTCCGCCCAACGAGCCGATCACCTTCAGCTTCATTGGTATTCCGCCGCTTGAACGCGATCCTGCCGACTCGGAGGCATGGGTAACGCCCGCGTTTCTCGCTTTGCTGCTGCCGTTACTGATTGACATCAAGGTGGTTGCCAGCGAGAGCATGTTGCCGATAATTCAAGAAGCCAACGAGCTGTATGAAACGGTTGCCTTCGATGGCGCACATCCGGCGGTGGTGCGCCTTGCCGGCAGTGAGCGGATTAACCTCGATCAGGTGGTGCCGGCGTTGCAACGGTTGGTCAGCGGGTACATCATTCACCTCGACGGGAATGCCCGGCCCGGACGGGGCGGCTATGAGTACAAATGGAACCAACTGCCGGCATTGAGCCGTGATCTGATAACCTCGCCCTTGTACGCCTTTCACTATCTCAAGCGCGGTCTGCGCAACACTCAGCGTGAGATCGCTTCAGAACAGCAGACGGCAGCGTATCTGACGATGGTCGAAGAGTATTTGAATGGGAGGCAGGCTATGTCACATGCGCGGGAATTGGTCAACCGCTATCGCCGGTTCTACCGTCATCAGCGGGGGCGAATGAACAGTAACGCCATATTACGCCCGATCAGCGAGGCAGCTAAAGCGCTCTTGATCGCCGATCTGCGCCTCTTTAACGATGAAGAATCGTTGGTCGAAGCGGTACGCGGCCGGCTGGAAAAGTTTATCGAGCGGGTCGAGAACAATCGCGCTGAAGGGATAGTTCCGGGTTGGCTGTACGAAGGCGCTGATCGCCGGCAAGCGATTGCCGAGGCTATTGATGACTTTGCTCGCTATTTCGTGCATGACATTTTCTACGGTGTGTTCAAAGGTGATCGGGCTGCATTGGCGGGCAAACAACTCAATCTGCTCAAAAACGCTTGCGAATCGGTCTACATGGCCGAGCAGCGGCGTGAGTGGCGTGAACGTAATCAGCCGCCGGAGGAGAAGGTTGTTGAAGAGGCGTAAGCGTCTAGCCTTGTCAATGCTGTCGCAATGACGGCTCAGGTACCAATTATTTGAATAACGGAGGCATCACTATCATGCTCAAGCACGATTTCTTTCCCAAAGCCATTCCTTCGCGCCCGACCGGTCACTACGCCCACATTATTCTGCTGCGTGAAACCGAGTCGTATGCCCTCTTCCAAACTGATGGCGAACTCAATACGGCGCGCGTGCCGGCCGGCGCCAAGCGGGATGATTCAATCATCACCCGCATTACGATGTTTAAGCGCAAACAGACCACGCCGGAACGATTGGTAGGGCGCGAGCTATTGCGACGTTACGGTCTGCTTGCCGCAGAGCGCGAGCAGGCAACGGCGGATGCGCCATTCTGTGACTATAATGTCGAGTTTTGCAAACAGTGCCCTGACTGTATTGCCTACGGCTTTGCCATTGGTGACGCCGGCTCAGAAAAATCAAAGGTCTACAGTGACACTGCTTACAGCCTTACCGCCTTTGAGTATAGCCACGAAACTTTTACCCTTAACGCACCTTATGAGAGTGGCACCATGAGCCGGCAAGGAGATGTAACAAGCCGGATCAACGAGCAAGATCATGTGCGACCGCAGGTCATCTTTCCAGCAGTGATTACCACCCGCGATCTCACTTTCCCAATGTTCAAATACGTGCTCAACAATGTGTTGCGCACCCGGCGGTATGGCGCGCAGACTACCCGCACCGGCACGATGACCAATCACCTGATCGGGATTGCGCTAACCGATGGTGAAATCTTCTCGAACCTCTACTTTACCCAGCGCCTGTACGATGTGCTGCGTGAGCAAGAAGTCGATCTGAGCGAGCCGGTCAATGTGCATAATGCGCTTACAGTGGCCACAAACCTTGTTCCAGCTCTGTTAGCAGAGGATCAGGTTGCGGTAAGTCAGTGGCTGAGCGGTGATGAGCTAAGCCAATTCCTCGAAGAAACCTTTACCGCCAACGAATCAGCGGTGCAAGCACTGCTGCGCGAGGCACATAGCGACAGTAAACAGTACGCGGTTAGTTATGTCTTGAAGGGGCAGAAGGGTAAATCGTGATGACCACCATCTATCGGTGTCAACTGACCCTCCACGAATCGCTCTTCTTCGCCACCCGCGAGATCGGGCGGCTCTACGAAACCGGCCGTTACCTGCATAACTATGCGCTTGCCTACGCGCTCGGTTTTGTCGCAACGCCGTGGTTTAACCGCGAGCAGGTGCCAAACTATAGCGCCGATCTCGCCACCTTACGCGATCGGATCTACGTTACGCCGGCAGAGCCGAAGGAGGTGGATTTTCAACTTGCCACCTTCAAATATGGCGAAGAGGTACTCCACGTCGAGATGGCGCAAGCTACGCGCAACACACCGTCGTTTGGCCGCGCCAAAGAGTTGAGCGCCGGCTCTATTTTTCAGTTTTACGTTATCAGCCAAGAACCGGTGCGCATTCCGCGTTGGATCCGGTTAGGTAAATGGCACAGCAAAGCGATGGTCACAAGCGACGAAGTGCAACCTGTGCGGGAAGAAGATGGCTTCTACCGCGCTGCTTGTCCACTCAATCCACTCGACCTACCCGAAGATGTGTTGGTTGCCTTCGACATCGTCACGATGCCGCCGGCTAGTCTCGTTGCCAATGCCCGTTGTCAAGGCCGTCACTACCGGTTAGGTGAAGGTACCGGTCTGCCGATCAGCATGGCGTTTGGCCGAAGCGGGCAACAAAAACGACGGTAATGAAACCGACGCACTGCTGCCGAAGCAAAGGGTCGTTGCCGGCAGCAGTGTACCCCATCGCTACGTTGGCGCAAGGAGTGGCCTATGACAATCGCTGATCCAGATCTCTACGCTTTTGTGATCAGTCTGTACCCTGCTGAGGCGCATCCGGCGTCACGCCCGCTAGGCCATGGCGTACAGGCACTCTTTCTCGATCTCGTTCGTCAAATTGATCCCGAGCTTGCCACTGCGCTCCATGCCGATGCGCCCGGCAAACCATACACCGTGGCCATATTGCCGTTATCGGCGCGCGATGGCCGAGTGTTGCTGCGCATCAGCCTCTTGCGCAACGATCTCTTCCGCACGTTTGTGCGGGCGCTGCTCTGCCAACCTGCTCGGCAAGCGACTCTCCAGCTCGGCAAAACCTCTTACTACCTCGGTGATATTATTGGCACACCACCACCCAATGGTCATCCATGGGCCGGCTATCACAGTTTTGCCGGTCTTGCTCGCAATGCGGAGCCAGCGCCAACAATTGAACTCGAATTTGCGACAGCCACTGCGGTTGGGCAAGGCACGCGACCTGATGGCAAGCCTCGGTTAGCCATCCTACCCGATCCTGAACTCATCTTTCCCAGCATTGCCAAACGCTGGAACGAACTAGCGCCGCCAGAGTACCGGCTTGATCTCGAAACAGTGCGGTTAGCAGCCAGCGAAACCTTGCTGAGCCGGTACCATGCTGAGTCGGTTGAGATCAATCTAGGACGCGGGCCACAAAAAGGGTTTGTTGGCCGCTGCGTCTATGAACTTCCACCCGATCCCGCGCTCGCGCGTCTTATCAACTTGTTAGCTAGCGCCGTCTTCTTCACTGGGGTCGGCATCAAAACAGCGCGTGGGATGGGTCTCTGCCGGAGGCGGAGCGAGGTGATGCGATGAACGCCTACCAAGCGCTACCTGACTACATCCCGCTGGCGATGCTCAACGCACTCGCCTATTGTCCACGGCGCTTCGGCTACGAATTCATCTATGCCGAAATGCTTTACAACGAACACGTCATTGAAGGCCAATTGCGCCATCAAGGCATTGACATTCACGGCATGAGATGGTTAAGCGATAGCGTGCAGCAGCGGCGCGTGTACGTCTGGAGCGAGCGGCTGCAGATCGCCGGTTTTTGCGATATTGTGGAAGAGCGTGATGGCAAGCTTTATCCGGTTGAATACAAAAAAGGGCGACCGGGGCAATGGGATAACGACCGCATTCAGCTCTGCGGGCAAGCCCTTTGCCTCGAGGAACGAACTGGTCAGCCCATTGAACGAGGATATATCTTCTACTTTAGTGCCCGACGGCGAGAAGAGGTAACATTTACCGCCGAGTTGCGTCGTCTAACGGAGGAAACAGCCGCTGAAGCACACCGGTTAGCTACTCGCGGCGATCTACCGCCACCGACGACCCAGCGCGCCCGTTGTCGCGGCTGCTCGCTACAGCCGCTCTGCTTGCCGGTCGAAACTGAACGGCTCAAGACCATTCGGTCTGATGGATGGTGACTGAACATGGCAGACATTATCAGCGCAGGTGTTGAAGTTCTTATGACAACACTCTATCTCACCGAACAATACAGCTTCGTGCGGCTCGAAGGCGAAACGCTCCGCTTGCAAAAATCAGGCGAGCGAAACAGCAATCCCGTGCGCCTCCCACTCAACCAGATTGAACAAGTCATGGTGTTGGGTGACATCACACTCTCTACAGCGGTACTGCATGAATTGATGCAACGTCGCATTCCTATCCACTACCTAAGCGCGTGGGGATCATCGTATGGTTCAGTTCTCGCCGATTGGGGCAAAAACAGTCTGATGCGGATCGCGCAGTATGCGCTCTACCATCATCGTGAGCGGAGCTTCGACGTTGCGCGCCAGTGTATCATCGGCAAACTGCACAATATGCGCACCATGCTCGTGCGGTACGCCCGCGATCGTGACGACGCCGAACCGCTCAATACTGCCGCCCAGCACATCCGGCGTTGCATGCTCGAATTGCGCGATCTTGAAATGCCTGCTCAGCACGATGACCGCATGCATGGCCTCGGCCCACTCTTTGGCCTTGAAGGCAGTGGCAGCAGCGCCTATTTTAGCGTTTTTGGCCATCTGCTCAAAGGCGAATGGAACTTTACCGGGCGTGTCAAACGGCCACCAACCGATCCAATCAACGCCCTACTCTCATTTGGTTACAGCCTGCTCACCAACCAAGTCGTCTCTCTGATTCATGCGGTCGGCCTCGATCCCGGTCTTGGCGTGTTGCATCAGCCGGGCTTTGGCAAACCGGCGCTTGCCCTTGATTTAGTCGAAGCCTTCCGCCCGCTCATCGTAGACTCGGTAGTGCTCACCCTCATCAACACCGGCCAGATCAGGCCAGACGACTTCAGCCATGAGTTTGGTGCATACCGGCTCAAAGACAAACCGCGCAAAACGTTTCTTGAGCGTTACGAAGCGCGGCTCTCAGAGCAGGTACAACATCCAATCTTCGGCTATCGGGTCAGCTACCGGCGCTGTATCGAGCTTCAAATCCGGCTCTTCGCTAAATACGCCCAAGGTGAAATCGAGCGCTACGTTCCATTTACCGTTCGTTGAGCGAGAAGACCATGCAACGCAGCGAACCAAACTTGTACGTTGTTGCCTACGACATTCCCAACGACCGAAGACGCACCAAAATCCACAACCTCCTCAGCGGGTACGGATCGTGGACGCAATACTCACTCTTCGAGTGTTGGCTTACCCGGCAGCAACTCATTGAGCTTCAGGCCAAACTTGCGCGTTACATTGACTCCGAAACCGACAGCGTGCGATTCTATGCGATCTGTGGCGCATGCCAAAACAAAGTAATCACCGTAGGCAGCCCAAAACCGGCGCCAGCGATCACCTACATCGCTTAAGATCGAGCAGCTCAGCACATGTTGCAAATGGCGGAATCGCTCGCGACAAACAAACTGGGCAGAACAATGCTATGGAACATCATTGTGCTGGCACAGCGGATACGTTACAATACACAGCAAACAGCCGTTGGCAGCTAGGATTTACACCTTGCTCGAATCAAGGCCAGTGCATCGTATTATAAAGCCTGCCACACGAGCGCCGTTGCAAAAAACAAAAATCCGCATCGCGGATTGAAACCTGACGCTCTACCTGCTCTACGCGGCAGCGAAATTCAGTTGCAAAAAACAAAAATCCGTATCATAACGCGCTAGCCCTGTTGTCTGTCAGGCTAGCGTTCGTTGCAAATGTTCCATGTCGTGAAGTTGACAAGGCAAGTAAGGATGTTCTTGATTCTTTGAGGTTTTGGTGTATAATAAAATGAGATTTAGGATTGGCTAAATTTGGCGTGACATCCATTGCGATAATGGTTGATGGCGACCGATGGGTTTGTTATAGGTAATCAAATATGTCTTTTGCCGATTTACAACCCGCTGTAGTGGACAAACCTCTATCTGCGACGCTTCGTAGCCGTCTGCTTAGGCTGCTGCCTTTCCTTGGACCGGCTTTCGTTGCCTCAATTGCTTACATTGACCCCGGCAATATTGCAATGGCAGTTCAAGCTGGCTCTCGCTTCGGCACAATGCTGATCTGGGTCGTTATTGCCAGTAATGCGGCAGCAATGCTAATCCAATCGCTCGCAGCAAAGATCGGGATTGCTACCGGCCATAGCTTGGCCGAGCTATGTCGTGAGTATTTCCCTGTACCGGTTGTCTGGGTGATGTGGGTTGTCGGTGAGCTGGCGGCAGTTGCGACCGATCTCGCAGAGTTTATTGGTGCAGCAATTGGCTTTCAGTTGCTGTTTGGATTGCCTCTGCTCTATGGTGGTTTGTTGACGGCGCTTGCCACATGGTTGATTATCAGTTTAGAGCATCGTGGTGTTCGTTCTCTTGAGGCTGTGATTGGTGGTCTGTTGGCAGTTGTAGCGGGTTGTTATCTAGTTGAACTTGTGTTTGGTCAGCCTGATTGGGCTGATGTGACCTTCCACGCACTCGTGCCTAAGCTCGCTGATAGCGAGAGCTTGCTCCTTGCGGCGGGAATTTTGGGCGCTACGGTGATGCCCCATGCGATTTTTCTGCACTCGGCGCTGACACAGTATCGGATTGTGGGACACACAGATGCTGAACGCCAAACTATCTATCGTTATGAGTTAGTCGATATTACCATTGCGCTTAGCATTGCCGGCTTGGTCAATGCTGCTATGCTAATAATGGCAGCCACCGCTTTCTATCGTCATGGGCTGCACAATATTGCCACTATTGAAGACGCTTATCAGAGCCTTGCCCCGTTGCTTGGTTCGGCGGCAAGCGTTGTGTTTGGGATTGCGCTGCTGACTGCCGGTATTTCGTCTTCGGCAGTGGGTACATTGGCTGGTCAGCTTCTAATGCAAGGTTTCATCCATCGGGAAATTCCGCTTTGGTTGCGACGTGTAGTGACAATACTGCCGGCGTTGCTGGTTATTGCGTTGGGAATTGACCCGACCAATGCGCTAGTGCTTAGCCAAGTGGCGCTCAGTTTTGCTCTCCCCTTCGCGCTGGTTCCGCTTGTTTGGTTCACTAGCCAAGCACCATTGATGAAGGGGCTGCGTAATCACTGGTTGACAACTGTTGCAGCTAGTTTGGTTACTGTCGCTATCATCACGCTCAATGTAGCTCTGATTGTGCAGGAATTCAGTTAAGCTTTGCAACTCTGTAACCTTGCTGCCTCTCGATGCTATTGTGGTTGCGCCATACCACCGGTGTGGCGCTTCTGACATTTGTCGTTTGTTTGCGGCAATGCTGTAAACGGTAAAGGGGTGTCTGTGTCTTGTGCTGTTTATAATCATGCATCAGTAGCTCAATTGCGAGCGTTGCGTTGTTCAGTCTTGCGAAGGAGATATGCTCGCCGTAATATCGTGTATCATTGCCTTATGTTGTATCTTATCGCTCAGAGCTGCCGCTATGCCCACCGAACGCTTGCTTGCTTACACGATCGCTGTCGCTATTCTGACCCTCATCCCCGGCGCTGATACGATGTTGGTGCTGCGCAATGCGCTGACGCGCGGCCGGCTGGCCGGTGTTGCGACTGCTTTTGGCATTGGTAGCGGTCTGTTTGTTCAGGCGACGTTTTCTGGGTTGGGTTTGGCCGCGATTGTGGTTAAGTCGGCCGAGTTGTACCACGCGATCAGGTTGGCCGGGGCGCTGTATCTAGTAGGGTTAGGAGTGTGGACGATCATCGCTACGTGGCGGCAGCGCGCTGTCACTGAGTTCCACCTTCCCGCTGGTCAAGAACGCCATGCCTTTGTTGAGGGGTTGCTGAGTAATGTGCTTAATCCGAAGGTGGCGGTGTTCTATCTGGCGTTTTTGCCCCAATTTATTGCTCCCACCGATCCGGTGTTGTTCACGGCGCTGGCTTTGACAACGATCCATTTTGCGCTGAGTGTGATCTGGTTTGCGACCCTGACGTTTGTGGTGGCCGGGGTGAGTGTTTGGCTGCGACAGGCTGCGGTGCGCCGGCGGCTGAATTATGCCACCGGCGCGGTGTTGGCGGCGTTGGGGATGCGGATGGCCGTGGAGCATTAGTGTCCCCGCGTGATTTCGTACATTAGTACTCCCGCCGCTACTGCTAGATTGAGCGAGTCGCTGCGACCGCGCATTGGGATGCGCGTGACCAGATCACAGTCAGCGAGTTGCTCTGCGCTGAGGCCTTGCCGTTCGCTGCCAAGCGCGAGCACGAGCGGCTGCCGGTATGGTGTGGTGCGGTAGTCGCTTGCGCCCCGATCAGAGCTGCCTACGAGTGTGATCTGGCGCGCGCGACACCATGCGATCAGCTCGGCCCAACTGGCCCGTGTGACTGTTTGGCTAAACAGCGCGCCCATGCTGGCCCGCACCGCCGCCGGGTCGAAGGGATCGGTCGTCGCGCCTACCAAGATCACTCCGCTGAAACCGGCGCCGTCGGCGGTGCGTAACACGGTGCCGAGATTGCCCGGATCGGCCACTTCAACCAGCGCGACCCAGCCTACGTTGGCCGTCGGTAGTTCTGCGAGCGGAGTATACTGGATGCGCCCTACGGCGGCGATGCCTTGCGGGTGTTCTTTGCCGGCGAGGCTGGTAAAGACCTCGGCGCTGACAGTGAGCACTTTGCCGCCGCTGCCAGCATAATTGTCCACTAGCTCGTGGGCAAACGCGCTGGTGAGCAGCTCTGGCGCGACGATCAGCATGTCGAGCGGCGCGCGGCATTGGATCGCTTCGGCAACTAGCCTGATGCCTTCAATCAGGTAACGACCTTGTTCGTCACGGGTTTTGCGCTGGCGCAGCGCGCGCAACGCTTTGATGGTTGGGTTGGCGAGACTGGTGATGCGCATGCGGTATGTTATTTCAGTGCTGCATGGTGATGGTTGGTTTCCCTCATCCCCCCGCTCCCTTCTCCCACAAGCGGCGAAGGGGGCGTTGCGTATCCTGATGCCGAACAGATAACGAGCGCAGGTAGCTGCGGGCCGATGGCGCATCGGGTGCTGCGGGCCGGTAGCCCGTGCTTCCCGCCGCTCATTTCTCGCCTGCGGAGCGGTGCGTTTGCCGTTTACACGGCGATATTTGTGGCCGCTGTTGCTTACTCATGGCAATACCTTGCCCGGATTGAGCCGCTCGGCAGGATCGAAGCGGGCCTTGATGGCGCGTTGGATTGCGATCTGCGCTTCACCCAGCGCTTGCTTCATAAATGGCCGTTTGAGGGTGCCAATGCCGTGTTCGCCCGATAAAGTGCCGCCGACTTCGAGCGCGACCGCGAAGATGGCTTCGGCGCATGGCCAGAGCCGCGCCATGTCGGTGGGGTTGCGAGCGTCGAATAGAATGTTCGGATGCAGGTTGCCGTCGCCGGCATGGCCAAAGACGACGATCGGTAGCCCATAAGTGGCGCTGACCTGTTTGATCCGGTTCACGCATTCGGCGATGCGGGTGACAGGGACGCTGATGTCTTCGCCGAGCCGGTTGGGCCGGATGCGGGCGAGCGCTGGCGCAATGACCCGTCGCGCCTGCCAGAGGCTGGCTTCATCGCTTGCGGTGCGCGCGACGGCCACTCGTTGCGCGCCGCCGGTGTGCGCTAGCTCGGCGAGCGCCGCCGCTTCGCGCTCGACCGCTTCCGGTTCGCCGTCGGCCAGCATCAGGAGCATCGCTTCGGCGTCGCGCGGCAGCCCAATCCGTAGGTAATCCTCGACCGCCGCGATGGTGGTGCCATCCATGAGTTCGAGGCTGGCCGGGATGAGGCCCGACGCCATGATTCGCTCGACCGTGGCGCAGGCGGTGTGCAGATCGGCGAAGATTGCCATCGTGGTGCGGCGGGCGCGCGGCAAGGGGATGAGGCGCAGCGTCGCTTCGGTGATGATCGCCAGTGTTCCTTCTGAACCAACCAGCAATTGCGCGAGTCCGTCGCTCTCGCCTTGGCCGGCTAAGCCGTCGCCGTAGCGGACGATGCTGCCGTCGGCGAGCACGGCGGTCAGAGCCAACACGTAGTCGGCAGTGACGCCGTACTTGAGGCAGCGTGGCCCGCCAGCGTTGCAGGCAATGTTGCCGCCAATGGTTGAAGCGGTCTGGCTGCTGGGGTCGGGCGGGTAGAAGAGGCCGTGCCGTTCAGCGGCCCGTTGCAGTTCGGCTGTGACCACGCCAGCGCCAACGTGGGCAAGCTGCTGGTCGCGATCGATGGTGATCTGTTCCATCCGGTTGAGACCGATCACCAGACTGCCTGCGGTGGGCACTGCGCCGCCGGCTAAGCCGCTGCCCGCGCCTCGCGTGACTACCGGCAGCCGGTGCGCAGCGGCAATCCGCATCAGCGCTGCCACTTCGGCAGTGCTGGCCGGTAGGGCCACTGCCAGCGGCAGGCCGCTGGGTTGCGCAATCGAAGCGTCTTGGCCATAGACGGCCAGTTGGTCGGGATGGTGGATGAGGTAACGGCTGCCGGTCACCGCTTGCAGTTCGGCAAGCGGGTTGCCTGCGGTCACGCTACTGGGTGGGGCAAGAGCAGGGAACGCCGGGGTTGGTGGCGGGCCGAACTCGAAACAGGGTTGCCCGCCTAACGCAGCCGCTTGCGCCTTCAATGAAGCTACCAGTCTCCGGTCGGGCAGCGGGCCGACATGGAGGCTGCCCACGCCGGCATCGCCCCAAATCGGGGCCTCGGTGGCAGCGCGGCAAGCCGCGACAAACGCTGGCAGCGCCCGCCGGGGCAAGGTCAGATCGAGCCGTTGGTTGGGCGGCAAGGCGGCGTGTTGCTGCGCCAGTCCTTCCCAGTGCTGCCAGCCGGCAGATGGTGCTGCGGTGAGCGAGAGCCGGTAGCGCGCAGCCGCAGTGGCTACCTCTTGCGCCTGCCGGTCGATCACCGCTGGCAAACCGGCCAACTCGACCAACAATAACCCGGTGGCAGCAAAAGCTAAGGCGCGTAGCGCCAGCCCGGCGCTAACCAGCTCGGCAGCCAGCGCCAGCAGTTGTTCGACCGGCCCTTCAATCAACTGAAGTGAGGTTGCTACCGGTAGCGGGCGCAGATTGAAAGTTAGCTCGCGCACGGCGCCCAACTGCACCCCTTGCCCGGCTAAAGCCCGGTTGAGGTTGTAGCCGGTGGCGCGCTTAAGGGTTGGCCCTCCGATCGTTAGAACTTCTACATGTTGCTCGATCGTCGCCGCGCGCACATAGCGCCCAATCGGGCCGCTGTGCAGCCGGTAGCGCCCGCCGCTGTTGCAAGCCACCAACTCGGCCAGTGTAACACCGGCGCGCAACGGCACAATCGGCAAGCAGAGACCGTACAGCGCGAGCGCGTCGTTCAGCGCAGCAGCAGTGGCCGTCGCCGGTGCGCTGACCAGCAGAGCGCCGGGATTAATGGTGAAGGGTTGTGAGGTGATAGTCATGGTAGTGATGTTGAATTGATAGCGGCAGTGACGTAGGGGTCGATGTAAAACCGGCCCTAGCTGCCAGCCTACGGCGTTGCTAGCGTATAATCAACCACCAGCGCAATTGCCGCCGCGATGTTATCCATCGTCAATGCCGGCACCCGCCCAATCGGTTTGCGCAGCCGGCTCACTTCGATACTGCGCAATTGCAGCAGATCGGCGGCGTGCGGCTTGCTCAACTGGGTTGGCCAGCGTCCTTCTAGGCGCTGGATCCAGATCAGGTCGGCAAACCGGTCTTCCCACGGGCGCAAGGGCACCACCAGCCGGATCGGCAGGCGTTCGAGCGCATTGGTGCTGACAATGATCACCGGCGTCAAACCGCCATCGCCGAGATCGGCCTGCCAAATCTCGCCGCGTCGAGGGGGATTAGGTGTGCTCACGTGTTGCGACCTCGTGGGCTATGTTGGCGGAAGAAGCGTAGAGATCGGCAGCGACGGCAGCTTGTTCGGCCAGCATCGCATGGCGCAGCTCGAGCGGTTGCCGAAGCAGATCCCGGCAGTGTCTTTCAGGCTTGGCATGTTCTGCGCCTTCTGGTGCCGGGATTGCCTCGCCAAGCAGACGGCTCGCTTCGGCAGGGTCGATCAGCTCTTCGGCCAGCGCGCGCAACGCAGCTCGCCGCAACCACAGCGGTTCCTCTCGTGGCAACGGTTCTGGTTCGGCAGTGCGCCACCCTCGTTCGCTCAGCTCAATCATCAACGATCGGTAGAGCCGTAGATTGATGATGCCCAGCGTCTGCATCCGGTAGAGCAGAGCTTGCATGCTCATGCCGAAATGGCGTTTGAGCAACAGCAACTCTTCGAGATGGAGATGGTTGCGGCGTTCGCCGATATGGCTGCGCAGATCGCCGGCAGGAGCGAGCAAAGCCGACGCAAAGCGAAAAGCCGCTTTTTCATCGTCAAAATCATCTTGTGGCTGCAAGACCAGATGGCCCAACTCGTGGGCAAGGTTCATCCGCCAACGCGCGCCATCGCTGCTGCGCCGCCCAATCACCGCCGCGGCAAGAGCAGCGCCGTCTGCATCGCGAGCGATGGCGGCGACGCCATCGAAGCCATCGACTGCATCGAGCGCGATGACGTGCAGGCCATGATCCTCCAGCGTGTCGGTAAGGTTAGCAATCGGTGCGTTGCCTAGCTCCCAGCGCGCGCGCAGATCGGCAGCAGCAGCCTCTGCTTCATCGAGGTTGGCAACTGGGTACCCGAACAACGGCGCATCGAGGCGGGCCGGCTCGCCGATGATCTCTTGCAGATACAAGCGGTCGCGCAATGCCTCGCGTGCTAGCGCTGCCATCTGTTCGTGCTGCCGTTTGCCTAGCGCGGCCCGCTTGCGGTAGGCAATGAGTTCGATCTGGACGTCGTGACCGGCGAGCAGTTCGGTGGTGCGCACTCCAAGCGCCTGCGCCAGCCGCTGGAGCACGATTGGCGATGGTTGCGCCTGCCCGTGTTCGTATTTAGAAATGGCTTGGCGAGTCACGACGCGCCCGGTCGCTTGCGCCAGATCGTCGAGCGTCATGCCGCGCGCCATGCGCAATTGGCGCAACCGCTGGTGGATCATAGCGAGTTACCTCCTTCTGGTTGACAATTATCGCCGGTCGTGGGCGGGTTGTCAACCGGAAAGGCAGTGGCTGTTCATCCCTCTTTCCCGTCGGTGTTGCTGGCCAATTTCGGCAACAACTGCGCCGTGATGAGGGTAGTCAGCGCCGAGGTATCGCCGCTGTCGCTCTGCACCACAATCGGGCGCGGGGCGCGTTTCATGAGCGTCTCGGCGACTTGCAGGCGGCGGCGGGCCAATTCGTATTGTAAGACGGCGCGGTTGTCTTGGTAGGCTTGGCCAAGGTATTCCAGCCCGCGCGCCTCATTCTCGGCCTGCCGCAGCGTCGCCCGCCCGCGCGCCTCGATCTCCCAGCGCACCCGCTGCGCTTCGGTCTCTTTCTCTTGCAGCATGCGGGCCACATCTTCACGCGCCTTGTTGATCGCCGCCCGCACCTCCACCAGCTTGGCGTCGCGCACCTTCTTGGCCCGCTCGATCTCTAACCGCAAGTTGTCGATCCGCTGCTTCTTGATCAACTCCCACTCGCGCTCGTAGGCTTGCAGCTCTTTTGCCACCCGCTCGCGGGTTGCCAAATGCTGCTGGTACTGGTCGGGCAACTGCACGTCGGGAATGTTGGCGCCGGTGATGCGCACGCCGTAGCGGGCCAGTTGCCGGTTGAGCAGCTCTTGCATATCGCCGACATCGCTGCCGCGCAAATCGTAGGCTCGCTCGGTCTCGACCCGGCGCGCGCGCTGGCGAATGGCGTCTTGCACGGCGCTGCTCAGCACGAGGTCGAAGTTGCTCGCGCCCAGCCGGCGGATAAAAGCGATCGGATCTTCGATCCGAAACTTGAGGAAGAATTCGATCGACTTGAGCGGCACATTCTCGCGGGTTGGCGCAGCCATCACCGGCGCGGTGTACGGAATCTCGGTGCTGGTGTCAACCACTGCTTCGACCTTTTCCCACGGCCACCAGAGGTAGTGCCGGCCCGGCGTCAGAATGCCGACAATCTGGCCCCAGCGCGAGAGAATGCCGGTAGTGCCTTGCTCGATCTCGACGATGGCGCCGAGAATGAACAAGGCAATGGCGGCGATGAGGAAGAGGAAGGCAAGCGTGATCGCGAGCAGCCCGAAGAAGCCGCCGCTGAATACAGCTACGCCTAATAAGTAGAAGCTGATTGCCAATGGCAGCAGCCAGCGCGCCCGCCGGCGGTCTTGCGGGATCACCACCGGCACGAGTTGGCCTTCCTCGCCTGAACGGAGCAGTTGCCGGATGCGGCCCCACGTGGCGACGGCTTCGCGGATGCGCGAAAATGCGCGGCGGGTGTCGGTCATTGCTGCTCTCCTTTCTCAGTCAGTTGTGTAGCCTCGCTTTCGGCAGCCACCACCTGCTTGATCTGCTCGGCGCGGGCCTGAATGCGCTGCCGAATCTCGTGCATGCGGTTGCGGATGGCGGCAACATCGTCCGGCGAATAAAGAGCAGTATCGACAATCCCCAGCATGCGTTGCGCAAG
>JANWYE010000289.1 GCA_025057175.1 Chloroflexus sp. | reverse complement strand
GAGACCGGCGGATGGCGCCAATCGCGCACTGGCAGCGCCGGCTCATCGAGAGTATAGATCGGATTGGGCGCGAGGGCGACGACCTCATCGACTGCCGAGGGCGAGACGAAATGATCAACCATTGGCAACTGCTCGGCGAAAATCGAGCGGTTATTGGGGCCAACCATGCATCCCCAAAGCACGATCCGCGTGTCGGGATGGGCGCGCTTCACCCGCACCAATTCGCCAAGCTTGCCAAGAATACGCTCTTCGGCGGAAGCGCGGACACTGCACGAATTGAGCACAATAAAGCTGGCATCTTCGGGCCGCGACGCCGGGCTATAACCCACCCCTTGCAGCGCCGCTTCCAACCGTTCGGAGTCAGAGATATTCATCTGGCACCCAACCGTCCAGACGTAATAGCGCCGCTCGCGCGGCGTCTGATCACGGTCAGGGCGGGGGCGCTGATCGAAAAAGATCACGTCCTGCATGGAACCCTTACCAAACGATGACGGGCAACCCGCACTCAACGCTCTGGCGCGCCGCCTCGCGGAGCGACTCAAGACAGCGGAAAGCATCAGAGCGCGGCGAGACGCCGGCCTTGATCAGCAGCGGCGCCAGCTCTGACAGCTCGCGCAGCAACTGCACCGACGAGCCGAAGAAAGCCTGATCCTCTTCGCCTTCATCATCTTCAAACGGCAGGTAGATCGGATCGGCAAAATCAACCGGCAGGTAATAGCTGTTGATTCCCTGCAAATTGATCAGATGGCGATAGCGACTAGGCACTAGCTCATCCCAAACATCGGTAACAGCCCGATCGAGATCCTCTTCAAGAACAGGCCCATCGGCGATAATGGGAGCCAAATCGTCGCCACGCTCAAGATGGGCCGCCATGCGGGCCAACTGATAGAGCGCGCCCATCGTCTCGATCGAGCCTTCCCAAACCTCAACGCCGGGCTGGCTGAGCAGATCGATATCGATACCATACTCGCGCAGTTGATCCTGCACGGCGGCGACACTCTCGTACTGTTCTTCGTATTCGGCGCGATCCTCATCGGGCCGCACCATAATCAATGACGCAACCGCCAGATCAAGTTCGGCGGGAGCCTGAGCTGCCATATACCTTTCTCCTCACTGAGCGCATATCGCGCATTGTTAAGTATACCACATTGCAAGCATTCTATGACGAAGTTGATCAAACCTTATTGGCATCAAGAAACAGAGGTTAGACCAACTGCAACGAGCAGCGCGCCAGCTTATCTCCATCTGCGGCAGCACAGCGGTCGCGGGCAGAGGATCCGCAGCCGCAATAACACACTGTGTGGAGTTTCAGGGTTTCGTCAGCGCCAAACAATACCGTAAACAAGCACAACGTTATCACGCTGCCTTGTTCAGAGTTGGTAATACACAGCTAGCAAAAGTCTGCTATGCTGGTCATAACAGGGTTTCAAGCTTTGCGAAATTGTTATGGTCACTGAACAGCAGCCCTTCAAGGGCCACATACCACCCGAAACAGCACACATCCATCCCAAACCGGCTCAACGCTGGTTTGCGCGCGTGCTCTTTGGAATGATTAGCGTTGCTATATGCATGCAAATCTATCTCGGCGCGCTGCTGTGGGCACAATCAGAGATCGACGAATGGCTGCTCGGTGAATGGCTCATCAACTACCGAGGCGGATTTGTGCGGCGCGGCTTGATCGGTGAAATCTTATGGCAGATTGCACATTGGTTAGCGCTCGACATCATAAAACTCACGATAATCGTTCAGATCGCAATCCTCATCGCCTACTTAGCACTCGTTTACCTGCTCGTTCATCAAGTAGCAATTTCGCCGGCAACGGCGCTTCTATTCTTCTCACCAGCATTCATTCTTTTCTTGCCATCCACATGGCCACTTCTCGGCGTACGCAAAGAAATTTTTCTTGGCATTCTGCTTTGCCTGCAATTATTATTCTTGCGAACATCCAAACCGCCATCAATTCTCATGGCAAGCTTGATTGGCGTTGGCGCTTTGCTCTGCGTGTTGTCACACGAAATGCTCGTTGTATTCTTGCCATACGTATTGATAGCTACCGTTTGTCACGAACAAAGGCTGGGCCAGCTCTCAATCGCCACAGCGCTTGCGCTAATACCGGCCATCGTTGTTGCCGGCTTGATCATGCGCGCACCGCATGTCGATCCGGCAACCATCAATGCCATCTGCGCATCGCTCCAACCAAACCTACCGCGAGATTGTATCGAGCAAGGCAGTTTGCATGGCGCCATCGCGTTTCTTGGCGCAACCACCCAGCAGGGCATTCAATTCACCCGATTTTTTACCACGGCTGAGACAACGAACGTGTACCTTATTACTGGCCTCCTTAGCGCCATACCGATTATCGTAACCACCACCACCTACCGGTTATGGCAACATGTAGCGCGCAACACCGTTATCTTGGCCGGCAGTCTCTGGGGATTATCGCTGATTGCCACGATACCGCTGTTCATTGTTGCAGCCGATTACGGACGGTTCATCAACATTCATGTCACTTGCACAACGCTCATCCTAGCGAGCCTGATCCAAGCGCACCAAGCCACATACCCTTCCTTGCCACAACCCAAAAATGTGATGGCATGGATCGGCGCCATCCTCTTCATTGCCAGTTGGCGACTACCGATGTGGTTATTTTTTGCCACGTATGAACGGGCATTTCCATGGCTGACATTCATCAGCGTCAACAACTAGCGGCGGTTGGTCGAAACCCAACCGCCGCTCGCGCAAAACATCCGGCAGGGAGTCACTCAATACCGCTCAAACACTGGCTCTACCACATCAATGGCGCGATCAAACTCCTCATCGGTCTCAGGCTCGCCAACCGCCCGCACTAGCCCAACCCCACGCACAATCTCAATCGTCACCCGCGGCATCTCCTCGGCAATCGCCTTAACGGCGGCCAATACAGGGCGAGTGGTAGCGCCAGCCAGCATGGCGGGAACTCCAATCTCGATCAGATTCTCACCATCTTCATTCCGAATGATCAACCGCTGCACGCCCGGCTCATTGATTAGCTCGCGCACGCGAGCGAGCAAGCGCCAGCCATGAACGAGCTCAATCGCGATGTCCATGGTCCCCTCCTGCGCCGTGCTGGCGCTCTGTCTGCAAATATACTCCGCTATAGTACAGTGTAATTGCCGGCCAGCGCTTTGCGTGAAATGAACTCTTCACTGACAGTACAGACATTTTAATTATCAAATTTTGATATTTTTACTATAACTCAGATGAATTGAATCATTGGTCAGAGACAGCAACAACTGTTTTGTTGCCATAGGATTCGGCCTTATGAAAAGAAGCTTTTCAAGCACAGAGCGACCGTCTATTTAACATAACTCTGACTTACGTGCGAAATGATTGACACTCACGGCTGCAACGATTTATAATGTGGGTGGAATCGTTGCCTTGTACGCAGAAAAGCCGGCAAGCAGCATGAAAACCTCTGTTCGCGCCCGAATCGTCATCATTGCGCTTTTTTCAACCCTGCTCATCGTGCTTCTGGCTTTGCAGCAGTTTCCCGTTGGCG
>JANWYE010000288.1 GCA_025057175.1 Chloroflexus sp. | reverse complement strand
GGTTCGGTAAAGCCTAGCGAGCCTCACCATAGGAGAAACCCATAAGATTACTACTCATGGGCATCACCTCCTTCACGCCTGATCGGCTGTATGATGTACGAGTACCGACATTGGTACTATACCTAAGGTTGCGGGCAAAGTCAAGGGTTGTAAGCAAGATCTTTGCAGGCGCGTTGCGCCCATGCACACATATAGCCAACAGTACGAGATAATCTATGAGCAACAAGCAAAAATACTACCTCGTCGTGCGAGGGCGGCAACCGGGCCTGTACCGGCAATGGCAGGGCGCAGACGGCGCGCAAGCGCAAGTAGACGGGTTTCCGAATGCGCTGTATAGGAGTTTTGCGACACTGGATGCTGCCCGCGATTGGGCCGCAACGCTGCCACCAGACGAGCGCGCGCAAGCGCAGGCATTACTGCCAGCGGAGATTGAGAGTGTACTGGCTATACCAACCGATACATCGGCGGAAACAGTGATCATGTATACCGATGGCAGCGCGATCGGCAATCCGGGTCCGGGCGGGTATGGCGTGGTGTTACGGTATAACAGCCACTACAAAGAACTTTCTGGCGGGTTTCGCCTCACCACAAATAACCGGATGGAACTGATGGCATGCATTGCCGGTTTGCGCGCGCTCAAGCGGCCAATGGCCGTCATCATTCACAGTGACTCGGCGTATGTGGTGAATGCGATGCGCAAGGGATGGGCGCGGCGTTGGCAGGCGCAGAACTGGATGCGCACTGAGAGCGAGCCGGTCAAGAATGCCGATTTGTGGGCCGAGCTGTTACAGTTGTGCGAGTACCATCAGGTTGAGTTTGTGCGAGTGCCCGGCCATAGCGGCGTGCCGGACAACGAACGCTGCCATGCTTTGGCGATCGCGGCGGCCCAACAAGCCGACCTTCCGCCCGATGAAGGGTTTGTGGCGGCGTCGTAAGGGCGCGCAGCGCGCCCCTACGACCCGGGAGTGGGGACGGCCAACGCCACGACGGGGCACGCCATCGCGCGCCCCTACGACCCGGGGGCGGGATCGGTCAACGCAAAGAGTAATTCGGCTTCACACGCCAACTGATCGGCGACGGTGGCGCGGGCGTGCCCCTTACCGATCCCGCGTCGCATGCGGTCGAGCTGCACTTCCAGCCGCAACGTATCACCGGGACGCACCACCCGCTTAAAACGCGCGCCATCAATGCCGGCAAAGAGCACCAGCTTGCCGGCGTTTTCAGGCAGACTCAGCGCCGCCACCGCGCCAGTCTGAGCAAGCGCCTCAAGTATCAAGACGCCGGGCATAATCGGGTTGCCGGGAAAGTGGCCCTGAAAGTAGGGTTCATTGGCCGACACCAACTTCTCACCCACCGCGCGCACCCCCGGTTCCAGCTCGACAATCCGGTCAACGAGCAGAAACGGGTAGCGGTGCGGAATGAGGGCCATAATCTCTTGGATCGACAGCATACACTCTCCTTCAACAACAACGCTGCTCAGCGACGCGGTGAAGCAACCGCAATCAAGCGCGGGCTAGCCGAGGTATACGGTTCTAAATCGTAATTGCCGTAGACAGCGCGGAGCGTAAATCCAGCGCGCGCCAGCAGATGCTCAAGCTCAAAGCGGTAGAGCCAGCGCATCGTAAACTGCATCGTGCGCCGGGTCACACTGCCATCAGCCGCTGTCTCATCATAGATAAAGGTCACGTGGCTGATCTGCTCGGCGGCATCGCTCTCAATCGCGACGAATTTCTGCACGTAGCGACCATCAAGTTCATAGCTACGTTCGAGCTGGATACGGCCATCTTCGCGGGTAATGGCCTGCGGATCGGGATTGAAGAGGTCGATAATCAATGTACCCTTGCGAGTGAGCGCCCGGCGCACCGCGGCCAATGCCGCCAGTTGATCTTCGATCGTTGTTAAATGCATAAAGGAATTGACAGCGACAAACGCCAAAGGAAAATGGTTTTCCGGCAAGACCACACCGCGCACATCGGCTTCGATTAGCGTCACCCGATCAGCCAAGCCCTCGGCGGCAAGCCGTTCACCGGCCAGCGCCAACATCGCCGGCGAGAGATCAACTCCGGTGAGGCGATAGCCAGCGCTCGCCAACGGCGCCAACACCCGCCCCGTCCCACACATCAATTCGAGAATCGGATCGCCGGTGCGGCGCGCCCATTCGCGGTAGAAGGGGATATCATCGTGAAAGTGGCGAAAATCGGCATCGTAGTAACGGGCAAAAGGATCGTACAGGTTCATGAGTTCTCGTAAGGCAAAAGCGCGCAGAGTTCAGTGACAGCTCACCAACAGAGCGTTTATGGATTCAGCAGCAAAAACAGCACGCCGAACAACACCCCAAGGAACACTAATCCAATAATCCCAATCGTCAAAATTCGTGGATCAATAACCGGCTCGAAGCGTGGCGCACTAGGCAGATTGGCCGATGAAGCCGGCAGGCTAGGCGGCTCCGGTGGCGGTGGCGGCGCACGGAACACCTCTTCCGGCGCTGAAGGCGGCAGACGGAAGACATCGCCTCGGCCTGACGGCGTGCTAAGCGTATCATCAGCCCCGGGCAGTGATGGCGTACTACGACCCTCGCTTGAACGGCGCAACGCGCCAACGATGCTACTCCCAATCGAGATGACCACCATCAGCACAATTAGTGCAATAAAGAGTTCAGTGGCGCCGATTTGCAACCCCGTCTGCCGGCTCAACCAGCGCGCCAGCGGCGGCAATATTGATGGCCCTAGGATAAACAGGAAGAAAATGAGCCATCCGATCCAGCCTGATCCGCGACGGCGTTGTTCCATAACTCACCCCTTCTCACGAACCGGCGACCGGCGCGGCGCGCACAATGAGGCGATGCGAATAGACCCCAATCGGCACGCAAGTTATCAAGGTCAAGGTCTCGCTGCTCGTTGGCGCCAGCACCCATGTATCTTCCGGCAACACCGTCAAGACATCGCGCACTACATAGCGGCGTTCGCTGCCGTTCACCGTGACCAAGACCTCATCGCCGACTGCAATCGCCGGCAGTTGATTAAAGATAATACCGCGATAGCCCACATGGCCGGCAATGACAATATTACCGCTCGTGCCGGGATAACCGCTGATAGGCCAGTAATGGACTGCGGTATAGCGCGGCACATCCCACGCGCCGAACGAAAAGCCGGCGCTGACCACCTCGGTATCGACGCCGATCCGCGGCACGCGCACACGAGTAGGGCGCACGGCCGCCCAGGCCGCATCAGCCGTCTTCACCGGCGAGAGTGCCCATTCGGGAACCGGATGCGCTGCCAACCACGCTCGCCCCAAATGAGCCAACAACACCTGATAGCGCGGCGGATTTTGGGGATGCCACTCGAAGCGAGCGCGCTCGAAATATTGCACCAGCCGGAGCTGGCCAAGTTCATCAACGATCTCAAATGGCTCCGAGAGGGGAAAGCCGAATGCCGGCAAGCCACCGTTCTGCCACCAGAAGGCGCGAAACGCCCCACTCAAACTATGGCCGGTTTCAGGGAAGAAATCGGCGTTGGCGGGCGCAGCCGAAAGTGGGATAAAGG
>JANWYE010000287.1 GCA_025057175.1 Chloroflexus sp. | reverse complement strand
ATGGCAAATAGGAGGGTCGCTAAGCCACCGACCACAGCATTAGCGCCATGCGGTACAGTGAGCTGGATAGTGAGGGCGGTGACGGTGATGGTGAGTGCGGCATTGAGAAAGATAATAGCCGACTTGATTCGGTACGGCTCATCTAAGAAATGAGCGGTGAAGCGGCGCGTGCCAAGGCCAGCCGAGGCGAGCAGGGCGCTCAAGCGGGGTCGGCTCACCGTCATCAAGACCGTGTCGGCTGCCGAGATTATGCCAAGGAAGGCAAGGCATAGGCTAATGCCGATAAGCAGCGAACTAGGGCCGGGGTCCTCCAAAGCGAATCATCCTCCTTTCTGCGGAACAGGTGGCGCGCATCACGCTGTAGGTGCGCCCGAAAGCGGCAATGCCTTCGGGCGCGCAATGGCCGCATCGTTACGAAAACAGCGCGCTGAGTGACAGATCTTTGTGGATCCGCATAATCGCTTCGGCAAACAGCGGCGCGACGCTAATCGTGCGCACGCGGGCGTTGGCTGCCTCAGACGGTTGGGGAATGGTGTTGGTGACGATCGTCTCAACCAGATCGGACTTCGCGATCAGTTGCAACGCATTGTCGGCAAAGATGCCGTGGGTCGCGCAAGCATAGACAGCGCGCGCGCCGCGGGCGAGCAGAGTCTGAGCGGCTTCGATCAGCGTCCCGCCGGTCGAGATCATATCATCAACGATAATCGCCGTTTTGCCCTCAACTTCACCCACCATCTCGATCACCTCGGCGGTGTCTGGTTCGAGCCGTTGTTTGGCAATGATCGCCAGCCCGGCTCCGATCCGCTCGCGGAAGCGGTTAGCTCGCCCGACGCCGCCGGCATCAGGTGAGACTACTACCGGATTGGGCAGGTTAAGTTCGCGGATGTAGTCAGCTAGCAACGGTGACGCTTGCAAGTGGTCAACCGGAATATCGAAGAAGCCCTCAATTGCCGGCGCGTGCAGATCCATGGTGAGCACCCGGTCGGCGCCGGCGGTGCGGATCAGATTGGCGACTAGTTTGGCTGTGATCGGCTCGCGCCCCGACGTCTTCTTCTCTTGCTTGGCGTAGCCGTAATAGGGGATAACCGCCGTCACTCGCGCCGCTGACGCGCGCCGGAAGGCATCGATCATGATCAGCAGTTCCATCAAATGGTGATCAACCGGTGTGCATGTCGGTTGAATCACAAACACATCGCAACCACGTACATTATCGTGGATCTTGACCCGCGTCTCGCCGTTCTTAAAGGTGCCGACCAGCGCCCGCCCCAGATTGATGCGCAGGTTGCGGGCAATCTCTTGCGCTAACGCCGGGTTGGCGTTGCCGGTGAAAATGAGCAGGCGACCATCCATGATGCAGTGGTTCTTTCCTGAATAGAAACGCGCAGCGAGCATGCTCACTGCGCACATATCGATTGGCCGAGCCAGAAACCCTGACCACCAATAACCCAGAACAAATTGTGTGAGTTCAGTCGTTTCATTGCCTGTGGCGTAGCACTTGGCGTGGCTGCCGGGCTAGGACTCGAACCTAGACTAACGGATCCAAAGTCCGCTGTGCTACCATTACACCACCCGGCATCACGCTGGGTATTATACCATAAGCTTGGCACAACGTTGTCAATCGCACGCTGTATTTATCGGTTTGCCTTGTGCTACACTAGAAGCGGTATAACTCAACGCAAGGAGTTGATGCATGACCGATACGCAGAAGATTATCTTCTCGATGTACCGGGTGGGCAAGGTTGTGCCCCCCAATCGCGAAATCCTCAAAGATATCAGCCTTTCGTTTTTCTACGGCGCCAAAATTGGCGTCATCGGCGTCAACGGCTCCGGCAAAAGTTCGCTCTTGCGGATCATGGCCGGCCTCGACCAAGACTACACTGGCGAGATCGTCCGCGCGCCCGGCTACACCGTCGGCCTGCTTGAGCAAGAGCCGCACCTTGACAATGCCAAGACGGTGCGTGAGGTGGTCGAAGAGGGGATGGCTGAGACGGTCGCGCTGCTCCGCCGTTACGATGAGATCACCGAGCAATTTAACAACCCTGACGCTGACTACGATGCGCTGATTGCCGAGCAGGCTGAGCTGCAAGATAAGATCGATCACGTCGATGGCTGGAATCTCGATAGCCGGCTAGAATTGGCGATGGATGCGCTGCGTTGCCCGCCGGGTGATACGCCTGTAGCCGTGTTGTCGGGCGGTGAACGCCGCCGGGTGGCGCTCTGCCGCTTACTGTTGCAGCAGCCCGATATTCTGCTGCTCGACGAGCCAACCAACCATCTGGACGCGGAATCGGTAGCATGGCTCGAACGCCATCTCCAAGAGTACAAAGGCACCGTGATCGCTGTTACCCATGACCGCCACTTCCTCAACAATGTCGCCGGCTGGATTCTAGAACTCGAACGTGGGCACGGCATTCCATGGCGCGGCAACTATTCGAGCTGGCTTGAGCAGAAGCGGCAGAAGCTGGCTGAAACCGAAAAAGCCGAATCGCAGCGTCAAAAGGCGCTCCAACGCGAGTTGGAATGGATCAACATGGCGCCGAAAGGCCGCCACGCCAAGTCGAAGGCGCGCATTGCCGCCTATGAGCGCTTGCTCAACGAGAGCCAAGACCAACGCGATCGCGAGCTGGAGATCTACATTCCACCCGGCCCCCGCCTCGGCGATCTGGTAATTCGGGCGACCAACGTGACCAAAGCCTATGGCGATAAGCTGCTCTACGAAAACCTGAGCTTCGATGTGCCGCCGGGCGCGATTGTCGGCATTGTCGGGCCTAATGGCGCCGGCAAGACTACCCTCTTCCGCATGATCGTCGGCCAAGAGCAGCCGGATAGTGGTGTGCTTGAAATCGGTGCTTCCGTCAAACTCGGCTACGTCGATCAGAGCCGTGAGGTGCTCGATCCCAAGCAAACGGTCTGGGAAGCGATCACCGAAGGAAATGACCAAATCGTGCTCGGCGGGCGACAAGTCAACTCGCGCGCCTACTGCGCCCGCTTCAACTTCAGCGGCAGCGATCAGCAGAAGCTAGTCGGCAACCTCTCCGGCGGCGAGCGCAACCGCGTTCATTTAGCCCGCATTCTCAAGTCGGGGGCGAATGTGTTGCTACTCGACGAGCCGACCAACGATCTCGACGTGCATACGCTGCGTGCGCTCGAAGAGGGTCTAGAGAATTTCGCCGGCTGCGCCCTCATCATTTCGCACGACCGCTGGTTCCTTGATCGTGTCGCTACCCACATCCTTGCCTTTGAAGGCGACAGCCAAGTGGTTTGGTTCCCCGGCACCTATTCGGAATACGCCGCCGATTATCGCCGCCGCAAAGGAGCCGAAGCCGACCACCCCCACCGGATCGTCTACCGCAAATTGACGCGATCGTAAACTGTGGGGGCACACGTGCATGTGCCCCCTTGTCCTTGCGAGCCGCCACAGGCGGCGACGCAATCTCCTCGCGAGCGCTGGTGGTGTGCTTTCGGCAAGGCATTCTTCCCGCTGGAGCAGGAGATTGCTTCGGGCGCGTCCCGCGCCCTCGCAATGACAGAGGGGTACCCCCTCGCACTAACAGATGGGTTGCGCCCC
>JANWYE010000286.1 GCA_025057175.1 Chloroflexus sp. | reverse complement strand
AACCTGACCAAGCCAGCAACGGGCGGCTAAACCGCATCACTAGCATCACGATGAGCAACAGCATCCGTAAGCTCTGAATAACCAGACGCTTGGCAAGATCAGGACGCGGGGTTGCCGTCCAATCGATCTGGTTGAGGCGCGGCAAGAGGCCGCGTTCAACGCACCCTTCGAGCGAAAAGAGATAAATGGTGTCGGTATGATGGGCAGCGAGTTGCAGATCGCGTTCGAGCGCATCCCACGTGAGTGGAGGCAGATCTTCGGCGCTGCTCGATCGCACTGCGCTACCGACAATGCAACCCACCCCAATGGCGTCAGCCGCCGGCCCATAACTGTCGATCAACGCTCCACCAAGATCGTTACCTAATTTTTCGATCGGAATACTGCTAAAACAGAGTAATACCTCCACATCAGCCGGAAGATCGACAATATCGAGCGCGCGTTGGATCGTCGTCGTCGCAGCACGCCGGTCGTCAACAATCAGCGGTAATTGGTACGTATGCACCTCGTAACCATCGTGGTGGATTTCGGCGATCAGATCGATGTAAGCGGCGCGCGCGCTCTCGTAAAGTACATTTTCGTGGGCGAGCCAGATCCGGCGGGCAATGTCACGGATACCGCGCCGCCGGCTAGCGATCACTTCACCGAGTGGCGGCTCGATGTCAAGCCCGACAGCTTGGAAGTGCAGGTCGTGCGTTATTGCCCATTGCCGCGCCGCGCGATAGCGCTCGATCGCCTGTGGATAGTTCTGCAGGTTGAACCAGAACCCCTCTTCAGCCGGCAACAACAACCATGCGATGACTGGGATCTGGCGCTGGTTGAGGGTGGCAATCGCCTGTGCTGTCTCCACTGAAAGGTTGTGCAGCGCAACGGCGATACCGTATTCGCCGGCGGCAAGAAAGTCAAGCAGCCCCGGTGTGGCGAGCAACTCAAGCAGGGCCGGCCCTTCTAGCTCGCAGAAGAAGATAATGTTTGGCCGTCCCAGCGTTGATGGTATTCCGGCTGGCAGTGATGTCGTTTGCACGTCTGCATTATAGCACTGTCGATTTCATTCCGTCGCCAGTGGCGGATGGCGCTGCCAATATTGGGTCGCCTGCTCGTAGGCATAGGCTAGTTGCAAGACGCTGACATCGGCCCGTGGCCGGCCAATTATTTGTAACCCTACCGGCAACCCGTCGCTGGTGAACCCAGCCGGCACTGAGATAGCCGGCGTATTGCAGACCGAGATATAGTAGCACGAGCGCATCCACTCGATATAGTTGCGCATTGGCACGCCATTAATTTCGGTGATATACGGTTGCTCGACGGGGAATGGCGGCACTTGGCTCACCGGCGCAATGATGAATTCATACGTCTGCATAAACTCGTGCAAGCGAGCCAGCAACGCTGCGTGCAGACGCATCGCGCGCCCAACCTGCGGCCCGCTCAGCGCCCGCCCGGCCTCAATATTCCAGACTACGGTGTCTTTGATGCGGGGACGTTCGCGATCGAGCAAATCGCCTAGCGTAAGTTCGTAGCGAAATGCGCGCATCACCTGAAAGATCTCGTCAGCGTCGCTCAGATCAGGCGTTGCTTCTTCAACCACACAGCCAAGCTGCTCGAAGATAGAACGTTGCGCAGCAATCACCTCGCTCACTCGCGGATCAACTGGCAAGCCGCCGAGATCTGGACTCCACGCGATCCGCACACCGCGCAGATCGCGTTCGAGTGGTTGGGCAAAGATGCGCGCCGGCTCGCTGATCGAGAGCGGCGCGCGTGGGTCGGGACCGGCAATGGCCTGCAAGATTAGCGCAATGTCGCTTACGGTGCGCGCCATTGGGCCATCGATTGCAAAGGGCAGGTATGGCGTGGGGTCAGGCCAAACCGGCACCCGACCGGGTGAGGTGCGAAACCCCACCACGTTGCAATAGCCCGCCGGATTCCGGAGTGATCCACCCAAATCGCTACCGTCAGCGATCGGGATCATGCCGCATGCTAGCGCGACGGCTGCGCCGCCACTGCTGCCGCCGCAGGTCTTGCTTAGGTCGTAGGGGTTGCGGGTTGGGCCAAAGATTGGGTTGAAGGTCTGCGAACCGGCGCCAAATTCAGGTGTGTTGGTCTTGCCAATGGTCACTGCACCGGCAGCTTTGAGACGGGCAACGATTAGAGCATCAAAATCCGGCACATAATCGGCAAAAATTGGCGAGCCATAGGTTGTGCGCATACCCTTCGTCTCGGCCAGATCTTTGTGCGCCACCGGCAAGCCGGCCAGAGGGCCGGGATCTTCGCCGCGATCCAGCGCCTCATCAATGGCGCTGGCCCGCGCGCGAGCGCCTTCAACATCAAGGGTGACGATGGCATTCACTAGTGGATTGAGCGCTTCGATCCGGGCCAGATGCGCTTCAAGCACTTCACGGGCCGAGACGGCGCGCTGGCGGATCAGACGAGCAATAGCGGTGGCCGGTTGCAGGCAGAGGTCAGTGTGCATAGGATTCTCTCATTCAACCCGCAAGACATTGCGTAGTGGCTATGATACATCTCGAGACTTCAATGCCATTGCTGCAAGCGGCAGAGATAGAGCGCAGTATCTCTGCAATCTGCGACCACGGCAAGAACCCTTTTTGCGCGAGTTGATGTTGGGCATAGCACTTGGTATAGTACCATAGCCGCAATGGCAACAAGACGTTGATGGAAGATAGTTGAGACACGAAGAGCCGATCAAGACGGCTGAGCCGCTTGGCGCATACACAGAGGATTGTCGCGCCGCGCGAGGTTGCGCGGCAACACCGTGCTATACGACCACCAAGCGCAAGCAACGTGCGTAACAAATGATAGTGGCAGATGCGATGCTAGAAAAGACACCCCAATGAATGACTGGATCATCTACGGCGCCAACGGTTACACCGGTGAACTCATTGCGCGCGCCGCAGTTGCAGCCGGGTTGCGTCCGCAGCTGGCGGGACGCAACGCAAGTGCGATTGCGGCATTGGCACACGAACTGGGTCTGCCGCATGCCATTTGCCGGCTAGAGGATCGCGCAGGTCTGGGCCAAATGTTGCAAGGCGCGCGGCTCGTGTTGCACTGCGCTGGCCCCTTCCAAGAGACGAGCGCGCCAATGATCGAAGCCTGCTTGCAGATGGGTGTTCACTATCTGGACATCACCGGCGAGATCAGTGTCTTCGAGGCAGCAGCCAAGCAGGATACCGCCGCCCGGCAAGCGGGAGTCATGCTGATGCCGGGAGTTGGCTTTGATGTCGTGCCATCCGACTGTCTGGCCGCTCACCTTGCCCGCCGGTTACCGGGAGCAACGTCGCTAGCGCTGGCCTTTCTCGCCCTTGGCAGCATCTCGCGTGGCACCGCGATCACGATGCTAACCATGGCTACCCGCGGCTGCGAACGGCGCAACGGCCAACTCATCACAACACCACCACTACACGAGCTGCGCATGTTTGATTTTGGGCGCGGGCCGCAGCCATGCGTGAGCATCCCATGGGGCGATGTCGCAACCGCATACTACACCACCGGCATTCCCAACATCAAAGTCTTCATGGCAATCCCGCGCCGAGCGCAGCGCTGGATCGACTTGGCGCGCCGGCTACTGCCGATCATGCAACTGCCGGCAATCCGGGGTAGTTTGCGCCACCTGATCGAGCGCAGGCTGCGCGGCCCC
>JANWYE010000285.1 GCA_025057175.1 Chloroflexus sp. | reverse complement strand
GGCAACGCTACTTCCGGCGCTGGATCGAAGTTCCTGATGAGGAGTCGTTGCTGCGCACGGCGATCTTTTTTGATTACCGGCAGGTGTACGGCACATTGCCGGCCGAGCCGATCTTGCGCGCGATTACCCAGCACGCCGCCGAGCATCGGATCTTTATGGCCCGCCTTGCCCGCGCTGCCTTGCGCCAGCCGGCGCCGCTGACCTTCTTTCGGCAGGTGGCGCTGGAACGGCGCGGCGAGCAACGCGATCTGCTCGATCTCAAGCTGCGCGGCACGGCAATGGTGGTCGATCTTGCCCGGCTCTTCGGCCTTGAAGCGCGTAGTAACGAAACGAATACGATCGCGCGTTTGCGGGCCGCGATGGCAGCCGGGGTGATGAGCCGTGAAGATGGCGATAATCTTATCAGCGCGTTTGAGTTGCTCTCGACCTTGCGCTTGCAGCATCAGCAACGGCAAATTGCGCAGGGTTTGCCGCCTGATAATCTGGTCAATTTCCACCAGTTAGGGCCGCGTGAACGGCGCGAAGTCAAAGAGTCATTGCAAGCAATTGCATCCGTGCAACGTGGCGTAGCTTTGATGTTCCAGACCGATCGGTTGGCGTAGGGCATCGCGGAGGGACGCTGTGCTACTGTGCCCCTCTGCGATGCCCTACGCTTGCTCCGGAGTTCGTATGTTTTCACTCTGGTCTCGTCTCTTTCAACGCACGCCGCCCGCCGATTTTGTCCGGGCGTATGAAGCATTTCCCGAACCTGACCGGCGTTTGCCGTGGCGCGAGGTGCCCTATACGGTGATTGATGTTGAAACCACTGGCCTCGATCCGCGCCACGATGCTTTGATTGCCGTTGGCGCTGTCAATGTCGAAAACGGCCGCGTCTTGTTGAAGCAGACGTGGTACTCGCTTATCCGGCCACCGCTCAATCGCGAGCCGAGCGTTGAGAGCATTCGCGTTCACCACATCACTCCTGAAGAGTTGCGCGATGCGCCACCCGCCGAAGTGGTGCTCGCCGAGTTGTTGCAGCGCATTGCTGGACGGGTCTTGGTTGTGCATGTGGCCGAAGTGGATGTGCGGTTTATTAATGCTGCCCTCAAGCCGTTTGGCGGGCGTTTGCGCCGGCCTATCCTTGACACTGCCCGCCTTGCGTTGACGTTGCATCTCAATGCGCAGTGGCTCGGTGAACAGTCGCGCGATATGCCCGATCCTGCAATCGAGTTGCGCGGGTTGGTGAGCGCGCTGGGTTTGCCGATTTATGCTCAACATAATGCCTTAAATGACGCTGTTACCACCGCCCAGCTCTTTATTGCCCAAGCGACGCTGTTGGCCGATCAGGGGCGTTCTAATTTGGCTGGCTTGATTCGCGCCGGCGGGGTGTAGGGGTAGAGCGCCGCTTGGCCTCTACATGCCCTACCCCGCCTTCGCGGTATTCCTCACTGTGCCTCGCAACTATTGACAAGTCTGTTATTATACCGATAAGCCGCTGCACCCTCTTGATAGGTGATGGCGCCTTGGCGTGACCATGGGCGAGTGGAATGAGTCACTCTACCCTCTTGACAGGCTGTTAAATCTGTGTTAACCTGTAAATCGAATTAGTAATTCGTTTTAGTCTTAAAGCGATACGGTCAATGGACGACCACTCTCGCCCTAAACGCAACCGCCCGCCGTCGATGTACGACGTTGCCCGGTTGGCCGGCGTTTCGCAGACGACAGTCTCGTTCGTGGTCAATAACGTCACGAGCGCTGCGATCAGCCAAGAAACGCGCGACCGAGTCTGGGCAGCGATTCATGCTCTTGGCTGGCGGCCCAATGCGATGGCGCGCAGTTTGCGCACGCGCCATTCGCAGACGCTGGGTTTGATTTCTGACGAGGTAGTAACGTCGCCCTATGCAGTGCGCATGATCCTTGGCGCGCAAGAGGCGGCATGGTCGGGCCAGCAGATGTTGTTGGTAGTAAATACCAGTGGCCAGCGCGATATTGAGCAGACGGCGTTGCAGTTTATGTTAGAGCGGCGAGTAGAGGGATTGATGTACGCGGCGATGTACCATCACGAAGTGACGCCTCCGCCAGAATTGAAGCTGGTGCCGGTTGTGCTAGTCAATTGCTTTGTCGCCGATCGTTCATTGCCGGCCATTATTCCCGATGAGGTGCAAGGCGGCTATACCGCTACCGCAGCCCTCATTCGCCGCGGCCATCGCCGCATCGCTTTCATTAATGAGATTATCCCCATGCCCGCCTTGTTTGGCCGTCTCGAAGGCTACCGGCAGGCGCTCGCTGATCATGGCTTGCCATTCGATCCTTCACTGGTGCGCAGTTGCCATTCCAATGCCCACGATGCGTTTGCCGCTGCGCTGTCATTGCTCGAACGCGATGATCGTCCGACCGCTCTCTTTTGCTTTAACGACAAGATGGCGATGGGGGCTTACGATGCTATCAAGCGGCTAGGTTTGCGCATTCCACAAGATGTAGCTGTGATCGGTTTCGATAACCTTGAATTGATTGCTGCCCAACTCTACCCCCCATTGACGACCGTTGAGCTGCCTCACTACGAGATGGGTCGGCGTGCAGTTGAGCTATTGCAAAACCTTCCGGCCGGCGAGAGTCTGCCGCCAATGCAGCATTATCTTCCCTGCCCGTTGATCGAACGGGAGTCGATCTAGCCGCTGGCTCAGTGTTGCACGGCAACGCTTGCGAATCTGGAAAGGAGGTGGGTCTATCGCAGTGGGTTTTTCGTAGTTTGTCAACGAGGTTTTCCGGCTTCATACGCCCTTCGGTGCTGGCGTGCCCCCAATAACGCTTGGCCGCGCCTGCAATCGTTAGCAGAAATCGGCATACTGGCCCAAAACTTGGTTGACAATAGGTGTGCTACCGTCAATGTTGACTTGCATCCGGCAAAAGGAGCTAGAACAATGCAACGTTCGCGATGGATCCTCATTGTTTCGTTGATGGTTTTGGTCAGCTTTGTGCTGGCCGCGTGTGGTGGCGGCGGTGGTTCGACCCAGTCCAGCACTCCGACTAGTCAGGCTGGCGGTGAGAAGAAGCGGGTGACGGTGCTCGGCGCGTTCGGCGGTGGTGAAGCTGATGCTTTTGAAGAGGTGATTAAAGTCTTCGAGGCGGCTAATCCCGACATCGACGTGGTCTACACCGGCGTCAATGACTTCGATACCCAGATTGTCGTGCGCGTGCAAGCGGGTGATCCGCCAGATATTGCCGGTTTCCCGCAGCCGGGTGGCGCCGCGCGGTTGGCTGCTGAGGGCAACCTCGTGCCGCTGTGGCCAGAAGTGTTGGCACTGGTTGACAAGAATTATGCCCCCTTCTGGAAGGAGTTGGGCACTTTTGGCGGCACGCCCTATGGTGTATTCCACCGTGTCAATGCCAAAGGCTTTATCTGGTATAACAAGCCGGCGTTCGAGGCGGCTGGCTATAAGGTGCCCACTACGTGGGATGAGCTGAAGGCGTTGACTGAGCAGATGAAGGCCAATGGCCATACCCCGTGGTGTGAAGGGATCGAGTCGGGCGCGGCGACCGGTTGGAAGGGCACCGACTGGATCGAGAATATCATGCTGCGCACCCAACCTACCGATGTGTACGATCGCTGGATCGCGGGTGAAGTGGCCTTTAGTTCGCCCGAAGTGAAGCGGGCCTTCGAGATTTTGGGCGAGGTGTGGTTCACCGATGGCA
>JANWYE010000284.1 GCA_025057175.1 Chloroflexus sp. | reverse complement strand
AGGAAGAGTGGCGGCGGCGGGTCAACCAGCGTGAGTATTTGTAGCCTAACGCCTCACCGCTGTACCGCTTCGCTTAAGCGCCAGTTTTTTCCTCATCCCTTGCCCCTTCTCCCACTTCGCTGAAGCACCAGTTTTTTCCTCATCCCTTGCCCCTTCTCCCACACGGGGAGAAGGGCAAGTTGAGGCAGTTTGATAACCAAAACACACCATTAGCCCAAGGCGATCACTAGGCGGCAACAATCACTCCAGCTCGGCAATACGCTCGCGGAGGCGGGCCAAAGCGGCTTGCGCCGCCGCCAACGCTTCGCGCTCGCGCTGCACGACGTGAGCCGGGGCTTTGCCGACAAAGCTCTCGTTGTTGAGCCGCGCAGCGCGCCGTTCGACATCGGCCTCGGCTTGGGCCAATTCCTTCTGCAGACGGGCGCGTTCGGCCGCTAGATCGATCAGGCCGGCAAGCGGCAGATAGCACTCCACCGCGCCAATCACAATCGAAGCTGCTTGCCGTGGCCGCTCGGCAAGGGTGGCGACAATTGCCAAATCGTCAGCCGCCACGCGGGCTAAGCGGCTGATCAACGGCGCTTGCTCACGCAAGAGATCGACCCGCTCGCCAGCCACGACTGTCGCCGCCACCCACTTCGCCGGCTCGACCTTGTACTCGCTGCGCACATTGCGGATGGCAACGATCAGCTCTTGCACTAACGCCCAATCGGCTTCGGCCGCTTCATCGCGCATTCCTTCCACCGGCATCGGGTATGGCGCATAGCTGAGCGTGCGCAGGCCAAGCTCGGCGTAGGGCGTCTCTGGGCCGGGATCAGGACGCTGATAGGCCTCGGTCAGATATTGCCACACTTCTTCGGTGACGAAGGGCATGAAGGGATGGAGCAGGCGCAAGCTGCCGTCGAGCACCGTAAAGAGCACGCGCCGAGTAAGATTGGCGCGCTGTGCATCACCTTCAAGCTGCACCTTGGCCACTTCAACGTACCAGTCGGCAAACTCGCCCCAGAGAAAATCGTGAATCTGGCGACCGGCCTCGCCGAAGTTATACCCCTCCATTAGCCGATCCACCTCGGCCACCAGATGGGCATAGCGCGAGAGGATCCAACGATCGGCCAAGGTAAAGTCTGCGGTGCGCAGCAACTCTGGCGTCACCTTAACGCTATCGTTGCGGGGCAGATCACCCAGCTTGCCAATCACAAAGCGGGTAATATTCCAAATCTTGTTGGCAAAATTGCGCGCCCCTTCGATCCGTTGTGGATTGAGATTGACATCTTGGCCGGGGGTGCCGCTCGTCACTAGGGTGTAGCGCAGCGCATCGGCCCCGTGCTGCTGGATAACCTCAAGCGGATTGACCACATTGCCAAACGACTTCGACATCTTGCGGCCATGCTCATCGCGCACTAGCCCATGCAGGTAGACGGTGTGGAAGGGCGGCTGGCCGGTGAAATAGCAGCCCATCATCATCATCCGCGCCACCCAGAAGAACAAGATGTCGTACCCCGTCTCCATCACACTAGTGGGATAGAAGCGACGGTAGTCTTCGGTGTCGTCGGGCCAGCCGAGCGTGCTAAAGGGCCAGAGACCAGAGCTAAACCACGTATCGAGCACATCGGGGTCTTGCACGCCTTCGGCAGGCGGCGGATCGTCGGGGCCGGGAACGACAATCGAGCCATCGGGCATGTACCAGACTGGAATCCGGTGTCCCCACCAGAGCTGGCGCGAGATACACCAATCCTCGATGTTTTCGAGCCAGTGGAAATAGACCTTCTCGAAGCGTTCGGGCACAATCCTCACCCGGCCATCGCGCACAGCGGCAATAGCCAGCTCGGCGAGGGGCTTAGTGCGGACAAACCACTGCTCAGAGAGCAGCGGCTCGATAATTTCACCGCCACGCTGGCTAATGCCGACATTCATCTTGTGCGGCTCGGTCTTGACCAACAACCCCTCGCGTTCGAGATCGGCCAGAATCGCCTTGCGACACTCGAAACGATCAAGCCCAGCGTAAGGGCCGCCGTTTTCATTGATCGTCGCATCAGGATTCATGATGTTGATCATCGGCAAATGGTGACGCTTGCCGACCTCGTAGTCGTTCTTATCGTGGCCGGGCGTAATTTTGACCGCGCCGGAGCCGAACTCAGGATCAACATACTCATCAGTAATGATCGGGATGGGGCGGGCCAATGCCGGCAAGATCGCCTCTTTGCCGACCAGATGGGCATAGCGCGCATCGCCGGGAGCGACGGCCACCGCCGTGTCACCCAAGATTGTCTCTGGTCGGGTAGTAGCAACCGTAATAAACTCGGTTGCGCCGGCTGCCCATTGCCCCGAACCCCACGGTGCGGTTGGGCCGGCCCACTCAGCAGTGCGGATGGGATAGCGCACATACCAGATCGAGACGTTGCGCTCTTCGTACTCGACCTCAAGATCGCTCACAGCGGTTTGCAGCTTAGGCGACCAGTTGACAAGGTAGGTGCCACGATAGATCAGCCCGTCGTCGTAGAGGCGTTTGAAGGCGGTATGAACCGCGCGTGACAAACCGGGATCGAGCGTAAAGCGCTCGCGCGCCCAATCACACGACGCACCGAGTCGGCGCAGTTGGCGGGTAATTTCACCGCCATATTTCTCTTTCCACTCCCACGTGCGACGCAAAAACTCCTCACGCCCTACCGCCTGCCGTGACGTCCCCTCGCGTTCGAGCAGCTTCTCGACCTGCGTCTGCGTCGCAATACCGGCGTGATCGGTGCCGGGCACCCACAAGGTCTGGTAGCCCTGCATCCGGCGCCAGCGGATCAGCAGGTCTTCGATTGCAACAAACATCGCATGGCCGAGGTGCAACTCGCCGGTAACGTTGGGCGGCGGGATCGAG
Organism: Chloroflexus sp.; assembly: GCA_025057175.1. GTDB lineage: Bacteria > Chloroflexota > Chloroflexia > Chloroflexales > Chloroflexaceae > Chloroflexus. The sequence continues at coordinate 814 of JANWYE010000284.1, read as the reverse complement.
ATAACAAACGGAGGGCGGGGCGCATCATCACGGGGCGCAAACAGGCCGCTACGCTCCCACCAATCATAGAGCCGCTGCTCGACGAGACGGTGCTCGTAGGCTTTATCCATTTCTAGCGGGCGGGCGGCGGTCGGATCGGTCATAGATGCCTCAACAATTACATCGCTAATAACGTCACATTAGAAACTATTATACCAGTCTTTGCGGCGCAGCTCTATCAGGCGCGCGGTGAATATCGCCGAATAATTTCGGGTACAATGCCAATAGTGCGAGCGATACGCAATCGTGGTGGCAAGGAATATCAATACGATGGCTCCTCTGATCCAATTAAACAATATCACCAAAGTCTACGTGATGGGCGAAACCGAAGTGCATGCTTTGCGCGGCATCTCGCTCACCATTCAACAGGGCGAGATGGTCGCAATTATGGGGCCTTCGGGCAGTGGCAAGAGCACGCTCATGAACATTATCGGCTGCCTCGACCGGCCCACATCTGGCGAATATCTGCTCGAGGGCGTCAATGTTGGTGAGCTGACCGACGACGAATTGGCGATCATTCGCAACGAAAAGATCGGTTTCGTCTTCCAGCAATACATGCTCTTGCAACGCACCACCGCTTTGCGCAACGTCGAGTTGCCGATGCTCTACGGGCGAGGCCGGCCTGACCGGCAAGAGCGGGCGCGGAGGGCGCTCGAAGCAGTGGGCATGGGCGACCGGCTGCACCACCGGCCAAACGAACTATCAGGCGGCCAGCAGCAGCGAGTTGCGATTGCGCGCGCGCTCGTCAACGAACCGCGCATTATCATGGCCGACG
>JANWYE010000283.1 GCA_025057175.1 Chloroflexus sp. | reverse complement strand
GAGCTTTGCGGTCGTGTTAGCGGCGTTCGGCGTCGCGCTCGTGACCTCGACCTTCAACGTTTTGCCCGGCGGCGGTGGCACGGTTGAAGCGGCACTAGTGGCAGTTTTGAGCCAGATGGAGGTAGGGCCGGCAGCGGTACCGGCAGCGATTATCTTCCGGCTCTTTAACTACTGGCTGGCTGCGCCGGTGGCGGCTGTTTGCTATCATTGGCTAATGCATGAACATGTTACACCGCTGGTGAGTAGCAAAATTCGCACTGGGCCAATCGAAGCGCCGTCGCACGATTAAACTGGTCATGACGACACGATCGCGATGGGGGGGACTATGAACAAGAGTGTCGTTGAGAATTTGCGGCGGGTCGAGCTACTCAGCGGCCTGAGTGACGAGGAGTTGTTGCAGATAGCTACCATCTGCAAAGTGCGCCGGCTCGGAGCCGGCCAAACGGTCTTTAACGAAGGCGATGAAGGCGACGAGTTGTTTATTATTCACGAGGGATGCGTCCGGATAGCCATTAACACCCGCACCCCCGATGGCACCTTCGCGCCATCGACGATTAATATGCTTTACAGCGGGCAAAGTTTCGGCGAGATGGTGCTGCTTGGCGGCGCAACTCGTTCGGCGACGGTCAGTTGCGTTGATCCATGCGTTCTCCTCGTGATCCGTGAGCGCGATTTTGCTTCCTTGTGTGACCGCAACCCTCGCATCGGCTATTTGGTGATGCGAAATATGGCCGCCGACTTAGCCTATAAGCTGCGGTCATCAAACTTGCTTTTGCGCGGGAATATCCGCTGGCAGCAAGGAGAATTAGGCAAGCGGTGATGGTGGTGGAGAGGCGGTCATCGCAGGGACAGGTTGCAAGCCTACTCTCACGATGGCCGCGCCGGCGACCACACCTGTCGCGCTACGTGCCGTACTGCGTAGCGCAACAACGCCTGCCGCAACATCTGGCGCTCCGCTTCAGTTGGCACGCGCACTGTTGCCCCGCGCCGGTAACGTTCACCGATGTATGCCGTTACAATCCCATGAATGGTAGCAGCATGCTCAGGCAACGCAGCAGCTAGCCGTTGCCCATACTCGAGCGGCGTTTCCCAACTCTGCTGGGCCAGACCACCTAAGGCGGCTAACCAACCCATTTCGGCGTAAGCTGCTGCCGCCAATCGCAAACCGCGCAGTTCTCGTTCTAACCACCAACGGCCACCAAGCACCGCTAGCCCAATGCCTACCGGAATGGCCAACACTGCGAATAACCAGCCCATCCACGCGCCGCTACCCAGCGGATTGCGCCCCGTTGCTGGCGAAGCATTTGCTGCACCGCTGCCAACACCGCTGGCCGACAATTCGTCTTCTGGTTCTTCAAACCTACCGGGATTTAACGTTCCGCCACTGGCGCTACCCCCGGCATCTTCGGCCTCGGCGCCGAACAGCGGTTGCAGCGGTCGTTGCGGCAATGAAGTATAACCGGCTGCTGTCGGCTCAAACCGCTCCCAACCAATGCCGGGAAAATAGACTTCCGGCCAGCTATGGGCCACATTTTCGCGCACGATATAGACACCCTCTTCGGGATCAAAGTCGCCACTGGCGTAGCCGCGCACCCACCGCGCTGGCACTCCTACCGAACGCAACATAACAACCATCGCTGACGCGAAGTAATCGCAATAACCGGACTGCTGCTCAAACAAAAACCAATCCACTAGATCGGTATTGCTCGGTGGTGGCGGAATATCTTCACTGTAGGTCAATCGCCGCAAGTAATCTTGGATGGCGATTGCCTGATCGTAAGGAGTTTCAGCGTTGGCGGCGGCAATCACCCGCGCCGCTTCTGCGCGCACCCGCGCCGGCAAACTCGCCGGCAACTGAAGGTAGCGCTCACGCACCCATTGCGGATAGTCAGTGCCGGCGCTGCGTAGGCTTTGCACATCGGCAAGTGAGGCTAAGGCCGTGACCGTATAGGTCGTGCCAGCTACCAACGGCGTTGCCGCCGTGACCAGCGCCAAGTCATCGTAGAGTGGAATGACGCCGCCAGTTTCACTCTGCACAATCGCGTGCTCGACGTTAGCCGGCAGGCTAAATTGCAGGGGCATCCCGCCTACCATCAACAGATCATCATTCCGATCTTGGGCTAGCGTAATCGTTTGCGTAATCACCTGTCGGGCGCGCCGGTCAGCTAATGGGATCGTTTCACCGGCAGGCAGTGGCGTGCGCGCCTGCTCGGCTGTCGCCACCCCAAGCGCCGAACGCGCCAGTTCACCGGTGGTATTTACCCAGCCTGAACCATCATAACGATCAAACGCAACTGCGCGCCAATAATCGAGCCGCGATGACCGCACCTTCATGACCTCGTCTAAACCGGGCGATCGCGAACCACCCAGCGGCGCAACCCGCGCCGTAAACGAGATGCTGCCGGCGCCGGGGGGCGCATTGATCGTACTGAAAGCATCTTCCCATGCCGCGCGCGCAGCGCGGAACGGTGCGCGCAATGTTTCCCACGTCTGCAAGGCCCGTTCCGTTGTGATCTGAGCAGGCAGGATCGCGGTGATCGCGATTAACGCCACCCCAACAACCGTTGCGGCCCACATCGCCCGTAATGGCAGCAGATCGGGGTAACTGATTTGACGCGCCTCCCACGTTAACCGGCGTTGCATCAGATGATGATAAACCAATAGCAGCAAGGCGCTCGCAATAAACGCTAGCGCCTCGAAATCAGGCTTTGGGAAAACATAGGTATAATTGACCAGCAATACTGCGCCGTTGGCAATGATCATCAGCCACGGTCGCTGTTGGCGAAACAATGCCCAAACGGTTGCGTACACCAGCCACCAACACAGCCCTGCCAGCGCCACCACAAACAGGACAATATCTTCGCCACGCCCGCCACTTGCCAAGACCCGCGCCCAACTGAGGATGCGGATAGTCAGCTCGACTGCCCGATCGCGCCAACTATCGAGCCGGTCGTCAAGCAACGGGCCTACCTGCTGCACAATCCACACCCACGCCAGCGCGAGCGAAAAACCATGGGCTACCCAACGATTCAAGCGCGGCCATGCGGCGAACACCACGCCAACCGCCAGCGCCATACCCGCCACTGCCGGCAAAATGGCCAACCCGCTCGCCCATCCCGACTCGGCCAAACTCCGCACGACAGCGCCGGTCATGAGAAAGACCAGCGCCACACCCGGCGCCATCCACCAGAGATTCGGGCCAACAGCTTGCGGAGCCGAGAGCGAACGCTTTGCCATAAAAAATACTCTTATCAGTGCGGGCAGCGCACTGCTCTGTTAATCCAGCGCGGCAGCCAATCGGGGGAAGGCACGACAAGTGTTCTGCCAAAGCTGTGGGGCCAGCTCAGCCAACGACTGCCGGCGCAGCTCGGCCAACTTCTGCCCAATGTAGACCAGACGGCTCGGCTCATTGCGCTGGCCCCGATGCGGGTGCGGGCTAAGATATGGGCTATCGGTCTCGATCAGGATACGATCAGCCGGCGCCTGCCGGGCAACTTCGTGCAAAGCGGCTGATTTCGGGAAGGTGATCGGCCCCGAAAACGAAAGATAAAAGCCCAGATCGAGGCATGCCTGCGCTGCCGGCCAATCACCCGAAAACGAATGCATCACCCCCGGCCCACGGGCCGCGTCACGAAGCACAGCAATTGTCTCAGCCATTGCATCGCGGGAATGGATGACAACTGGCAAGCCCAGCTCACCGGCAAGC
>JANWYE010000282.1 GCA_025057175.1 Chloroflexus sp. | reverse complement strand
TCTAGGTTGGCAGTCTCGAAGAGATAGAAGCTACCGGCAGTTGCGCTAAATTGCACCCAATCGTGATCACCGGCCACGTGGAAGTTGTGGCGGGTCACGTTTGGCGCATCGAGCGTCCCCGGTGTGATCAGCCGCGCTGTGGCCGCAGTATTATCCGGCTCGAATGAATCCGGTTCAGCTACCGGCATACTTGTGACCCGCAGCTCATACCGCAAGGTGCTGTGACCGGCTGTGCTGCTATAATGCCGCACCTTCACAAACAGCCGCTGCGCGCTGCTGGCTGTGTAACCGATCCGCGATGCCAACCCGCTATAGTCGTCGTTATAGGCGAGTAACGTACCACCACTGTTGTACAGCTCGAGCACCGTATCATTGCCAGCAGCGAGATTGAAGGTCTCGATCACGTAGGCCGTGTTGATGGCAGCATCAAAATAAACCCAGTCTTGATCACCAGCGATATGGAAGGTATGGGTTTGGGCTGCGCCATTAACGGTAATCGGTCGTGCCGCACTGAGCGAGTTATCCGGCTCGTAGTTATCGCCTGTAGGCGTCGGCACCACCGCTACCCGTAGATCGTAAGCCGTCGCCGCGCCATACGCTGTACTGCTGTAGTGGCGGACTCTGGCAAATAGGTTGGCCGCGCTCGGCGCATACCATTGGATCCGCGAGGCCAGTGTGCCGCCATAGTCATCATTATAAGCCAATCGGTTGCCACTGCCATCATACAGCTCAAGCACTGTGTCAGACGCCGCGCCAAGATTGAAGGTTTCGATGACGTAGCTGCTACCGGCGATCGCGCTGAAGCGCACCCAGTCGTGATCGCCAGCCGCGTGGAAATTGTGGCGTTGGGCGGTGCCGCCGACCGTAATCGGCTTCGCCGTGCCTAAGGTGTTATCCGGCTCGTAAGCATCCGGTGAGGTTGGCGATGGATCATACGTGACCGTCAAGTTATAGCCGGTGTTGGCGCCACCTCGACCACCAAAGTTGGTGACGCGCACATGCAGCGGCCCACTCGTCGTTGCCAACCAATTGATCCGCGAAGCTAGCGTGCCGCCATAGTCATCGTTCTGGGCCAGCAGCAACGCGCCGTTGTTGCCAAACAGCGCCAACACTGTATCAGCATTGCTTTGTAAGCCACTGGTCTGAATGATGTAGGTATTCCCGCTCACTGCATTGAATGTCACCCAATCTTGATCGCCAGCCACGTGGAAATTGTGGCTCTGGGCTGAACCATTCACGGTGATCGTCTTCGCAGTTGCTGCGCTATTATCCGGCTCGTAGCTATCGGGTGTCGCCGTACCGCCGCACGATGGCAGCACATTCAATTCAACCGCCTGCGCTGCGGTTAAGGTCGCTTGATATTGCGACGATGACGTCCCATACAACGCCCCAGCCGCCGCTAACAGCGCATTGTACATGTCAACAAAGGTGGCCGATGAAGTAAGATAGGCAGTGAGCGCCCGATAAAAGATGCGTTCGGTCGCATCGCGCCCAATGGCCGGCACCGTGCGCCCATTGAACGTGCCACCCTCAGCCATTAGATACGCTGCCTTGTTGGGAATGCCACTGTTGATATGCACGCCGCCATTATCGCTAGTCGTGCAAACGTAGTTGCTCACTCGATCGGGTTGGTCGTAGGCAGGTGGATTGGCCAGACTGCGAATCGCGCCAATTGGCGTATCTTCACCCATTAGCCAGTCATCGCGATCGACCATCGCGCCAAAGACATCAGAGAACGACTCGTTTAGCGCGCCCGATTGGCCGTTGTAGATCAGATTGGCCGTGTACTGGGTGACGGCATGCGCCCATTCGTGGGCCACCACATCACGAGTTGCAAAACCGGGGCCAAACGCCGTAAGGCTACCATTCCAAAAGGCATTCGCTGCCGTGCCGTACCGAACTACCGCGATCATTGTCGCGCCAGCGTTATCGAAGCTATCACGGCCAAAGGTATTAAAGAAGTAGTTGTAGGTGAGACCAGTATTCGTAAACGCCGCCACACAATCGGGATGCGGTGTGCCAACTGGCCCGCTCTCAGTGTAACAGTTGGCTCCAGTAGTCGAGTTCGCGCCGTTGGCATCGCGAACAATACGATTCCGCCCGCTGTGGTAGTTCGAAAAGCTCAACCACACCTTGCCGGTCTGGGCATCGACAACCACCGTCGCACTCGCGCTCTCATCCGGCGCTGTGAGCACCAGCCGGTATGCTAGCGCCGTAGCGCCATCACCGACCTCAAAAAGTGCAGGATTGAAGAAGACAAGCTCGTGCTGATCGAGGCGTGGCTTGGCAAAGGCCTCAGCCAGCAATGGCAGCTCTTTATCGTCATGGCGCGGTGGATTGTTCTTGAGGGCCAGCGTCGCGATCTTCACCGCCTCATCCAGATCGAGCGCCGGCTTGGTGTCAGCCGCCACGCTTGGCACAAACGCGCCGCTTAGGCTGCGCACCGTATTGCCGCTAACCTGTAATACCAGCTCGGCCCCCCAGATTGGCACTGTGCCTTTATGCTGGCTCACCCGCACCACGGTCACATCATCGAACTGCTCGCTCTGCACTGGAATCCATGCGAGATCATCGGCTACAGCAACCAAACTTGCCCCCGGCCCGCGGAGAAAGTCAAGCGCGACCGTCTTTGGATCGGCCACTGTCGCACTTGGCAGCGCGACCGCCAGCGCCGGATGCGGCGCCACCAGTTCATCGACAAACACACGCTGCGGTTGTTCTGCCAACGGCGCTGCGGTTGCCGTTGGCGTAATCGTCAGGATTGCGGCTACTTGCCAAACAATCAGTACAATCACGGTCAACCACGACCATAACAAAAGTCGTCGCCTGTGCATACCCCACCCCTTTCTTGACCGGACAATCTAGTAAGCTACCGTGAGATCATGCCGGTAATGATTGCATCGAGTTCCGTCACGAGGGGCTGCAACGAAGCTGGAAGATTGGCATCGGTGGTCTGAATGGTGACAGCGTCAATTTGGATGCGATAGTTCAGGAAATCACAGCATTGGTTCGGTGGTGGTGGTGTGTCCGTAAGACGCGCGAGGTCTAGCTCCGCAATGAGCGCTCGCAGTTGCGCGCGTTGTTCGGCGTCAATCGTAGTCGCAATGATCTCTTTCCCGTGTTGTAGGCGTGCCGAACCGGTGTTTAAATCAATCGTCAAGCGATCAGCAAGCCCGACGAAGCCGCCACTCCGCTCGAAGGAGAGTGAGGTTGGTTGGATTGGAGATGGGGTACACGCACTAAGAAATAATCCCGCTAGAATGAGGGTTATAAGGAGTAAACATGATCTGTGTAACAAAAAAAGTTGCACAAACCAATAGAGCGAACGGCTCAACTCGATGCGGTATTGCTGTCTCATAACAGCTCTCCCACGCATCTGTTCAAAGCCAACCAGCCACTAAACACATTGTACCACTAAGATCCGGTATGTCAATACTCAAAAAAGGAGAAGAATCTATCAAAGACACTTCTTTTTAATAAATTTTTAATTTCAAAAATCACATTTTTCACAAAAAAAGCCTGCGTGATGATGACAAAATTATCATCATCACCACGCAATTCAACTGATGCTCTATTTTTTACCTAATCACCGGCATCACAGAAGCGCCATGTAATTGTTGGGCATCCGGCGGATCGGCCACCGGCAAACGCCGCGCCAACACCAGTAACGCTATCACCGCTAGCCAGAGCGGCCAACCGGTTATGCCTAGCGCAGTGGCCCAGATCGTATCAACGGTCGCTCCTTCGCGGGCAAAG
>JANWYE010000281.1 GCA_025057175.1 Chloroflexus sp. | reverse complement strand
GATCGAGACAACGAGCTTGAGTGCCAAGGGGAGGCTCGTTGGCGAAATGAAGGCTTCAATCAGGCCGGCTGCCACCAAGATTAACGCGCAACCGATTAACAAAACCACAGCGCGTCGAGCCGCGACCACCAGCGCGCCACGCCGGCTGAGCGTGCCGGGCCGGAGGATGGCCCAACCCAATTGCAGTCCGGCGCCGCCGGCGATAAAAATGGCGCTCAGCTCAAGGGTGGCATGCCCGGCCACAAACCCCCAAAGGTTAGCGGCGAAGTCGAAGCGTTGGGCAATGCCGGCGACGGTGCCTAGCAATAAGCCGTTCATAAGTAAGATGTAAAGAGTATAGACGCCGAGCGTGACTCCGCCGGCAAACGCTCTGATGGCCACATTGATATTGTTGGTCATAATCTCGGCGGAAGCCGCCGCCGGGCCTTCATTGATCCGCAACCACCACTCTTCGCCATTGCGAATCTGTTCCACGATGAAGCTCATTCCGGGCACAAATGTCTCGCCCAAAGTGGGATCGCGAAACGCGGCAAAAAAAGACACCATGGCTGGTACGAGAAACACCAGCGCCGCTATCAAGGTCATTGGCCACGTCGCGCGGAAAGTGCGGGGCAAGGTGAAGCGGAAAAACGTGAGCACCCGATTCGGTTCGGCTGCGCTGTAGCGGTAGATCACACCGTGGGCGCGGGCTACGAGCTGATTCAGATAGAGCGTCAGCGTATGATCGGGATAGTCACGGCGCGCAATCGCGAGATCAGTGCAAGCTTGGCGGTACAGTTGGCCCAACTCGCGCAATTCAGCCGCCGATAACCGGCCGATCCCGCTACCAGCGAGCGTTATCAATTCCTCGAGACGCTCCCATGCGCTATGGCGCTGGCGAATCTGGCGGTCAGGCGTGGTCATTGCCGGATAAGTGTGCCACTAGTCAGCGGTTGACCAAGCAGAGCTGCTACCAATAATGCCGGGTCTGGCCCAATGAGGCAGACTTCTAAATCAGGCAGTGCTTCAACCAAGCGCCACATCAACTCAAGCTTGCTGCGCATCCCGCCGGTGACATCAGCCGCGCGCGACTCCCCCGCGCCGTGCAATACCTGCGCAATGTTGGCGTGGTTGATGAATGGAATCGGCTGCGCTAACGGATCACGGTGCGGATCGGCGGTGTAGACGGCAGCCTCGCCGACTAGCACGATCCGGAGTGGTTGGAGCGGGCTGTGCAGGGCTAGAAAGCTCAGCAATGCCTCAGTTGAGATAATCGCAGTGCCTTGCGCTGTATCAAAGGCCACATCGCCGTGAATCACCGGCACCAACCGCCGCTTAAGCGCCTCGTAAATCGGTGTGATCTCCCAGTGGGTGATCTGGCCGTTAGCGCTGCGCAGCGCAGCCGAAGGTTGCAGACTGATCGCTGGCACACCGGCGGCGAGCAGAGCATCAACCACGATCCGGTTGAGGCGCAGGGCGGCGGCGGCAGTAAGTGCAAAGCCAGTATGGTCGGCATCAAGCGGCATACCGCGGTGAACGCCATAACGCGCGGCATAGTGATGGCCAAACGAGCCGCTGCCATGGCCAAGCACTAACGCTAAACCCGGATCGGCGGCACGAGCAGTGGCCACTGCACCGGCCAAGGCCTCGATCACTGCCAGATCAGCCGCTTCACGCCCTGTCTTATCGGTAATTACCGAGCCGCCAAATTTGACAAAGGTGTACACAGCGTTTACGACGGAAAGATGATCAAGACAGCCAGAACAGTTAGTCCCCACAAGACAATGCTCAGCGCCAGCGGGCGATCTTGTAACACTAGCTCCTCTGGCGCACCGCCGCCATCACGTTGGTAGATGAGATACAGGTAGCGGAAGATCGCATAGACCACAAACGGAATGGTGATCATCAGCATTGGAAACGGCTCTTTGGGAACGACCGGCGCCGAAAATGCCGTCATGCTGTACGCCATCACGATGCTCGCGGTGACGATGGCTTGCATCTGATCGAGCAAGGGGATGGAATACTCTTGCAGAATGCGCCGGTGGTTGCCGGCTCCGTCTTCAAGCAATTTCAGCTCGTGGCGGCGTTTGCCGATGCCAAGGAAGAGCGCTAGCAGACCCATGCAGACGATGAGCCAAGGGGTGATCACAATATCAATCACTGCTGCACCGGCAATTGCACGGAGGATAAAGCCAGCGGCGATAATCAAGATATCAAAGATCACGACATTCTTCAGCCAATAGCTGTAGAGAAATCCTTGCACCACCACATAGATCGCCAGCGCCAGCGCAAAATCGAAATCGCCATCGAGCCAGATCGCAAATGGAAACACTGCCACAATCAAGAGAGTGGCTGTCACGGCGGCCAACGTCGGGCTAAGCAAGCCGGCAGCTAATGGGCGATGCCGTTTTTTGGGGTGGGCGCGATCTTTTTCAATGTCAACCAGATCGTTGATCAGATAGATGGCGCTGGCGGCCATGCTAAACGCAACAAACGCGCCAATGACGCGCAACAGTGCGAGAGGTTCGGTATACCAGAGCCGACCTTCGGAAAAGGCAATTGCGGCAAAGACAAAAACATTCTTGATCCACTGCCGCGGTCGCATCGTGCGCACCAGTGCTCGCAGTGAGCGAGCGCTTAGCGGCGCAGCGCGTTCGATTGATTGAGTTCCAGAGAGGTTGTTCATGCTAGCCTGTTGATGTCTGTCAAAGCCAACCTGCTTTGATTGTACTCGACGAGGGCGACAATCGTCAACGAAAAGGTTGGCAATGAGTGCAATCAAGACATTGCCTGCATTGCTCAGACGGAGAGATGATTGGCCCTATTAGGTTGCCCGCCCCTCTACATTCGTGTACAATGGCAGCCAGCTTTATGTTGGCGTCCCTACTAGAAAGTTATGCACGAATTACTTATTGCCACCCATAATCCGGGCAAATTGCGCGAATTTGCCGCCATCTTCGCCGATCTCAATCTTCGTCTCTATTCATTAGCCGACCTCGGCATTACCACCGTGGTTGAGGAGACAGGAGATACCTTTGCCGAGAATGCGCGCCTAAAAGCCGAGGGTTATTGCGCGTTGAGCGGGTTGCCGACATTGGCTGACGATAGCGGGCTAGAAGTAGCAGCGCTAGGTGGCGCGCCGGGGGTCTATTCGGCCCGCTACGGTGGCGTCACCGGCCCGGCGCAATTGCAATATTTGCTCGACCAGATGCGCGATGTGCCGTGGCATCAACGATTGGCCCGCTTCGTGTGTGTGATTGCGCTAGCCCATCCTCATCGCCCTACCGAGCTGGTCGAGGGTGTGTTGCCCGGCGTGATCGAGTTTGCGCCGCGGGGCAGCGGCGGGTTTGGCTACGATCCGCTCTTCTATGTGCTTGATGAAGATGCGACGCTGGCCGAGTTGAGCGCCGAACGCAAAAACCAGATCAGCCATCGAGCGCAGGCAGCGCGCGCCGCGCGCGCGGTATTAGCCCGCTGGCAGCAGGAGCGCAATGTGGGCTAACAGATATGTGAGCGGCAACGTTATCGTTGCGTAACAAGTTTGCCTATCAATTCGTGATGGAATGGCGTGGCAAGGACGGTTGGGCGCGGCGCGATGCCTTTCTTTGCCAGATTGAAGCAATCTTCCTTGAAAGTGCGCGTTATCTGCTTGTTAATTGCCTTGCTACGCATCGCTTGGCGCGGGCTGACGGGTTCGTTCGCCGCGCTGTGAAAGCAGTGAAAATGCGTTTTCACTGGGCTGGTGATGAGAGGCTGCATTTGCCAGCGCCGGATTTTGCGAAAGTGGTTGGAGAAGAGTGTGCTAGTCGCGTCGTTAGC
>JANWYE010000280.1 GCA_025057175.1 Chloroflexus sp. | reverse complement strand
CACGCGCTTTGTCAATTGCAGCGGTGATTTTACAGACCAATGCTTGCGGTGCGCCGGTGCGCTTGGAATACGTGCGCGGCCAGCCGCGTTGGGAGGATTCGCCATCGAGCCGGCATCAGAAAGCGGTACAGTGGATTGGACGTTCGGCGCGTCCGGTAGATGCTGGCGCTGATCGTTGTGGGTGCTTACCTGTTGTGCAGACAAAGATCTCGGCCCCAATGGTGCGCCATTCTATAATGATGTGGCACGGCCCGGGCACAATTGCGCTACGCTGTGGCTACCTGATCGATTTGTCGGAGTAGATCACGCGATGTGTTTGACGGTATCACTCGCTGTCAACTACAACCTTGCTGCGATCAGCAGATCATGCCTCTGGGAACGAAGTTGTTCGGTTATGGTGCTGTTACGTCCGGAGGGCAGCGAGCGCGAGAGTAGTGTTTTAGGCACGATACAAGCTGAAGTTGTAAACAAACGATATTTGCAAGACGGAGGCCAACGATGACCACCGCGCCACGTTTGTTGTGGGAACCGCCGGCAGAGTTGCGCGAGCATTGCACGATGCGCGCGTTTATGCGCTGGCTCGAGCAACGGCATGGACTGCGCTTCACCGATTATGACAGTCTCTATCGCTGGTCGGTTGATGAATTGGAGGCGTTTTGGGCGGCGCTGTGGGAGTATTACCAGATCAAGGCGCATACGCCCTACACAACGGTCTTGTCGAGCCGCGAGATGCCGGGGGCGCGTTGGTTTACCGGCGCGCACATCAACTATGCTGAGCATGCCTTTCGTCACGCCACCCCTGATCGTCCGGCGGTTATTGTTGCCTCCGAACGGCAAGCGCCAACCCCGTTAAGCTGGGAGACGTTGCGCGCGCAGACAGCGGCGATTGCGCAGGTGCTGCGCAATGCTGGCGTGGGGCCGGGCGATCGGGTGGTAGCGTATGTGCCTAACACCCTCCACGCGCTGATCGGTTGTTTGGCAACAGCCAGCCTCGGCGCGATCTGGTCGAGTTGTTCACCCGATTTTGGCAGCCCCAGCGTGATTGATCGCTTTAGCCAGATCGCGCCCAAGGTGCTCATTACGGTTGATGGCTACCAGTATGGCGGCAAACCGTTTGATCGGCGGGCGGAAGTGGCGGCGATTCAAGCGGCCCTGCCAAGCGTAGAGCTGACCATCTTTATTTCGTACCTTGATCCGGCGGCTGATCCAGCGGGGCTGCGCGGCCCGCTGCTGCGCTGGGAAGAGGCGGTGCAGACCCCGGCTGAATTGACCTTTACGCCAGTAGAGTTCAATTCACCGCTGTGGGTGCTCTATTCATCGGGCACTACTGGCCTGCCCAAGCCAATTGTGCATAGCCAAGGCGGGATCCTGCTCGAACACATCAAATCGCTCGATCTGCATTTCGATATGCGGCCGGGTGATACCTTCTTCTGGTATACGACGACTGGCTGGATGATGTGGAACTTCTTGATCGGCGGCTTGCTGGTCGGCGCGATTCCGATCCTGTACGACGGCAGCCCGGCCTATCCTGATATGGGAGTGTTATGGCGACTAGCCGAGCAGACCAAGATGCGCTATTTTGGCACCAGCGCCGGTTATATCACGGCGCTGATGAAGAGCGGGATTGAGCCGGGGGCGCAGTTTGATCTCAGCTCAATCAAATCAATTGGCTCGACCGGTTCGCCATTGCCGCCGGAAGGATTCGAGTGGGTTTACGACCACATCAAGCCCGATGTCTGGCTGGTATCGTACAGCGGCGGCACCGATGTGTGCAGCGGCTTCGTCGGTGGTTGCCCGCTCTTGCCGGTCTACAGCGGCGAGATTCAGTGCCGCATTCTTGGCTGCAAGGCTGAAGCCTACGATACCGACGGCCACAGCGTGATCGGTGTCATGGGTGAATTGGTCATCACCGCGCCGATGCCCTCGATGCCAATCTATTTCTGGAATGATCCTGACCATGCTCGTTACAAAGCGAGCTATTTCGAGCAGTATCCCGGCGTCTGGCGGCACGGTGACTGGATTGTGATTAACGAGCGGGGTGGGATTGTAATCTATGGCCGTTCGGATAGCACGATCAACCGGCAAGGCATTCGCATGGGCACCAGCGAGATCTACCGCGCGGTCGAGACGATCCCCGAAGTGCTCGATAGTCTCGTCGTCGATTTAGAAGGGCTAGGCGGGCGCTCATATATGCCGTTGTTTGTAGTTTTGCGCGAGGGAGTGACGCTCGATGACCCGCTCCGGCAGCGGATCAAGCAAGCGATCCGCAATGCGCTCTCGCCGCGGCACGTGCCCGACGAAATTTTCCAGATTCCGGCGGTGCCGTTGACGCTCAGCGGCAAAAAGTTAGAAGTGCCGGTCAAGAAGATTTTGATGGGAGTTCCGGTTGAGCGAGCGGCCAATCCTGACTCGTTGCGCAATCCCGAATCGCTACAGTTCTTCGTCGAACTCGCGCGCACCTTGGCCGAGCCAGCTAATCGTGGGAGTGGGTCTTAATTGGTAAGGGTAGATGGGTCATCTACCCTTACGAATCGTTACTCGCTCCAGTAAGGCGCTTATCCTTTCAAGCAGCTCGCGCGAACGGTACGGCTTGGGCAAGAAGTCGGTGTACTCGTTGATTGGCAAAGGCTCACTCGTGACCTGTTCGGCATTGCCGCTCATCAACAATACCGGCACGCGCGGAAACTGATTGCGGATTGCGGTAAGGAGTTCAAGGCCATTCATGCCGGGCATTGCCAAATCAACCAACACAATATCAATATTCAACGCGGCTTCAGCCAACAGCATCAAAGCCGTGCGCGCATCTGCCGCTTCAATCGTAACCATGCCGGCGCGTTCGAGCATGCGGCTGAGCGTAGCGCGCACAGCTCCATCATCATCGACAATGAGGGCAGTGCCATTGAGGATGATAGGCGCTAGTTTGGCGGTCGCTGGCGCTAGGACAGGTTTATTCACTGCTGGCAGGTAAATCGTGAATGTTGAGCCAAGCCCCGGCGTGCTCTCGACCCGGATAGCGCCGTTATGCCGGCGAACAATCCCCTGCACAGCGGCCAGACCGAGGCCGTGGCCTTTGGGTTTGGTGGTGAAGAATGGATCAAAGATACGGCGTTGCGTGGCTTCATCCATCCCGATCCCAGTGTCGCTGACGGTTAAGGTTACGTATTGGCCGGGTGGAATGGTCGGGGTTAAGTTCAGACGACGTAGATCGGTTGGAGTGAGCGTAGTAGCACGAGTGCTGAGCGTAACAGTGCCACTGCGCTCGCCTATTGCTTCAATCGCATTGGTAAGCAAATTAAGCACTACCTGCCGGATCTGACTGGCTTCGACCACAATTGCCGGCAGATCGGGGGCCAGATCATAGGTAATCATCACTTGCCCGCTGCGACTTACCGGCAAGCGCAAAATAGTTCCCATCTCGCGCACTAGCGTCGAAAGATCGACCGGTTCGAGCGAACGCCGGCCACGACCGGCGTAGGCGAGTAGTTGGTTGCACAGCTCGGCGGCCCGTTGTGAGGCCTGATCAATAGCAGCCAGATGAGGCTGTAACTCGTGGTTGGGTGGTAGTTCGAGCAGCGCAAGACTGGTATGGCCCATAATGCCGGTTAGCAAATTGTTAAAATCGTGAGCAATACCACCGGCCAGCAAGCCCAAACTTTCGAGTTTCTGGGTTTGCAGCATTTGCGTCTCAATCTGGCGTCGTTCTTGTTCGGCGTTAAAGCGTTCAATCGCGACGGCAAGCACATTAGCAACGCCGCGCAAGAAAAAGATAGCTTCGATATCCAGCGGATGCCGGGCGTAGGCCAGTAATACGCCAAAGAGCCGCTCTTTGCCCCGCACAGGCAGGCCTGCGCCGTGAAGGTTT
>JANWYE010000027.1 GCA_025057175.1 Chloroflexus sp. | reverse complement strand
GACTGCCTAGCCATTGGATGTACAATCCGTTGCGGTCGATACTGTAGCGCAAGGTAAGCGCGGCAGCAGTCCGGTAGAGCATGACGCCGGCCAGTGCCAGCAAACCCAGCGCCAGCACCGCCTGCGCAAACAGCCAGCTATCGATGGGCCACTGCTCAAATGGCCCGCTCAGCAGGGTACTGAGCCGAAACAATAGCCAACCTGCCCCCGCCAAACTTGCGCCAGCAAGCACGGCGCCAATCCAGATCCGGGTTGTTGCTATAGGACGCCAGCGTTGCATAGGAAGATGTTATTCCACAAATTGCCGGTCGAGGAATATATTCCTCAATATCGAGTCATAAACCTTAGCCAATATCATTGCTATGCTCCGGCAAATTGCTAAAACCTGCGCGGCGACTTGCGAACTTTGGAGTGCGGCAGTTTGACTGCCGCACTCCATACAGCTCGCTGCGACTGATGGGCATTGACATGGCATGCGCAATGTTCGCGAGACCGGCATTTCAAACCTGATGATCACGGTGTCGCCGTCGCAGTTGGCGTTGGCTCCGGGGTTGTCTCGACGGTTGGCGCCAATGTCGGCGTTGGGAATGGTGTTGGCGGGCCGGGCAGATAGGTCGGCACTGTCGTCGGCACTGGCTCAGTCGGGAGTGCTGTTGGCGTCGGCGTTGGTTCAGGGAACCGCCGCACATCAGCCGCCGCCCGCTGCTCAGCGATCCAGCGGTCAAATGCCTCAGTGCGCGCCTTTTGCAACTGATCCTCTTTCGAAGGGATCGTCCGATCGGTTACTTCTAGAATGTGCCAGCCAAACTGGGTGCGAATCGGATCGCTGAGCTGGTTAACCGGTAGCGCGAAGGCCGCTGCAACCAACTCTGGCGGATAGGTCGCGCCATTGTCGGCAAAGCCGTTGCGATCAAACGAACCAATATCACCGCCATTCTCTCGCGAACCGGGATCGTCCGATCGTTCGGCGGCCAACGCTGCAAAATCGGCGCCAGCGCGCAGTTGGGCAACCAATGCTTGCGCGGTGGGTAGCGCAGCGGCAAATGCTGCATCAACCTGCTCGGTAGCGGCCTCTGCCGGCGGGGTAACTGCGATCAAGATCTGACGCGCGCGCACCCGTTCTGGCTCGGTGCTGGCCGTAAAGCTCTCTTCAGGCACCAGCCGGGCCTGTATCTGATCGTTGAGCAACCGGTCACGGTACTGTTGCAAGAGTGCCTGCCGGAACTCCTCTTTGCTCAGTTCCGGTTTCGTCTCGGTTGTGATCAACTCTAGTTCGTAACGCCGGTAGATCTCGTTGATAATCTGCTCGAGCTGCTCGCGCGCCTCTGCCGGTTGGGGCGTCGGTACCGGCGTAAAGGTTGGGAACGGCGTCGGCGATGGTTCTGGGGTTGGCGTTGGGCCACCGGGAGTTGGCGACGGCGTTGCTGTTGGTTCAGGTGTTGCCGTTGCCGCCGGATCAACGGTCGGCGATGGCGTCACATTAGGATCTGGCGTCGGCGTTGGTTCGGGCAATGGCGGAATGAACACAAAGGCGAGATCGGCCACTGCCTCCTGTATGATCGCATCATCGCTAATGGTAATGCCGAATTCAGTGGCAGCTCGCTCTTTAATCTGCCGATCGATCCAATCCGAAACAATCCGGTCCTCGACCTCAGCGCGGCGCAGTGCGCGGATCTGTTGGTCGATGGTGATGCTCCGACCTTGGAACTGCTGGGCAATCTGCGGATTGCTGGCTCCAAACAGATCGAGCAACTGGAAATTCTGGTATATCTCGCGAGCGTAGGCCAAACGGCGTTCGCGCCAGTAATCGCTGCGGGTGAGCGTCGCTGAACCAACCTGCGCCACTGGGCGGCTAGGAATCCAGAGTTGCTCGTAGATCAACCCGATCACGATGGTCAGCAGAGCAATTGCGATTGCGCCGGCAGTCGCGATAATAACTAGGCGCTGGCGGCGCTCTTCTTCGAGACGGCGGCGCGATGGGCGGCGCGGCGCAGGCGTTTGCGCCGGCGCTGAAGCGCTCCGTGGCGGCTTGGGTGTTTGTGACATAGGCTAGAATGGAATATCATCATCGCCAATATCCGGCGGCGGTTCGCGGCGAGGTGGGCGTGGGGCGTCATCGGTGCGTGGTTCGCGTTGCTCAAGCAGAATCATATCTTGCGCGACAACTTCTACTCGCGAACGTGATTGCCCTGTCTGGGGATCTTCCCACGTGCGCGTCTGCAAACGTCCCTCAATATAGACCCGCGCTCCCCGGCTCAGATACTGGTGGCAGATTTCGGCCAATCGATTCCACGCAACGATATTAAACCACTCGGTCTCATCGTGCAGACTACCGTTGGGATCGCGCCACTGGCGGCTAGCAGCGACCCGAAAGGTGGCCACCGGCGTGCCGGCAGAGGTGTAACGTAGTTCGGGATCGGCGCCAAGGCGGCCAATGATCAATACCTTATTTAAATCACGCGCCATGGCGCCCTCCGACGTGTTGGTTGCTACGCCGTATACTGATAGACGGCCTATTCGTCGCTCAGCTCCGGCTCTTCCTCTGCCTCCGTCTCAACCGGCTCGACCAAGCTCGACTGAACTTCCTTGTTTTCCACGAGCACTAATAAGTGGCGCAGGATGTTGTCGTTCAACCGGATGGCCCGATCAAGCTCGGCCACCTTTGACGCGCTCAAGGTGAGGGTGAAGAAGACGTAGTACCCTTCCGTGAAGCTGCGGCGGCTGGCTTCACCAGTCACATACTCGCGGATCGGGTAGGCCAGCTTGCGGCGGCCCCACGGCGATGACTGGCTTACCGTGTTGACCTGCCCGCCCAATTGTTCGACCGTCTGCTTGACACGGTCAATGTTGGCGGTGATTCCCTCTTCGTTAGCGTAGAGCGGGCTAATGATGATGACAAGCTCGTACTCTCGACGACGATCGCGCACAAAAGCCTCCTCTGGTGATGTCCCGCTCGCCCCTCGCCCGGTTGCGCGATCCGGGCGCGACGGCGGAACAGAAAGACAATGAGGAGCGTATCTCCAATCACGCTCCCACGTGACATCACGCGATTATACCACATCTTGTTGCGTTTGCCACCAGCGCGCGTTGCTCTAGTCTTGCAATGCGCGCCATGCTTCGGGCGTATCTACATCGGTGATCACGGCTGGATCGCTCGTTTCGTGCCAGATGATCTGCTCGGCATAGCGGTGGAAGACGGTGCGCGCGCCGGTGTCGCCGCGCAGGGTTTGCAGTTCGGTGAAGAGGCTGGCCGAAACGATGACCGGGTTGCCGCGTTGGCCGTTGTAGACCGGAACCAGCGCAGCCGCAGTTGGCGCAGCGCAGTAGGCGTCAATCAGCTCGTTGATCAGTCGCGCCGTCACCAGTGGTTGGTCAACCAGCAAGACCATCGCTGCATCAGCATCGGCCGGCAGCGCGCGCAAGCCGGTGGCGAGCGAGGCGCCCAAACCTTCGGCATAAGCTGGGTTGGTGACGATCTGCGCCGGCAGATCGCCTAATGCTGCCCGCACTTGCGCTTCGGCAGCGCCAACCACGACGGTCAGCTCGGCTAGCCGGCTGGCCAACGCTTCGGCAGCCATGTGTGCGACCAGTGGCCGGCCGCGCCAATTCAGCAACTGCTTGGGTTGACCCATCCGCGACGATTGGCCAGCGGCAAGCAAGAGACCAACGATGTTCATACGTAATCTTTCTTACGACCGGTAAACTGCCACTATCGCCGTAACAAGCCGTTCGTCTTCCATCGGGAAGACGCTGCGCAAATCGCATACCACCTGCTCATCGACAATCCGGGCCACCACTGGCGGATCGCCGGCGCGCAAGCGGGCAGCTAGCGTGGTGGCATTGCCGGCCACCGGCGCAATCGCAACGCCGGCGCTGGGTTGGGTGGCGCCGGGGAGCGATCCGCCGCCAATTGCGCTCTCGCAGGCAATGGCGCGCGCCGGAATGCCGGCAGCAGTTAAAGCGGCGGTGATTGTTTCCGCCCGCCGTTGCAATGCTTCCACCGGCGTGCTGATCAACTGCCAGACCGGAATCTCGCGCAGGGCTGCGCCGCGCAGATAGCTGTGCAGCGTAGCGGCCAAGCCGGCAATCGTACACTTATCGACCCGCAACGCGCGCGCGAGCGGATGGCGGCGCAGTTGCCCGACCAAGTCGCGCCGGCCAACGATGATGCCGGCTTGCGGCCCGCCGAGCAGCTTGTCGCCAGAGAATGTGACCAGATCGGCTCCGGCAGCAACGCTCGCCTGCACTGTTGGCTCGGCCTGCAAGCCAAACTGGCGGGTGTCAATCAGCGTTCCACTACCTAGATCGTCGAGCAGCGGCAGGCCGTGTTCGTGAGCCACGGCAGCCAACTCAGCCAGCTCTGGTTCATGCACGAATCCGATCAAGCGGAAGTTGCTGGCATGAACGCGCAAAATCAGGGCGGTGCGTTCGTTGATGGCGGCAGCGTAGTCGCGGGCGTACGTGCGGTTGGTGGTGCCTACCTCAACTAATGTTGCCCCGCTAGCGCGCAAAACATCGGGAATGCGAAAGCCGCCCCCGATCTCGACCGCCTGCCCGCGCGAGACAATGACTTCACGCCCGGCGGCCAGCCCGATCAAGGCGAGATAGACCGCCGCAGCATTGTTGTTGACCACCAACGCGGCTTCGGCCCCAGTCAGCCGCACCAGCAATGACTCAAGATGCACGTGGCGCGAACCACGTTCGCCTGCGGCCAGATCGTACTCTAGGTTGCTATACCCTTCGCTCACTGCCTGCATTGCCGCGCGAGCAGCAGCGCTCAGCGGAGCGCGGCCAAGGTTAGTTTGAATAATCACCCCCGTCGCATTGATCAGCGGGCGGAGGCTCGGCGCAAAGCTCGCCGCCAACTCGGCGCGCACCGCCGCCACCAAGGCCGGCAGGTCGGGCGGCGGGCTGCCGGCGGCAATCGCCGCCCGCGCCTGCGCCAACACTGCGCGGGCTGCGTCACGGATTAGCTCGCGCGGCGCATCTGGCTGCTCGGCGCACACGGCCCGAATCACGGCATCAACACTCGGCAAGTGACGAAATGACATTGCTCACCCTAGGCCATCGCGGCTCGGCTGCGTCAGCTCAAACGCCTTGCGCAACACTCGCTCGTAACTCGGCGTCAGTTCGCGTTTGCGGCGAGCCATCACGATCCGGGCCACACTAATCATCGTATCGATCCGGTACTCGCGAAACACCTCGCCACCCCACGTAAAATGGGGCACATTCTTGGGCGCGCTGTGCATGCCAAACACATTTGAGCCGGTGCCGATCATGGTGCCGCCGGTCAGGTGCAAGCCAATGCCGAGTTTGACGTGATCGGCCAAAAAGCAGCCCAACTTGAGAATGCCGGTGTCAATCTGGCCGATTCCCTCAAGCAACACGCGCACCGAGCCGTAGTTGTTTTTCAGATCGGAATTGGTGGTCATTGCGCCGATATTGACCCATTCCCCTAGCCAGCTATGGCCGAGAAAGCCATCGTGATGCTTGTTGGAATAGCCCTGAATAATCGACGCCTCGACTTCGCCACCCACCCGGCAAACCGGGCCAAGGCAGGTTTCGGCGCGAATGCGGGCGCTGGCGATCAGCGTCCCCGGCCCAACGTAGGCCGGCCCCTGAATGTAGCTAAACGGTTCGATCTGAGCCGCTTCGACAAACACCGGCCCATCGCGGCTATCGAGCACTATCGGCCCAACCAACTGCGCCGCCGGATCGACGTAAACGCGCTGGCCATGGGTAATGACATGCGGCAGATCGGCGGTGAGGCGCGGCAAGCGGCGGGCCAACAGCGGCTCGTCGCGGATCAACTGCTCGCCAGCATGCGTGATGAGATCCCACGGATAGACCAGCAGCGCCGCCGTAACTTGCGGCTCAACCACGCGCGCAAAACGCAACAACTCGTCACGCGCCGCCTCTCCTTGCTGCTCGCGCAAATAGTAGATGATCGCGCTGGCCAGCGCCGGCGACACCCGCGCGCCAAGCAACGTCTCGCCAACGATGTAGACGGTATTCACCGGCTCGCAATCGAGCGCTGGCAACCAATCGAGATTGAGCGCCCGCCCGTTCACGAACAGAATGGGATCACTAGTAGCCAGCAATTCGGCCAATCCTCCCGGCGGCCCGAAGTGGGGCATCAGGTGTGGGCGAGCCAGCCCACGCGCCGGACGGCCAAGCACGGCTGCGGCCCGCTCACGGGTGGTAAACGCGCCACAGCGCAGCTCGAAGACTGGACGGGCCTGCACCAGCGTAGCAAAGTGGCGCCAGAGTTCGTCTTCAAACAGAATCAGGGTCATACGGGTTTGGGAAAGACAGCCTATTCATTGCGGCTCGGTTCCCTTCCCAGCATAGCATAGAATGGGGCTAACGTGATCAGTGGTATGGCGAGAGGATCAACTGGCGGGCAATCATTACCGGCGCTTGTGTGGGCCGGCAGTTGCTTGCCTTCACGCGCTACTCGTGCCCGTGCCAAAGGTGATCGCGAGTGCGGCCCCCTCGCATAACGATAAGGGGTGATATAGAGTGCGGCAGCCTCGCTGCCGCATCCTCCTGTCCCAAAGATTGCTGCGAGAGCTTTGCCCATCATCCTATGACACGAGCACGCATGGAGTGCGCCAGCCTTGCTGCCGCGTCCTCCCATGGCAACCCGCATCAATCTTTGCGACAGCATATCTGCGCCATCATGATCATGCCACAACCAAGTGCTTGGAAATTGTCATCAACCTGTAATCCACCAATATGCAAAAGTTATCCACAAAGTTCGGCCAGTTATCCACATTACGATGAAGCGTAGTGGAATACATGGGGATAAGTTGCGACAACCCTGCCTGTCCATTTGCCCGCAGTGCTACAATATGCCTAACAAAGGTTGAACACTGGAGCGTGATATGACCACTACTCTCATTCGCGGCTGCTGCCCGCACGATTGCCCCGACACCTGCGGCACCATTACCGAAGTGCGTGACGGCAGAGCGGTGGCGTTTTACGCCGATCCCGACCACCCGATTACTCAAGGCTGGCTTTGCGCTAAGGTGCGACCATACCTCGAACGGGTCTATAGCCCAGATCGCTTACTCTATCCGTTGCGCCGAGTGGGACCGAAAGGGAGCGGGCAGTGGGAACGGATAAGTTGGGATGAAGCGATTGCCACGATTGCCACCCGCTGGAAAGCGATTATCGCCGAGTATGGCGCAGCAGCGATTTTGCCCTATTCGTACAGCGGCACGCTCGGCTTGCTGCAAACGGCGATTGTTGATGCCCGGCTGTGGAACCGGATGGGAGCTAGCGGTCTCGACCGCGCGATTTGTTGCGCCGCTGCCCATGCCGCCGTCTATGCAACCCTCGGCGCGCGGCGTAGCCCCGATTACGACGATCTCCTGCACAGCCGGATGATTATCCTCTGGGGCCATAATCCGGCCAGCGCCGGCCCGCATGCGATGCCGTTTATTCGGCAAGCCCAGCGCGCTGGCGCCTACGTGGTAGCGATTGACCCCCGCCGCACGGCGACAGCCCGCTCGGCTGATCTCCATTTGCCGATCAATCCGGCCACTGATGGCGCGCTCGCGCTGGGGATGATGCACGTGATCTTCACCGAGAACCTGCACGATGAGGCATGGTTAGAACGGTACACCATTGGGTGGCGCGAATTGCGCGCCCGCGCCGCCGAGTACGATCCCGAACGAGTGGCGGCGATCACCGGCTTGCCGGCGGCGACGATTGTCGACTTGGCCCGCCGCTATGCCACTACCAAGCCGGCGATCATCAAGACTGCCGATGGTATCCAGCGCCACCAAAATGGCGGCCAAACCTTCCGCGCTCTGCTCTGTCTGCCGGCGGTGGTCGGGCAATATGGCGTGCGCGGCGGCGGGTTTGCCTATTCCACCGGCGGCTATGCTATGTGGGATGGCGCTGCGGTCGGGCATGGCGCTGAATGCCCACCTACTCCGCGCACTGTCAATATGAACCGGCTGGGCGCGGCGTTGACCGGCGAAGTGACCGACCCGCCGATTATGTCACTCTTTGTCTACTGCGCCAACCCGCTGGCCTCATCGCCGAACGCCAGCTTAATCGAGCAGGGCCTGCGGCGCGATGATCTCTTCACCGTCGTGCATGACCTCTTTCTGACCGATACCGCGCGCTACGCCGATATTGTCTTGCCGGCGACCAGCCAGCTTGAACACCTTGACCTCCATCGCGCCTACGGCCACCGCTATCTTACCCTCAACCAACCGGCAATCGCGCCGTTGGGCGAAGCGAAGAGCAATTGGGACGTCACTCGCTTGCTGGCAACAGCGATGGGCTACACTGAACCGTGGCTGCACGAGAGCGCCGAGGAAGCAATTCGGGGCGTGCTTGACGCCTCACGAGCGCGCAATCCCTTCTTAGCCGGCATTACCTATGAACGGTTGCAACGCGAGGGTACTGTGCGGCTGGCGTTGACGCCGGAGACTGAGGTGCCATTCGCCGATGGCCACTTCCCGACACCGTCAGGCAAGGTAGAACTGTGGAGCGCAACGCTGGCAGCGCAGGGGCTTGATCCATTGCCGCACTACGAACCGCCTGCCGAGTACGTGGCCCACCCGTTAGCAGATGGCTGGCTGACGCTGATCTCAGCCGCGCCGCACCATTTCGTCTCGTCGAGCATGGCCAATCAGCCCAGCTTGCGCGCCAAAGAGGGGCCACCCAGCCTTGAAATCAATCCGGCTGACGCCGCAGCACGCGCGATTCGCGATGGTGACGAGGTCATAGTTGGCAACCATCGCGGCCAATGCCGGCTACGCGCCGTGGTTAGCGATAACGTCCCGCCGGGAGTGGTCTTTGCCGCCAAAGGGCACTGGGCCTGCCTCTCACCCGATGGCCGCAACGTTAATTGGACAACGCCCGACGCCTTGGCCGATCTCGGCGGCCAGAGCACTTTCCACAGCAACCGGGTGCAGGTCTGGCGCGCGCCGGCAGAGGAGTGAAGCAGTAGCCAAGACGCAGAGCGGTCGTTATTCCGACCTACACTGTGCGCTACTTCACTCGCGCTTATAAACACGTTGCGCCGTAGCGTTCGGTTACAACCAAAGGAGGCGTCATGATGAAACGAGCAAACAGGAGCGACGCCGGCCAGTCATTCACCGAGCTGGCAATTCTGATCGGGTTGGTAGCCGCAGTGGTAGTGGTTGGGTTATCGCTGACCGGGGAAGGGACACGCGACGCCCTCTGCCGGGCCTCAGGCGCGTTCGGAGGGAAATGTGGCGATCTGTTTCGCGACGATTTTTCGAGTCTAAATAACTGGTCGATCCAAAGCGGGCGGTGGCAAATTCGTGATGGCCGGCTATGCATTGATGGCCCCGGACGGATTTATCGCCCTCTTGATCGCAGCGACTATGTGATCAATCTTGATGTGGCTCGGATCACCCAAGGCAATGGCTATGGCATCTTCTTCCGCGACTCAGGCGACGCGAAATTCAATGGCTATTCCTTCCAATACGATCCGGGGTATGGTCAGGGCGCATTCATCATCCGTAAGTGGGTTAACGGCAACGAGCTATCAACGCCGATTGCCCGCGTGAATGCGCCGGCAGGGTACGATTGGTACGGAGCCGATCGGCAAGTGCGAGTTGAAGTGAGGGGTGACACCTTCACCGCGTATATTGATGGCCAGCCGGCGGTGCAGATTCGCGACAACAGCTTCACGAGCGGCGGGATTGGTTTGCGCAGTTGGGATAACACGAGCGCCTGTTTCGACAATTTAAGCGTGCAGAGGCCGTGAGCACAACGGACAAGCGCCAAGCGCATGTGATCGGTCGTTGCCATCTACCAAGGAGGCCAGCTATGGGTGAGCCGCAGACCCCATCACAACCGCCATCTGGCACACCTATTGATCCTGATTATTACGTCAAGTGGAAACCACCAATCATTCCACCCGGACAGGGGCGGCGGGTAGTGCGCGTCGCGATTGTGGCGCTGGCAGTCGTGCTTGTCGTGATGGGTGCGATCGCACTCTGGCGCAGCAATCTGATCGCACTACCCGGCGGGCGCGGTGATATTGTGGGGCGCGTGGTTGCGCCAACCGGCGGCGCAGTCGTGTTTACCCTCACCAATCCGGAGGAAATCCCAGTCGCTGCCGATGGGAGCTTCACCGTGCCAAATGTGCCGGCAGGCCGCCAGATGTTGTACGTCGCTCTGACAGGCATGGCGTGGGAGGTGCCGGTCGAAGTACCTAATCAAGGCGTAGTTGATGTCGGTGTCATCACGGTTGAAGTGACGGCTGAGCCAGTCCGGTAGTGCCGGGCCACGGCATGCCGTGGCCCTAGCTTAGTTTACTCCACCGCTTCCCGCACTTGCTCAAGTGCGGTAATGATCGCCAACGCTCGTTCGCGTTCATCGCCAACCATCGTTTGGCACAGCTCGATCAGCGCATTGATCATCTCGCGGCGTTGGGCCGGCGGGGCGGCCATCATGGCATCAACGGCTGCGGCATCACCACTGAGCGCTCCACGCAGCCGATCATTAGCCACCGGCGCCGCGCCAAGCACACCGCCACGCTCACTCATCGCCGTGCCCAGCCGTTCGACAGCAGCTACCATCGTGCTGCGCGCGTCGAAGGTTACTTGCGGCGGCTCGTCAGCGCTGCGCAGGCTCACTGTGTAAAAGAGATCGCTCTCGCGAGCAATCTCACCTTCGATCGTCGTGATGGCCGGCTCAGCCACTGCCGTTGCGCCAACACCTCCCAACACCGGCGGTTCGCCCAATCCAACCAACATTGCCCCTACGGCAAAGTGACCATAATCGGTGCCATGCAAGGCAATCCGGTAATCGCCAGCAGCCGGATTGTCGATTACAACCAGATTGAGCGCCTTGCCGGCATGGCCATAATTGCGCCCGCGCACTCGGCGTTGCCGGCGAGGAGCGCGGGCCGGCGCCGCACCTAGCACGCCAACCGGCGCGAGTGGCGGCCCTGCCGGCGCAGCTACCTCGACCGTGATCGGCGAAGCGGTCATGACCACCAACCGTGGTGTGGGCGGCGGCGGTGATGCTGCCGGCGCTGCCCCCAATATACTAGGGCTAATGCCCAACTCGCCCAAAACTAACGCCAACGCCTGCGGGCTATCAGGCAATGCGCCATGGCTGACCGGTAGCGGCGGGAGGTTGTTGGCCTGCGGCACGGTAGCCATCCGTTGCAACACAGTGCCATCGCCTTGCGCGTCGTAATGGCGGCTGAGTGGCACGCCATCGGCGTAGCGCAGCGGGTGATCGGCGGGTGGCGGGCCAACGAGCAGCGTACTCAGCGTGTTAAAACCAACGCCGGTGATGGTTGTCACCGCCACCCGTTGCGTAAGCGCCGTCACAGCTTGCGCCTGATTGGCCATCTCGCCCCACAGATTGCGGCTTTTCATGCTCGTCATTGGTTTTAGCTGCGGCGGGTTGCCAGTAAGCAAATAGTCTTCGATGGGCAACAGATCGCGCACACCGGGCACTTGGGTCTGGATCGTCTTCACCTTATCGAGTTCGGTCTGAATGGGGTGAATATGGCGTAGATACCACAGATAGACCGCAAAAACCGTGCGCAACGTCTCGTCGGCGTGCGGTTCGGCCCCGGCCCATGCAGTGTAGGCTTCCGCCGAGCCGCGGTGCGGCGTGCCTAAGGTGATTAGGCGGGCCACATCGTTGCGGCTAGGGTATTCAGCCGACTGAATGTAGCTCCGTGCCACTAACCCGCCCATACTGTGGCCGATGAGGATAACCTTGTTGGCATTGGCAGCCTTCTTAGCCCGATCGATCCAGCCGGTCAAATAGCGCCGCGCACTCTCCTCCACCGGCTTGCGCCAGTCGTAGAAGGCGACGAACAGGTCACGGTTGCGACGGTAGCCGGCTTGGGCAAAGGTTTGCAGCAGCGTTTTGCCATAATCGACAAACGGTGGAAAATTCCAGCCATTCAAGGTGGGGCCGCGCCAGTCGAGCAATACCGGCAGGTTGAACGAGCCGGTAAAGCCGGGAATGAAGATCACGGGCAGGCGAGACATAACGGTTCCTTCCATGTGGCATTGACGCAACGGCGCACCGCTCAATAACTCTAACGCCTCAATCGCGCATGTTGGGGCATTGCTGCCAGTATACGAGGGTAATCCGGCGCGTGCAATATGGCATTTCTGCCACTGACGGTCGCTCCCTTCCTGCGTCCTCCGGCTTCCGCTTGATCGGAAGCTTTTAGGCTATGAAACAGGTTTTGGCTCAGCGTGATGCTCTTTTGTCCCTCATCTCCCCAGCCCCCTTCTCCTACGTAGGGAGAAGGGGGAGTTCAGGTATCTCGCTCCCTGACCCAATGCGGCAACACATCCACACCGTAGAGACAGCTCGCTGAGCTGTCTCCTCTGCGATGAAGATTCCGCCGCTCCGTGATATTCGCTTACAGGGGGCTGAAGGCGAATTCCTTTTCGCCTCATATCGCCAAAGGCCGCGCCGTATTCCGTTATAATGCGAACTATGAAGCAATATCTCCTGTTGTGTATCGGGATCGTTCTGCTCGCCAGTTGCAGTCCGTCCCTTCCTACCGCAACCGATCAACTTCGCGAACCGTTTCGCAGCGCGTGGCAAGCCGCTGGCGGATCGCGCATTGGGCCGCCGCTGGGCGAGCCGCGCTGGGTTGATGATGCGCTGGTGCAGTATTTCGCAACGCTACGAGTTGTCGCCCTCGACAACGGGGGCGCAGTGGCTGAACGGTTGCCCGCCAATTGGCGCGCGCAAACGCCTGCGCCGGTGATCGAGACGCCGCCGGCAATTCAGCAGGCGTCGTTAGCGCTTGCAACAGCAACGCAGACCGTGCAGCCACTGCAACCGGTGAACATCATGCTGCGCATCCCGGCTTACAGCGGCCCGGTAGCCGTGCAGCTCTACGATGCCGCCGGGCGGCTTAGCGCCGCAGGAACAGCCACCGTCATTGATGGCGCGGGCGAGATTACTTTGCCGGCGGGCGGCGCACTTGGCCCACAGTGGGCAGTGGCATTAATCGATGGCCGGCTGGCCGGCGCGCGCAGCCAGATCGTCACCCTCGATGCCCAAACGACGCTGACCAGCGGGCAGAGCGACATCGACTCGCTCTATCCGCGCATTCGCCGGCTCATGGCCGAGGCGCGAGTAAGTTATGAGTTGAATGGCCGTGTCATCAGTGGCTATCGCTCACCTGATAATCCGCTGCTCTGGTTGCGCGATCATGTCTATCAGGGGCGCGGGTTTCGCTATTTCGAGCGCGATGTCACCAGCTTGCTCGACGCTTTTCGAGATGCCCAGTTTCCCGATGGTAGCTTGCCTGATGTGATTGATTATCCTGAACGGTACGTGCAAGCTTTCCGCAAAGAGGTTGAGTCTGATCTCGAATTCCTCTACATCCAAGGGGTTTACGAGGCTTGGCAGATGACCGGTGATGACGAATGGCTGCGCAGCCATCTGCCGGCCTTGCGCAAAGCGGTCGAGTATATCACCACTAACCCGTTGCGCTGGAATGCCGAGCGAGGGTTGGTGCGCCGGCCCTACACCATCGATATGTGGGATTTCGCCTATGGCCCGACCACGATTAGCCCTGATGGCAAACCTGCGCCGCGCCATTGGATCGAACCAGACACCATCTGGGGCACGTTCCACGGTGATAATACCGGTTTGGCCGCGGCGCTCATCTTGCTGGCCCGCATTGAGCAGCGAGTGGGCGACCCGGCGCGCGCTGACGACTACTACCGGCTCTCTGATGAAATCATGCAGCGGCTGAACGAGCTAGCGTGGAATGGTCGCTTCTTCACTCATTTCATTCCCGAAGACCCCACCTTCACGCCGGCAGGAGTAGATGCTGCTGAGCAACTCAGCCTCTCGAATGCGTACGCGCTCAACCGAGGCGTGCTCTCTCCCGGTCAGGCGCAGGCGATCATCGGGAGCTACTACGCACGGCGCGATTTTACACGCTCTTTTGCCGAATGGTACAGCATCGATCCGCCCTTCCCGCCGGGCAGTTTCGGCATGGCCGGCGGCAAAGGCGAGCAGCCGGGCGAGTATGTCAATGGCGGAATTATGCCGCTGGTGGGCGGCGAGCTGGCCCGCGGCGCGTTTACGTTCGGTTTCGAGCCGTATGGTCTGGATCACTTGCGTCGCTACGCCAACTTGCTGCGCCTGACCAACGCTTCGTATCTGTGGTACTACCCCGATGGCCGGCCCGGCATTTCTGGCCCCGACACGATCCCCACCGACGGCTGGGGCGCCAGCGCGATGCTCGGCGCATTGTTTGAAGGGCTGGCCGGCATTGTTGACACCGCTAGCCGGTATGATGATGCCATTATCAGCCCCCGCTGGCCGGTTGAACCTGCTATCACGCAAGCATACGTGGTCGCCCGCTATCCTGCTTCTGATGGTTACGTTGCCTATCGCTGGCAACGTGAAGCGCAGAGCCTGCGCCTATACCTCACCGGCAGCGGTCGCACCGCTTATGTGCGGTTGATGTTGCCGCCTGAAGCTGGCGCTGAGGTGACTATGACGGTCGCCGGCCAACCGGTAACACCGGTGATCGAGGAGGTTGGCCTTAGCCGTTATGCCGGCATTGCCCTCGACCGCCTCAATGTCGAGGTGGCGGTAACGTGGCGATAGTGCCATTGTAGAGAGCCGGCGGCAGCGAAGCTGTCGCACTCCACATCTGCCGTTCGGCTCCGCGCCACCCCATCCCACCCGCCTGAGCGGGAGATGGCTGCGGAATGTACACACAGATTATGGCTGGCGACGACTTCGCTACCGCTCTCCACGCCTGCCGATTGCTCTGGCCGGCGGCAGCGAAGCTGCCGCACTCCACATCGGCTCATCGCTCTGGCTCCAACGCGCTTGATATGGCCGCGCAACGGCCCGCTATAGAATTGTGCTCCCAGAGCGCATTAGGATGCGCCCCTCTCCCGGATGCAGGAGGCGGGGAAAAGGTGTATGATGGTGAATACAGCAAAGTAACACGAACAACCTACGTCAGACAAATGCCACCCCCGAGAAGCGGGGTTCCAACTAAGGCACTGGACCCCACCTGTGCGCCGTTGCGTTCAAGGAGGTCAGCGTATGCCGCATACAGCATTTCGCCCGGAAGAGCATGGTTTTGCGTTCGTGAATGCATGGCCATTACTACCCGAACAGACCCAAGAGTTGCGCCAGACGCTTAGCCGTTCGGCACAGGCGGCAGCGCGCGACGTGCGGGCGTCAATTGGCGGGTTTGATGTTAGCGGTATGGTGCAGCGGGTAGCCGATATGTGGGCCGATGCCAACCTGCCTACGCATTACGGGATGTGTGGCGGCATGGCCTTCGTTGCCGCCGACTATTTTCGCGCCGGAGCGCCATTGCCACGCGGGCGGGATCTGAACGATCTGCCGCTCGATGACTCACCCCGCTCGCGCGCGCTGCGCGATTACCTTTGGCAACGGCAGGTGGAGAGTTTTGTGGTCAATGCGCCGCAACTCATCGCATGGATGGTGATGCTCCATTTGCCGCTGCCGTTTGCTGGCCCGCGCTGGCTACTCGAACGCACAAAGGCTGAATGGCGCGCGCTCAAGGCCAAGATCGACGCCGGCGAACCGTGGCCGATTTGCCTGATCGGTAGTTCGCGTTCGCCATTCGATAATCATCAGGTACTAGCCATCGGCTACGATCAGACCGGCTCCGATACCGGTGTGATCAGCATTTACGACATGAACAGCCCCGGTCGCGCGCAGACGATCACGCTCGATATGCGCGGGCGCGAGCTAGAGGCGGTAGAGACAAGCCCTAGCCCGGCTCGTGGCCGGCTACGCGGCTTCTTCGTCGAACAGTACACGCCCAAGCCGCCGCCGCAGTTGCCGGATTAGCGCAACACCATTCTGACGTTCAGCACACCTTGCCCATCACCTTTGCGCATGCCCCGGCGATCGCTGCATCCCGCGCCAGATACGGTATACTAAAGGCCGGAATTGCATAAGGGAGCAGAACCATGGGCTACGCGCTCGAACGCTTTATCGCCGAAATTAAAGATGCGATCGCCGCCACCGGTAAAGTGCCGGTTGAGCTGATTGAGATCACCACTCCGAAACCGAATATCCCCGCCGACCGCACCTTTGTTGCCTTCAAAGCCGCCAAAGCGCTCGGCGTTGATCCGGCTAAGCTCGCCGCCGAGCTGGCAGCAACTATCGCGCCGCCACCCGATTCGCTGATCGGCGAAGTGACCGCTACCGGCGCGTTTCTCAACTTTTCGCTCCATCCGCAACGGCTGGCCAAGGCTGTCATCAACGAGATCGAGACCGCCGGTGAAGCCTACGGTACCGTCGCCGATGGCGCCGGGCGCACCGTAGTGATCGACTACTCTTCGCCCAATATCGCCAAGCGCATGCACGTTGGCCATATCCGCTCGACAATCATCGGGCAGGCGCTAGTGCATATCTTTCGCGCCCTTGGCTATCGGGTCATCGGTGATAACCATCTTGGCGACTGGGGTACCCAGTTTGGCATTATTCTGGCCGCGATGCAGCGCTATGGCCGCCCGCAAAACGAGGGGGAAGCGGCTATGGCCGAGCTAGAGGCGCTCTACGCCCGCTACAACGCCGAGATGAAAGACGATCCGGCACTCGAAGACGAAGCCCGACGCTGGTCGCTGGCCCTCGAACAAGGCGACCCAACCGCGCGCGCGCTCTGGCAGTGGTGCGTTGATCTGTCGCTGCGAGCGGCGCAGCGCAACTACGACCGGCTTGGCATCCGCTTTGATTACGCCTACGGCGAGAGCTTCTACGAGTCGATGCTGCCCGGCGTGATCGAAGAGGCGCTACGTTCCGAGGCTGCCTTCCGTGATGTTGATGGCGCAGTGGTGGCCGAACTCGACAAGCTGCCCAAGTTCATTATTCAGCGCAGCGACGGCGGTACAGTCTATATGACCCGCGACATCGCCACGATTAAGTTCCGCCTACAAGAGTTCAATCCATCGCATATCATTTACGTGGTTGATGCGCGGCAGGAACTCCATTTCCGCCAACTCTTCGCAATAGTGCGGGCAATGGGCTATGCCCGTGATGTTGAGCTAGTGCATGTGCCCTTCGGCGTCATCACGACCCCCGACGGCCAACCGCTCTCGACCAAGAAGGGCAATATGGTTTACCTCGAAGCGCTGCTCGATGACGCGGTGGCGCGGGCGCGGGCGCTCGTCGATGCCAAAAGCGCCGATCTGCCGGACGAAGAGCGGGCTGCGATCGCCGAGGCCGTTGGGATTGGGGCGGTGATCTACAACGATCTCTATCAGGATCCGCGCCGCAATATTACCCTCGATTGGGAGCGGATGCTTTCGATTGAGGGCAACAGCGCCGCGTACCTGCAATATTCGCATGCCCGCTGCCGCTCGATCTTGCGCCGCGCCGCTGAAGAGGGGGCGGCGCTGGCCGAAGCCGATCTCACCTTGCTTACTCACCCCAGCGAGCAGCGCTTGATTCGCCATCTGGCCCGGCTACCCGAAGCGGTGCGCGAGGCCGGCGCGCGCTACGCGCCGTTTGTGATCGCCGACTGGTGCTACACCACTGCCCGTGAGTTCGGCATCTTCTTCGAGCAGTGCCCGGTTTTACGCGCCGAGACGCTAGCCCTGCGCGCTGCTCGCCTGCAATTGGTCGCGGCAACGGCTAACGCTCTGCGCAATGGATTGGCGTTGTTGGGTATTCGCGCCCCGGAACGGATGTGAATCCGCCAAGAGGATAGGCATGGTTTCTTTCAATTCTATCCGCGCCGTGCTGTTCGATATGGATGGCGTACTCTATCGGGGGCAAACGCCACTGCCCGGCGTGACCGATCTGTGGCAGTTTTTGCGCGACCGCCAGATCGCGTTTGCTTGCGCTACCAATAATGCTTCGATGACGCCGCAGCAGTACGCAGCAAAGCTGGCAGCAATGGGCCTCGTCCTTCCGCCTGAGCGCGTGATCACTTCAGCACAAGCTACGGCCCGCTACCTGCGCGATCACTATCCGCCCGGCACGCGCGTCTTTGTGGTTGGAATGCAGGGTCTACGCGAGGCGCTGTTTGCTGATGGCCACTTTATTGAGGATGATCACGCGCCGGAGTTGGTCGTGCAAGGGGCGGATTTCACTCTCACCTACGAGCGGCTCAAGCGGGCGACGTTGCATATCCGGCGCGGCGCCCGCTTTGTTTCGACCAACCCTGACCGCACCTTTCCCAGCGAAGAGGGCTTGATTCCCGGCGCCGGCGCCATTGCCGCCGCGATCAGCGCCGCTACCGATGTAACGCCGCTGGTGATCGGCAAACCGGCCCCGACCATGTTCCTGATCGGCGCGGCAATGCTGGGCGCAACGCCGGCCCAGACCCTTGTAGTGGGTGATCGACTCGATACCGATATTGCCGGCGCAATCGCCGCTGGCATGCCCTCGGTGTTGGTCTTGACCGGCGTCAGCACGGCTGAAGAGGCGATGGCCGGCCCGATCCGGCCCAATCTGATCGTGGCCGATCTGCCCGATCTGTTGGCTCGCTGGCAAGCGGTGGTGTAGAGCTTAAGCAATACGTCAGGGCAATTTAAACAAGTGTGCGCGGACGGTCGTGAAATCCGCCCGCGCCAGTACCACTATGATCCAACCGGCGATTGTAAGCTACGACCGAGCACAAGTGATCGAGTTGATCCGCACCCAGTCGCCTGAAGCGCTGCGCGCTCGTCTGCGGGCTGGCGATTTTGATGCGATCCTCGATCCTGATGGCCACGCCCTGCTCGACGAGTTACTGACGGCGTGGATCCAACGCGCAGTTGGCCCATTGACGTTACGCGATGCCATGCTGATCGATCCCTACCGAGGCCGGCAGGTGTATGGCATTCTTTGTTCGATGTATGTGGACCGGCGAGTGGCAGTCCCGGCCCATCTGGCTGTCCATCTGCCCGCCGCTCCCACCGATCTCGCCGAACTCCCGCCGCCATTGGCCGATCAACCCGAATTGGCAGACTTAGCGGCGCAGGCTGCCCAAGCCGGGTTGGTGCTGGCGTGGCAAGCCCAACGCTACGACTTTGCCCCACCCAGCAATCTGATCGAGCTAACGCTGCCCCCACCGCAACCGTACCGCACAGAGCTGGTCTTTGAACAGCCCACCGGCCTGCGCCGCTGGATTGCAATTGTGCTAGCCGTGTCGGGGGTGGCATTCCTCATCATACCGTTGCTGTTTGGCCACATTCCCGAACATCCGGCTGGCTGGCCGCTGGCCTTGCTAACACTGGCCCTCATGATTGGCATCAAAGCCGGTCTACTGGGCTACCTCGGCGCATTTTGCATCTGGCTCGTCGCCAATCTACCCTCGTTGCGCCACGACACGCTGCCGATCAGCCTATGGCCGGATATTCCACTGATGGCGTTGGGGTTGCTACTGCTGTGGCGCGATCGGCGGGTGCGCGCGATGTGGCGCTTTGTTCGGCGCCAGTTTCATCACCGGCGCGACGCAGCCGGAGCAGACTGACTTCAGGCGGGCAGCCAAAGCGCAGCGGCAGCCCGCCAACTCCACGGGTCACAAACAGGCGCATCGTCCCGACACGGAAATGGCCCATGTCATAACGCCAGCCGTGGCGCGGCAGGCAGAGTGGGCCAAGGCCGGGCGCGCGCACATGCCCGCCATGGGTATGGCCAGAGAGTTGGAGATGGAAACCCGCCGCCGCTGCTTCATCGGCGATGTCAGGGCAATGCGCCAAGAGCACGCGGAAATCGTGGGCCGGCGCGCCACCGAGCGCCAGCGCCAAATCAGGATTCCCATCCCAGTGATCATCAACCCCGGCCAGCAACAGCCGCGCGCCGTTGCGCTCGATCAGCCGGTGGCGATTAACCAGCAAATGAATCCCGTGCTCACGCAGTAGCGCGGCAATGTGCGGCATCCCCTCCCAGTAGTCATGATTGCCGGGCACCGCATACACCCCGAGCGGTGCGTGCAGCCGGCTCAGCACTTCCGGCAGGCGCGCAATTGCTGCCCGCGTCTGCACCAGATCGCCGGTCAACACAATCAGTTCCGGTTGCGCCGCCAGTAGATACTCGATAGCGCGATGGGCATTAGTGAAGCTGTAGCGATGGCCAAGGTGCAAATCGCTCAACTGGCCGATTGTGAGACCTTCGAGACCGGCGGGCAAATCGGCAAAGGGTAAGTCGTGCTCACGCAACTGCAACCGGCGCGGCTCAACGGCCAGCGCATAACCGGCCCCTACCGCGCTTGCCCCGGCCAACGCCGCCGCCACGATTGGCCCGCCATACACTCCAGCGACACCGGCCAGCACACTCCCCGCCAGCCCAGCCCCAATCCAGCGCGGCGAATAGCGTAAGCGCGGTTGCGGTTTTGTTTTGGATTGCGACGATGAAATAATCGATGCCATATCGATCATCCTAATAATTATGATTACGGTGATTTCGAAACGATTGCCTTGCCATCACAAACACTGCGCAGGATAGGCTTGCCTCATCCTGTGCAGCCCATCCTGCGCCATTACTCCCCCTCGCCATTGACAATATACCACTAAGATGAATAATACCTGAATAGAGGTGCAAAACTTGACATTGTGACCGGATTGTCATTGCCCACCACTCACAGCAATGAGGCAGGCCGCTGTGACTCGTCAGACGCTGTCTACGCTCACGAGGCATGCGTAGAAAAAACTTCATTGGTCATCCCACAGTGCCCCTCTCCCACTCTCCGGTTGGGAGAGGGGCTAGGGGTGAGGAGAACCAACAAATCCCCCGCTTCTCTCGGAGAGGGGAGGGGGCTACGACCAGCGGGATCAGAGGTGAGTGAGCCTCCCACTCCCCCGCGCCCCTCGGAGGGGGGGAGGGGGCAGGGGTGAGGTTTCACCCCATACACTCTTTCGTTCGTTTTGGATTATACTACCGCGTATGGATCTCTCTCATACTGCTGTGCGCGATCACGCCGCCTTTCTTGAGCGGCTCCGCTTAGTTCCCGACCAACCGGGCGTCTACCTCTGGAAAGACGCCACCGGTCGCCTGCTCTACGTCGGTAAGAGCAAGCGGCTGCGCGACCGCATGCGTTCGTACTTTGGCTCGCCGCGCAGCCTCAACGGCAAAACGCGCCGGCTGGTCAGCCATATCGCCGATTTTGAGATTATCGTCACCCAGAGCGAATTAGAGGCGCTGCTGCTTGAGATGAATTTGATTAAACAGCACCGCCCGCCGTATAACATTTTGCTTAAAGACGATAAAACGTATCCTTATATCAAAGTCACCGTCAATGAAGAGTGGCCGCGCGTCTTTGCCACCCGGCAGGTGCTGAATGATGGCGCGCGCTATTTTGGCCCCTACGCTAGCGCCGGCTCGGTCTATCAGGCGCTCGATATTCTCAATCGCCTGTTCGCCTTCCGCCCGCCTTACGAGTGCAAAGACGATAAGTTTAACCGCCATCGCAAGCTGGGCAAACCGTGCCTCTACCACCAGATGCGGCGTTGTTTAGGGCCGTGTGTGCCGGGGCTGGTGACGAAGGAAGCCTACCGGCAGGCAATCGACGCGGTCTGTCGCTTCTTAGAGGGCAAGAGCGACCAGATCGTGCGCGAGTTGCGCGCCCAGATGGAAGAGGCTGCCGAACGGCTTGAGTTCGAGCGCGCCGCCTACTTGCGCGACCGCATTCAAGCGATCGAGAAGATTTCCGAGCGGCAACAGGTCTTGCGCACGGTTGATACCGACCAAGATGTGATCGCTTTTGCCCGCGAAGATGGCAGCGCGGTGGTGCAAGTGCTCTTTATTCGCGGCGGCAAGCTGATTAACGCCGAACCGTTTACCTTGCAGGGCGCCGAAGACGAGAGCGATGAGGCGCTGCTGACCTCGTTCTTAACCCAGTTTTACCAAAATGCTCCCACCATTCCACCCAGCCTGCTGCTAGCCGATCACGTCGAAGAGCCGTTGATTATTGCCTCGTGGTTGCAGCAAAAGAGCGGCCATCGGGTCGAGATTACCGTGCCTCGTCGCGGCGAGAAGAAGCAGTTGGTCGAGATGGCTGCTGCCAATGCGCGCCAGAAGCTGCGCGAGATCCGCGAGCAGTGGCTCAATTCCGAGCAGCGAGCTGTCGCGGCGCTGAGCGAGCTGCGCGATCTGCTTGAGTTGCCGGCGCTGCCACGCCGGATCGAGTGCTACGATGTCTCGAATACCCAAGGCCAGCAATCGGTGGCCAGTATGGTGGTTTTTGAGCACGGCGAACCACGCCCCGCCCACTACCGCCGCTTCAAGATCAAGACGGTCAGCGGCGCCAATGATGTCGCGTCGCTGCGTGAAGTGATTAGCCGCCGCTTCCGCCGCGCCGCCGAGGCGCTCGGCGAAGCGCAGCACGTCGCCGCTGCCGTCGAGATCGAGGGCGAGAGCGAGCCGTCTGCCGCCGAGACCGGCGAAGCCGATCGGCAGGCCCTCGAACGTTGGGCCGACCTACCCGATCTCTTGCTGGTTGATGGCGGGCCGGCGCAGGTGGCCGCCGCGCAGGCCGCCTTGCGCGAACTCGGCTTTCCCCAGATTCCGGTGGTTGGCGTGGCCAAAGGCCCGGATCGGAACCGGTTTGATCTGGTGCGCGCCGGATGCGAGCCGCTCGTGTTGGCCCGCGATAGCAAGGCGCTGGCGCTGGTGCAGCGGATCGACGAAGAGGCTCACCGCTTTGCCATTGCCTATCACCGCAAACTGCGCAATAAGGCTGCCTTGCGCTCGCCGCTCGAAGAGATACCGGGCATCGGCCCCAAACGCAAACGCGCCTTGCTCAAGGCGTTTGGTTCACTTGATGGCATTCGCCGGGCCAGCGTTGACGAAATCGCGGCAGTGCCCGGCATGACTCGCAAAGCCGCCGAAGAATTGAAGAGTCTGCTCTAGCCGCTGGAGGCAGCAATGTCGATCATTCACTCGCACGTGCAAACCAACAGCCCCGATTTTCAAGCCAATTTTGCCCATCACCAAGCGCTAGCTGCCGACTTGCGCGAACGGCTGGCCGCCATCCGGCAGGGCGGTGGCCCTGAACAGCGCCGCCGCCACGAAGAGCGTGGCAAGCTCTTTGTGCGTGATCGGATCGATACCCTGATCGATCCTGACAGCGCCTTCCTTGAGATCGGCGCGCTCGCTGCCTACAATGTCTACGACGAAGAGGTGCCCGCCGCCGGCATCGTCTGTGGCATTGGCCGCGTCGCCGGCAGGCCAGTGATGATCGTTGCCAACGATGCCACCGTGAAAGGCGGCACCTATTTCCCGCTCACCGTCAAGAAGCATCTGCGCGCCCAAGAGATTGCCCGCGAAAATCGCTTGCCCTGCATCTATCTGGTGGATAGCGGCGGCGCATATTTGCCATTGCAGAGCGAAGTCTTCCCCGATCGCGACCATTTTGGCCGCATCTTCTACAATCAGGCCCAAATGTCTGCCGAGGGCATTCCCCAGATCGCCTGCGTGATGGGTAGTTGCACCGCCGGCGGAGCGTATGTGCCGGCGATGAGCGATGAAGTGGTGATTGTGAAGGGAAACGGCACCATTTTCCTCGGCGGGCCGCCGCTAGTCAAGGCTGCTACCGGCGAAGAGGTCACTGCCGAAGAGTTGGGTGGCGCCGACGTACACACCCGCATCTCCGGCGTAGCCGACTACTTTGCCAACGACGATCGCGAGGCGCTGGCAATTGTGCGCGATATTGTCGCCAATCTAGGGCCGCGCCAGCGCGTGCAGTGGGAACTGCGCGATCCCGAACCGCCGCGCTACGATCCACGCGAAATTTACGGCATTCTGCCGCGCGACTTTCGCCAGAGTTACGATGTGCGCGAGGTGATAGCCCGCATTGTCGATGGAAGCCGCCTGCACGAATTTAAGGCCCGCTACGGCACCACGCTGGTTTGCGGGTTTGCCCATATCGAAGGCTTTCCGGTTGGTATCCTCGCCAACAACGGCATCCTCTTCAGCGAAAGCGCACTCAAGGGCGCGCACTTTATCGAACTGTGCTGCGCGCGCAATATTCCGCTCGTCTTTTTGCAGAATATTACCGGCTTCATGGTCGGCAAGCAGTACGAAAACGGCGGCATCGCCAAAGATGGGGCCAAGTTGGTGACGGCGGTAAGCTGCGCGAATGTGCCCAAGTTTACCGTCATTATTGGCGGCAGCTTCGGCGCCGGCAACTACGGCATGTGCGGGCGAGCCTACCAGCCGCGCCAGCTCTGGATGTGGCCCAATGCCCGCATTAGCGTGATGGGTGGAGCGCAAGCGGCCAACGTGCTCCTCACCGTTCGCCGCGATAACCTGCGCGCCCGCGGCCAAGACATGACACCGGAAGAGCAAGAGCGGTTTATGGCGCCCATTCTGGCTAAATACGAGCAGGAGGGCCATCCCTACTATGCTAGCGCCCGCCTATGGGATGACGGCGTGATCGATCCGGTCGAGACGCGGCGGGTGTTGGCGCTTGGCTTGGCTGCCGCCGCCGAAGCGCCGATCCAGCCCACTCGCTTTGGCGTCTTCCGCATGTAGGTGCGCGATGACCTTTCTCCGCGCTCTTACCATTCTTACTCTCGCTTGGCTGATCTTCGAGCCTAATCCGGCGATCAGTCTGGTCGTGTACGTTTTGATTGGCGTCCAGATCATCGCATGGCTGTGGCCGCGCATTGCGCGCCAACAGATCGCGTGGCAGCGGCAAGCGCCACCGGCATTATCACCCAACGAGCCGGGCGAGGTGATCATCACGATCACCTATCGGGGGCGGCTGCCATTACCGTATCTGGTCGTCTCTGAAGACATTCCGCCGGCCTTGAGCGCGGCAGCGCGCAAGCAGTGGGTGATCAGCCTTAGCCCCGGCCAACAACACGTGCTGCGCTACACCGTCCAAGGTCGCCAGCGTGGACTGTATTGGCTGGGACCATTGCAGATGTCGATTGGCACTGTGCTTGACCTTGGCGAGGTACAGTTGGCCGAACAGCAGCAGACGCCGCTGACCATCGTTCCTATCGTAGTGCCGCTGCCGTCGCTCGACCTGCCAGCCGGCTTGCCCTACAGTCACGAGCGACGGCGCTTGAGTTTGTTCGATGATCCGGCGCAAAAGATCGGGGTGCGCCCCTACCGGCCCGGTGACTCGCCCCGCCGGATCGACTGGAAGACCAGCGCTCGCCTCGGCGAGTTGCAGGTGCGCGAGTTAGCGCCGGCCATCGCTCGCGAGACCCTCATCGCGCTTGAGTTTAGCGAAACCGCTTACCGTGGCCGCTTCGCCCGCGACGATCGCGAGCGGGCCATCATTGCCACCGCTTCACTGGCGACCGCGCTGATCAATCGGCGACAACCGGTTGGCATGTGCAGTAACGGCTACGATCCGCTCACCGAGGAGCCGGTCGCCCCGTTGCCGCCGGCAGCCGATCTCGATCATCTGCGCGAGATACTGGTGCGCTTAGGCCGGCTTGAACCAGCGCCTGACGGCACAGTCATCGATACACTCACAGACAGTGAACTTGGCTTGATTTGGGGTGGTACACTGATCATTATCACTGCCGCGCTTGATCAGCGCTGGCTGGCCAGTTTAACGGCGCTAGTCCAACGCGGCTTGCGCGTTACCGTGGCTTTGGTCGCGCCGGGGTCAACTGATATCCTACAAGCGCGCCGCTATGGTATCGCCGCCTATCGGATTGACCGTACTGGAGCTGTCATACCGGAGGTGTAAAAACGCTACCACCTGCCGTTTATTCCG
>JANWYE010000279.1 GCA_025057175.1 Chloroflexus sp. | reverse complement strand
ATTTGGCTACCCGATCAGTGACGCCGTAACCGAACGCGATCCGATTTCAGGGCGTGATCTAGTGGTGCAGTACTTTGAACGTGCCCGGTTTGAGTTAGATCCGGTGGCGCCACCGCCTGCTGAACCGATTTGGCAGGTGCGGTTGGGGTTGTTGGGGCGCGAAGTTGGGGCGCAAGCGGCGAGTGTGCTCTGCCCTGCTATTGTGACGCCAAATTCGGCCACACCGTCTCTATCGGCAACCCCGGCGGCCACGACAACCATTGGTGAGGTTACGCAGACCAGTAGCGGTGGAGCGGAATGGATGGTGGCTATCATTATTGTGTTAGGATTAGCGGCAGTTGGGTTGTTGCTCTATATGCTCTACGATTTGCATCGCTACAGCGAGCAGCACCCCATAGCAAGCTTGCGTAGTATCCGCAGCGGCTATCGATCGGCCAATACACCGCCGCCCACAGATGGCGCAACGAACGCTACTGATGAGACGTGGCAAGGGAAGCTGCGCAGTTTCGCTCGCCGGAGCACGCCAACAACGACGATGTCGCCAGACGAGGAGGAGGCCGCGCCACCCACTGCATCCGGTAGGCGCTCGCTGTTAGGATGGGTGACTAAACGGAACGATACTGAACGTTCAGCTCGGAAAGGACCGGCATGGCGGCAACCCGCGCGGATGACGCGCAACCATACCCAACCATCAAGCGCAGCCACACCGCCGCAGACGACCACCGCCGTTCGCCAAACCGATCAGTGGCCGGCGCCCACCGATCGAGCGCGCCAGAGCCGCGCAAACAGCGATCAAGCGCCGATCCAGCCTGATCCGTTGGCAAGTAGCGAGCTTGAGGCATGGTTTGACGCACCGGCAGAGTTGGGGCGCAATGGCTATGATCTGGGCGCAGAACCTGCCAACGAACAACCGGTTGATTGGAACGATCTGCCGCCGGCTGAGCGTGAACGCTGGCTGATGGAGGTCGGGCCACTAACCGGCGACCCTGTTGCCGATTTGCCGCCGGCTGAACGCGAACGCTGGCAAGCGGAAATGGCAGCGCCAGCACCGGAATTCGACCCTGATTGGCATCGCGCCGAGCCGTCTGACCAGTCCCGCGCCACTCGCCGGCTCGACGATGCCGAATTGCCGGCTAATCAAACGTTAGGCCAGCCAGCCGGCAATGATGATGACGATCTATTGCGGAAACTGCTCGGTATATAATAAATTTAGTGTCAGCCGGGCACAAAATCGTTCGCAAGACGGTTGATCGGTGAACGGTTGAATGCTATACTGCCCGCATAAACTGATCAAGCTAACGATGCAGCCTGCTGCAGGTTGCCAATCACGATAGAGGAGAGAGCGTATGCCCCAGACGCGACTGGTGATCGCCGATGATGAATCGATCATCCGCATGAATCTGAAAGAGACGCTCGTCAGTCTCGGCTATCTGGTGGTCGGTGAAGCCGGTGACGGGGTGAGCGTGATCAACCTTGCCCGCGAGCTGCGCCCCGATCTGGTCTTGATGGATATTAAGATGCCAAAGCTCGATGGCATTCAGGCAGCGCGCATTCTGACCGAAGAGAAGATTGCGCCGGTGCTGTTGTTGACCGCCTACTCTGATCGCGATCTGGTCGAGCGGGCCAAAGAGGCTGGCGTAGTGAACTATATCGTCAAGCCGTTCCGCGAAGCTGAGCTGTTGCCGGCAATCGAGATCGCCATTGCTCGCTATCAAGAGTTCCTTGAGATGGATCGGCAGGTAGCCGATTTGAAAGAGACGCTTGAGACACGCAAGCTGGTCGAGCGCGCCAAGGGCATCTTGATGGATACGCAGGGCCTGAAAGAGGCCGAAGCCTTCCGCAAGATTCAGCAACTGTCGATGAATACGCGCAAGTCGATGAAAGAGATTGCGCAGGCCATCTTGTTGGCGCACGAGATTTAACGAACGATGGTTAGACTACGATGTCTGCCATCTTCCGTTGCCAACATATCTGCCTGACGACCGATCGGTTACGTGAGACACGTGACTTTTACGCGAACATCCTCGGTCTAGCGCCTACATACTACGATGAGACCGTGGGGGTGCTAGCTATCACGCTAGCTGACGGCTTCGTCTTACGGTTTGAAACCGCTGGCCCGCCAGAGCCATCTGGCATTCGGTTCATTGGGCTTGAACTCGACTCGTTCGCGGCGGTTGATAGCCTGTTTGAAGAGCTGGTAGGGCGGGCACGGATAGTAGAAGATCTGCGGGCAAGGTATACTACCATCAAGGGACCTTACGGCTTCATTATCGAAGATCCTAACGGATACCGCCTGAAGCTCTTCAAGTATGGGCCGAGAACGCAGCCATAGCAAGGGTTGGCCCATTTCATCACCAGCAACGGGCCAATACAGAATCGGTGGCCTCAGGCGATCGTTCACGTGGCTCTGCGCGTCAGATGCGCGCAACCTAAACAGACGCGAGCAGCGAGGATCGCCGGTCGCCAAAGCGGGGTGACAAGTGTTACTCCTTTGCTCCAATGCCATCTACGCATGACGCTCCGCCATCATCGCCACCAATGCCAGCACGCTGGCGGCGATATGCGCGCCTGATCGCGCCGCATCTGCTGACAATCGCCGCCAGTTTATTGCTCTTCACGGCGATCTACTACTGGTTGCTGCCGGCACCCATGCCGGCAGCGCCACAGATTGCTACTGTAACGCCGGCCCCGACAGCGCCGCCTACGCCTGTGCCATCACCGCAACCGACATTGCCGCCAGCCTCGGTTGACGATGGCTTGATCCGGCTCACAATCCTCGATCTGCAAGCCGAAAACGCGCAGTTGCGCACAGCGACCCATCTGCTGCGGGCCGCGATCACGCTCGATGAGGCGGTGCAGGCATTGCAACGCAACGACTTCGCCGAGGCCGATCGGGCGCTGATGACGGCGCGTCGCGCGCTTGACCGCGCCTATCAGCTTAGCGTCGAGCCACAAAAAGGCCCGATCGACTCC
This sequence comes from Chloroflexus sp., assembly GCA_025057175.1. Taxonomy (GTDB): domain Bacteria; phylum Chloroflexota; class Chloroflexia; order Chloroflexales; family Chloroflexaceae; genus Chloroflexus. Next base: position 894 of record JANWYE010000279.1, on the reverse strand, counting down.
ATTCGGTTGCAAATCAGCCAAATCCGCGACGATCTCGGCGTGCGCCCCGAAGGCGCCGACCGCCGTTTGTGGCAGGTGCGCCGGTTGATTTTGGCGTTGGTGGATGAATGATTTGGTGGCGGGCATCCGGTACCGGTTTCGTAACGTATAATAAACGGGTCGATCATCCACCAATCACCCCTAGAAAGATCCCGGCATGTATCGCGATCCTACGATTCGCTCATCAGATATTACCCCGGAATCGGTCTATCTCAACCGGCGCACCTTCTTGCGCGGGCTGGGAGCGCTAGGCGCAGCTGCATTGCTCAGCGCCTGCGGCGTAAACGCCTCTGACACCCGTCCCAACCAATCCGCGCCTACCAATACGCTGCGCGACGAATTGGGCGATCCGGCCAACACCTTCGAGCAGATCACTACCTACAATAACTTCTACGAATTCACCACCAACAAAGAAGATGTTGCCCGCCGCGCTGCCAATTTCGTCACCAAACCATGGACGGTTGAGGTGACAGGGATGGTACATCAGCCGCGCATCTTCGCCATCGAAGACATATTGCAGATGTTCGATCAGGAAGAGCGGATCTACCGGCTGCGCTGCGTGGAAGGCTGGTCGATGGTGATCCCATGGCAAGGCTTTCCGTTACATAAGTTGCTGGCCATCGTCGAACCAACCGCGCAAGCGCAGTATGTGCGCTTCGAGACGCTCTACGATCCTGACCAGATGCCGGGCCAACGCGATCGCTATTTTCCGTGGCCGTATGTCGAGGGATTGCGGCTCGATGAGGCGATGCATGATCTGACCATCCTCAGCACCGGCCTTTACGGGCGCACGCTCTTGCCGCAGAATGGCGCACCGTTGCGGTTAGTCGTGCCGTGGAAATACGGTTTCAAGAG
>JANWYE010000278.1 GCA_025057175.1 Chloroflexus sp. | reverse complement strand
GCCCGGCGTGGCCGGCGAGTGTTGCTGCTCGAGCAGTTCGCCATTGGCCACGCCCGCGGGAGTTCGCATGGGTTGTCGCGTTTGATTGGGTTTGCCTACCCCCAACGTTACTACACCCAACTGGCAATAGCGGCCCGTCAGGCTTGGCTTGATCTCGAAGCTGATACTGGCCAACGCCTTCTCATCAAGACGGGCGTACTCAATATTGGCGATACCAATGTGCCATATCTCCACTCGTGTGCCGCAAACCTCGCCGCTGCCGGGGCGCCGTTCGAGCAGTTGTCAGCGGCTGAGTTGCGCGCGCGATTTCCCCAACTTGCCATTACCGACCAGACCATCGGTTTGTACCAGCCTGATGGCGGTATGCTACCTGCTTCGCGCTGTGTGGCTACGCTGATCGAGCAAGCGCGCCGTTATGGCGCCACGATAGCAGTCGGAGTGCGGGTCGATCGAATCATGCCGGATGGCTCTGGGGTGCGGGTTGATGCGGCAGGAGCGACCTACCGCGCGCAGCGCATGGTGATGGCTGCTGGCTCGTACACGCCGGTGCTGTTACGCAGTCTCGGCATATCATTTCCTTTGCTGGTCACGCGCGAACAAGTGGCCTTTTTTCTGGCTCGTGATCGAGTATTGAGCAAAGCCGGTTATCTGCCGGTGATAGTCGATCATAGCGACGGCCATGATCCGTCACTTATCTGTTTTCCTGATCTGGGTGAAGGGGTGAAAGCCGAGCGCCACGGAGTTGGGCCGTTGGTGCATGACCCTTACGAGCCGCCGCCGCTGCCTGATCCGGCGGAGAATGAGCGAATTGCGCGCCGGCTTGAACAGACGTTGCCCGGTTTTGCCTCCCGGCTGGTGCGCGCTGAGACGTGTCGTTATACCCATACGCCCGATGGCGACTTTCTCATTGATCGCCATCCTGAATATGGTCAGATCGCGATTGCTGTGCCGTGCGCCGGCCACGGCTTTAAGTTTGCGCCGCTCATTGGCGAGATATTGGCCGATCTTGCCATCCAAGGCACGACACCGTACGATATTGCTCCGTTTCGGTTAGATCGGCTGCGCAAGCAGCAAGCCGTGGCACTAGCTTGACATAGAAAGCGACCCTTTAGGGCCGTCTCTGCATGTTACGCTCGCCGGCACGAGCCGTCGTCACAAGCAGCGTTGCCGCCAAACAGATAACGGTTGCGAGCGATGAACTCGTACACTGGCCCTGCCACAGCCAGCGCGCCGGGTAAGCGCATTAGTTCGCCTAACCCGCGCAAAGCCGGCAGCCGCAACAAGAGTTCGCGCACCGCTTCGGCGCCACGGTAAATCGTGCCATCCGGGCCAACCACGTGGAGTTGGCCCATGGCCTCCTCGTGGCTGATCTGCGGGAAGCGCTCGCGCGCGGCGGGGCTGTTGGCGTCGAGCAGTTCGATCTGGCGGTGTTCGTCATACGCAGCTACCAGTTCGGCCTGTTGGCGGCAGATGCGGCAGTTGCCATCGTAGAGCATCGTGTAAGGCATGCCGATCGTTCCTTTCCACTTAGTATGGCACAATCGCCGTCACTACTAGCGCGAGCACAAGAATGCCGATGATGACCGCGCTGAGGATGCGGAACCACTGTTGATAGCGTTTGCGGCTCATCTGGATTCCTCCATTGATGGTTTGGCAATGCTCTGCTTATATTATACCTGTGTTCTGCTAAGGGGGCTGTCTATGGCTTGCAACACTGCGCGCGTGATCTCAGCGCCGGCCGCATGGTGGCGGTAGGGCGGTGGTGTGCGGCGCGGGTAGGTGCGGTTGCAAAGGATGATGATGGCAAGCTGCTCGCTTGGAATCCCGATCATGAGCGGGCCGGTGAAGCCGCTGTGTCCAAAACCTACCATCATTGCCGGCCCTAGATACGGACGGCGGAGCATCCAGCCCAACCCGCTAACCGGTTGCCCGGCCCGTTCGGCTTGTGGTGTAAGGGCGGCTACCGCTGTTTCAGCTCGCAACAGTTGCCTTCCTTCCCACGCCCCCTCACGCAAGAAGAGTTGCACCAGCCGCAGGGCTTCGCCAGCGATGCCAAATATGCCGGCGTGACCGGCCACGCCGCCGAGTGCGTAGGCGCTCTCGTCATGAACCATCCCATGCACCAGATCGCCGCGCCATGCCTGATCCCACTCGGTAGGCGCAATCTGTGGCCGCCATTCCGCCGGTGGGCAGAAGCGGGTCTGTTCCATGCCGAGCGGTGCATAGACCAACTCGCTAATGGCGGCGTCGAGCGAGCCACCGTAAATGGTTGCCACCAGCTCGCCGAGCAGGAAGGTGTTGAGGTTGGCATACTCGGTGACACTGCCGGGCGGATGTTTGGGAATGGCTGTGTACACCGCGTTCCGGATCGCGGCTGCGCCGGCACGGGCCAGTGGCGCCATTTGCACGGCCAACCCGCTGCAATGGCTCAGCAAGTGACGGACGGTGATGTCGCCAGCCCGCAATGCCGGCAGCCAGTGTTGCGCCGGCAGATCGAGGGGCAGCATCCCGGCGTCGTGCAGCCGCAGTGCTGCGGTTGCCGTGAAGACTTTGGTCAGCGAGGCCAGATCGTAGATGGTGTCGAGCGTTACCGGCCGGGTGCCGGGGTCGTGGTACATGGTGGCACCGTAGGCGGCAGCGTGGATCAGGCGGTCATGATGAGCTACCATCACCACCGCGCCGGGGAAGACGTGTTCGTGAATAGCGGCGGTGATTATGCGATCGATAGCTGGGATCATAGTACGGTTACTCGTCACGATAACACGAACCAATGCCGCCGCAGCGCAATTTCTACGAGCCAGAGCGCTAGGGCTAGCCCGGCCAGCAGCGGCCAGAGCGATGTGGTCTGTGGCATGATAGCTGAAGCGCTGCTTGTTGTTGCCAGCGCCGGTTCCATACTCCCGCCGGTCATCGCAGCGATCTGTTGCAAGAGGGCTACACCCTGCGCCGCATCGGTGAGGGCGTATTCGGCTGGTGGCGGCAAGACATAGCCGATGCTGCGCTGCAATGTCTGGCTCCCGGCGAAGAGCGTGACTGCGATCCGGTATGGTCCGGTTATTGTTAATGCCAATTCGCGCGCATACCTGCCCGGCGCGATTTGTGTCAAGCTAAAACTCTGTTCGCTGCCATCGGGCAAGGTGACGCGGGCGCTAGCTTGGGCGAGATCAATCGGTGTGCCGCCTGCGGTCTGCGCCTCAACTACCAACCGTGCGCCGGTAGCTGTTGGTTCGATGCGCACCTGCAATGGCCCGCTGTCAGGCGTCGGGAGGGTATACCGCACAATTTGGCTCCAGAACTGATCGTATTCCGGCCAGCCCGGCCAACTTCGTGCCCACGGCGCGGCAACGCTGGCTGTCCATGCGACGCTGCGGCCCAAGCCGTATTGCCAGACCGCCAGCAGTGGATCATCAGCCGGACTTTCGAGCACGACGGTGGCTTCGGGGCGAGGTTGGAGCGCAATATAGCCGTCTAGGATCGGCATCGCACGCGGATCAAGGTTGCGCACCAGCGGGTGCGGTTGCTTGAGCAAAACCGGCACCGGCTGCTCGACAGTGAGTTCAGCGCCGGCAATTTCGCTCTCTTGCAGCGTGATGCGCGGCAAATCGGCGGCGTCAGCGACGAAGTAGTAGCGGCCATTGCCCCAACGCGCTAGTTGTTCAAGCAATTCTGTGTCTGAGTCGATCCCGATCGCGATTGTCGAGAGTGTGATCTGGGCAGCCTGCGCGGTCTCGATTAATTGCTGATAGCGTGGGTAGTTGTTACTGTAGCTGCGCCCGTCGGTCAACAATACTGCGTGGCGCGCGCTGTGCGGCTCGCCTGCTAGCGCCGGCAACCCAACCGCCAGCGCCCGCTCGATATTCGTGCCGCCACCAAGCGGCATAGTCGCAATTTGAGTCTGGATGGCGGCGAC
>JANWYE010000277.1 GCA_025057175.1 Chloroflexus sp. | reverse complement strand
GGTCTCGCGGATGGTTACAAGATCGCGCATCGCTTGGGTCAAGCGATAAAGGGCGAGCTGTTGATCTTGGCTGGTGACTAAATCGGCCGTCATACACTGCAACTCATATTCGAGTTGCAGGATATAGCCGATCAGGTTGGCATCGGCTTGCAGGCGCTGGCGGGCTGCCTCATTCCGTATCCCGCTCAGACGCAATTCGCCAACAATCGTGTCGTACTGATAAATAGCCGCCGTCAGGTCAGGTGGGAGCATCCGCTGCCCCGATGGCCAATAGGCGAGTGGGCGACCTTGTTCGTATACGCCGAACGCTTTCGCCCCCTGCGCAATCCAAGCCTCGGCGATGGCTTGTATCCGGTGGTATTGCGAGCTGAGAAGTGAGACCAACATAGCTTGAGCGCCTCTCAGGCATTTAAGACGGCCAACGCATGGTCGGCATCGACAAAGATGTTGAATGCTTTGTCGAGGCGGGTCAGCTCAAAAATCATTAATACCGGCCGGCGCAAACCACAGAGCGCGAATTGCCCATTTCCTTGCTGGCAGCGCTTCATGGCTGATACGAGCGTCGCCAGTGCGGTAGAGTCAACAAAGGTAGTTTCGCTCAGATCGACCAGTACGCGCGCACCGGGTGTGGCAGTTGCTTGTTCCAGCCAGCGTTGTACCGGTGGCGCTGTATTCGCATCGAACCGGCCTTCAATCGCGATGACTGCCACATTGCCGGCTTGTCGCGGCTTCATTTCCATGATTACCATCCTCCTTCAGGGTTCGTTCACCACGAACAATGCTGCACATTGGAGTAGGGTTGTAAACCACGAGTGTTGCCCTATTGGCTAGGAGGTGGCGCAAGATCAGCCGAGATGGTTGTATTGGCTGGTACGCTAGCTGTTTTAATCCGGCGCAGCCAAACGATCGGCGTGTGCAAGAGAATCTTGAAATCGTCGCGCCACGTGCGGGTTGCACTATAGTATACATCGGCAACCACTATTGCATCGAGATCACCGGTTGCTTGGGTGTACCATAACCCGGTAAAGCCGGGCGCAGTATCATGCCGGCGCTGCTGCCACTCTTCGCATAACATTTCGGCTTCGTTGGGGGTAAGCGGTTTGACGCCTACCAATTGCAGTTCGCCGCTCAGCACATTGAACAACTCTGGCAGCCGGTGGAAATCGTATGCCTCTAGCCAAGCCCCAAACCACAGATGACTGCCATTGTTGTGGCGAGTGCGCCAGCGCCAGAGCGTCAATGGCCGTAGTGTTGTTTGGCCATTAGCAAGCACGATTCGTTCGCCAAGGCAAGGAATGCCGACGAGTGGCCGTCCGCCGCTGCCAAGCGCAGCTAGTAGGCCGGTCAGCAACAACAGTGGGCTGATCACAATAAGTAGTATTGCTGCCCCAAGCCGGTTGAGAATGCTCGCTAAACGGCCTATTTGCGCAGTCACGGCTGAAACGCGACCAATGAGAAAGGGATCGACAACTGCGGTTTGTTCACTGCTATCCGGATCAATAATCATTCCCGGATAGACAATCCGTCGGTTAACGTTGACCAACTGCCCGACGTAGGTGTCGGCCCAAATGGTGCTGTTTGCCACCGTCGCTTCATCGTCGATCATACACCCGGTGCCGATCACCGTGCCGGGGCCGAGTTCGGTATCACGCCCGATCCAGCAGTTGTCACCGATATACAATGGCGGCGCGATCCGCGCGCTGGGATGGATGGAGTCATTGCGTCCCACCCAAATGCCGGGTGCGATCTTGCGCCCGCTAAGCGATGGGTAACGCACAGTTTCGCGTGGCCCTTCTGTGATGCTGGGATCGGCAGCGCGGTAGGCGCTGTAGAGAAACACCTGCTGGGCAGCGTGGTAATCGGCTAGCGTGCGGAGGGGGTTCCAATAGCCGCTGAAGGTAAAGGTTTGCACTGGCTGGCCTTGGGCGAGCAGGCGTGGCAGCAGATCGATAGCAATCTGGCAGCGGCTCCGCAATGGAATCTGTTCGATCAGCGCCGGTTCGATGATGTATGCGCCGGTAAGCGCCGGCGCGTCAGGCGCCTCTGTGGCGGGCACGAGTGCGCTAAGCTGGCCGCCAGTATTCACCAGCGCGCGTAGATCGGTACGCTGATCAAGGGGGGCGTGGGTGATCGCAGTGATTGGCGCGCCGTGGCGTTGATGATAAGCGAGCGCCGCTTCAATCGGTAGGTCAATAATGGCCGCCCCCGGCAATACAAGGCACGTTTCGGTCAGCAATGGCCCGGCCCAGCGCAGTGCGCCACCATCAGCCCATGCTTCAGGCAAGGTGATGTACTCGATGTCAACGCCCCAGCGCCGGCCACTGCCAAAAGCGGCGGTGATAGGAGCACTCTGCTCATGGAGGGCGATCAGAATACGCTTAATGCCGGCGCGGGCTAATAGTTCTACGGCGGTAGCCATCACCGGGCGATCAACCACCGGTAGCAGGACGTTGGGCAATACACTGCTCAACGGTGGTAAGAAACGTTCTTCAGCAGTCGCTACCAACAATGCAATAGTCATCGGTTAATTCCTTCAGTCGCGACGCTAGCATTTGGAATTGGCGCGGTTGTTGCCGCAGGCACATCAGGAAAGATGGATAGTACCTGATCGAGCTTAACTAATTGCAGCGTTCGTAGTACATCGTGGTTGCAGCCAGCAATCCGCACCGCGCTGCCACGTTCGCGGGCCTGCCGATCGAGTTTCACAAGGGCCGCCATACCGGCGCTAGCCATAAAGGTAGTGGCGCTACAGTCAATAATAACCTGTTCGCCCTTGTCTAGTGCTGCGCTAACCTGTTGCAACAATCCCGGTGCCGTGGCTGCATCAAACAAACGCGGTGCGCTAATGATTTGCCAGCCATGTGCGGTTGAGGCTAGTGCCGGCGAAGATTGTTGATGCTGTGCGAGCCATGCCGCAATAGCCGGCAGATCGGCAAATTGTTCAAAGAACCGGTTGAGTTTAAGCAGATCGAGCAGATGCTGAATCGGCTCCTGCACATTAAGCAAGAAGACATCGCCGCCCTTGGTTCGCGCGCGCTTGGCAAGCGCGACTAAAGCGCCCAACGCAGAACTATCGAGAAACTGGGTGGCGCTGAGATCGATAATCAGGTATTGGTTGGCCTCGAGCAATTGGCTGGCCTCACGAGTGAATGGTTCTAGATTGCTGACCTCAAGCCGCACCCCGGCTGCCAGCACCGGCCACGGTAACGATGGCGGCGGCGGGGTAGGCGGCTCTGGCGGCTCTGGCGGCGTTTCGCGTGGCACCATGCTTAACGCATTGCCACGTTGCATCGCCCACCACTGCTGCAAAAAGAAGTAGCCAAAATAAATGAAATCATGCACATACCGCTTCCATAATCGGCGTGGTTCTTGTATCAGACGGTAGACCCATTCAAGGCCGATCCGTTGCATCCAAACCGGCGCCCGTTTGGTGACACCGACGATCATGTCAAACGTGCCGCCTACCCCAATCGCGATCGGTACGCGCAGTTCATGAGCGTACATTCGGATCCATTTCTCTTGCTTTGGATTGCCGAAAGCAACAAGTAAAATGTCAGGCTTGGCCGCCTTGACCGTTTCCACCACCGACCGATCCATTTCAAGCACTGAACTCGGTGGTGGCGATAGCACACCGGCCACCTGCAGGCCCGGATACCGCTCCTGCAAGATAGCAGCGGCTTTGGCTGCCACTCCCTCGCGCGCGCCGAGGAAAAAGATTGAATACCCGCGTTGCGCTGCTCGTTCGGCTAGCGCTGGCACCATATCGGCCCCGGTTACCCGGCCTGGCAATGGCCCGCCGAGCAGGCGCGAGGCCCAGACCAGCGGCATGCCATCGGCAGTGGCCATATCCGCCTCTTGCAGAATGCGCCGTAATTCGGGGTCATGCAGCGCATTGACCACAAAATCGGCGTTTACCGTTGCAATCTGGTGAAGGCGACCGGTGGCTCTCCCAACGGCGATAAATTCAT
>JANWYE010000276.1 GCA_025057175.1 Chloroflexus sp. | reverse complement strand
CACCACCATGACCACCAGCCCAATGGCGATGTAGATGAGCTGGCGATCAAAGACAGGGCGCAGCGGCAAGCCATTGCCCGCTACGGCATTGAGCGTGGCGCTATGCAATGCTAGCCCGCCAATCACCAGCAGCACTGCTACACTGCCCACGATGGCCCAATCGAGATCACGCCAGCGCCGTATCTCCACTGCTTATCTCCCCACCAACGCTTGCCAGCCGCTCTGCCGCAACCAGAGGTCGTTCCACTGCCGCTGCGATGCGGGCCAGTTGCCGCATCAGATCGGCAAAGCTGTCTGGCATCAGCGATTGTGTGCCATCACACACGGCATACGCCGGATTGTCATGCACTTCAACAATCAACCCATCGGCGCCGGCAGCTAACGCCGCGCGCGCCATTGGAATGACTAAGTCGGCTCGGCCACTCGCATGCGACGGATCAACAATGACCGGCAAATGTGAGAGCTGCTTGATCAGCGGCACAGCCCCCAGATCGAGCGTGAAGCGCAGGCTATCATCAAAGGTGCGAATGCCACGCTCGCACAAGACGACGTTAGGATTACCTTCGGCCAGAATGTATTCTGCCGCCAGCAATAGGTCTTTCACGGTGGCGGCAAAACCGCGCTTCAGCAACACTGGCCGCTGCGCGCGCCCCACTGCCCGCAATAGCGAGTAGTTCTGCATGTTGCGTGCGCCAATCTGTAACATATCGGCGTATTCTGCCACCAGCGGCAACGTCTCGGTATCCATCACCTCAGTGACCACCGGCATTCCGGTAAGCGCCCGCGCTTCAGCCAGTATCTGTAGGCCGGCCTCGCCCAACCCGTGAAAAGAATACGGCGATGTGCGCGGTTTGTATGCGCCACCGCGCAACATCACTGCGCCGGCAGCCCGCACGGCCTGCGCTACATTTAAGGTCTGTTCGCGGCTTTCAACGGTGCATGGGCCAGCAATGATCACAATCCCTTTGCCGCCAATTGGGACGCCGCCAACCTGAACGATCGTATCCAGTTCTTTGAATTCGCGGCTAACCCGCTTGTACGGCGCTGTGACTCGAATCAATTGGCTCACACCGGGCAGGCGCTGCAAACGTCCGGCTTGCTCGATAGGCCCTTGATTGCCGGTAATCCCGATTGCAGTGCGGGTCGGGCCGGGCATCGGGTGAGGCGTAAACCCCATAGCCCGGATCTCGGCGCAGACCGCTTCGATCTGCTCCGCCGTGGCATGCGCTTCCATCACGACTAGCATAGACAAGGTGGCGGTTGGCGGCGATCAAGCCATCGCGCCAACCGCATAGACGGACACATCGCGTCCGTGAGCTGCCCAACAACCGTTACTCGTAGATCCAACTATCAAGCGAGCGGTTCCATTCGCCGATCAGTTCGTGGGGTTGGAAGAAGATGGCAGTCTCGCGCTCGCCACTCTCCGGCGAGTCAGAGGCATGGATCAGGTTACGCCCAATATCGACGCCAAAATCGCCACGAATCGTGCCCGGAGCCGCCTTGGCTGGATTGGTCGCGCCAACCATTGCCCGCACCAGTTCAACGGTGCCCGGCTTGCCGGCTACCACCGCCACTACAACTGGCGCCGAAGTGATGTAGCTGACCAGACCATTGAAGAAGCTCTTGCCTTCGTGTTCGGCATAGTGACGGCGCGCCAACGCCTCATCCACTTGCATCAACTTGAGGCCCTGAAACTTCAGACCCCGCTGCTCGAACCGGCTGATGATCGCGCCGATCAGGCCTCGTTGGACTGCGTCAGGCTTTAAAATCAGAAGTGCGCGTTCCATGCATACCTCATTACGTCAAGAAATAGGTTTGTTACCCGCGGTCAGTATACCACATACCGGCCGGCAATAAACCAACAGGGGCGACGCGCGGCGTCGCCCCACCCTGTCGCTCTGCCTATATCACTTAGGCGATGCGCTGACTTATCCGACCCCAACTCGTTGCCTTTCCCTCAGATCGGCACCGCCTCGCTGATTCGCTTCGCAGCGCGGCGCATCTCCATCTTCACCAAGCCTAGATTTACGGTGCGCTGCGTAATCACGACAAGGATTAGTTCCTTTGCTTCCAGTAGCAAAATCGAACCATCTTTGGCGTCGATGATCGAGTCAACCAGATTACCAACGCCGAGACGCCGGGTCGCTTTGTCGATCTCGCCGAAGACAGCCGCTGACATTGCACCCAACACTTCGGCATCTTCTTCATCGAGCAGCGTGCTCGCAACAACTAAACCGTCCTTGCCGACGAGCAAGCTGCCAATGACGCCATCGACCCGGATCAGATCCTCTACGATGCGGCGCATGCTAAACCTTTCTTGTGGTGCCATCTTGGAGACTGCTTTCGCCTAGAATGAGACGGATACCCTCAATTATTCAGCAAACGTGACGCTGTAAGCAGCAATGGCCTCATCAAGCCGGCCTTGCCGCGAGTAGACATCACCTAGCAACCGATGCAACTGGCGTAGCACCGGAACATCATCAACTGTATTGATCAGATCTTCCAACTCCTCGGCCATCCGATCGAGCAATGCAGTCTGTTTAAGCAAGCGGCGATAAACGACTGCCATCAACTCTGCTTGCCCGGTCTGGGCGCAGAGGCGGGCAATCGTGAAAGCCAGCGTGTGGTTGGCCGGATTGGCGCTCAACTGCCGCAAATAGTCATCGAGCTTGGCATTGCCGGTGGGGATAAAATCCTCCGGAGCGCGTGGCCGTAGCGGCGCGCGCGCCGATCGGCCACGACCGGCCGTGACAGCTTCCCGGCGGGCAAAACGCAAATCGTCGCGAGTCGGCGCGACACTCCGCCGTTCTTCTGCCATCGCCGCGCGCGCTGCTGGTTGCGGCTTAGCCCGTTCGGCTAGCGGCGGCAACACAACCCGAGCCGGCTCAGGCGCTGCCGGCTCTGGCGGCGCCTGCCAAATATCGTCTAACGCATCAAGCGGTTCGGGCACAAAGCTCGCATCTTCTGGTTTTGGCGGGGGCGGTGGCTCTTCAACCCGCGGTGTTGTACGCACAGCTTTTGCTACCGGAGCCGCTTCTACAACACCAAAATCGAACAGATCCTCTTCCGCTTGCGCCGCCGGCTGTTGCTCGCCCTGTTGCATCGCCTCTAACTGCGCAATCTCCTCCGGCGACAACCCCGGCTCCTCCAGCGAGAACGGCGTTAGCTCCGGCTCGGCTGCCTGCGCCGCCGGTTGCTGCTCGCCCTGCTGCATCGCCTCGAGCTGCGCAATCTCCTCCGGCGACAACCCCAGCTCCTCCAGCGAGAACGGCGTCAGCTCCGGCTCCGCCCCCTGCGCCGCCGGCTGTTGCTCGCCCTGCTGCATTGCCTCGAGCTGCGCAATCTCCTCCGACGACAACCCTAGTTCCGTCAGCGAGAACGGCGTCAGCTCCGGCTCGGCTGCCTGCGCCGCCGGCTGTTGCTCACCTTGTTGCATCGCCTCTAGCTGCGCAATCTCCTCCGGCGACAGCCCCAGCTCCTCCAGCGAGAACGGCGTCAGCTCCGGCTCGGCTGCCTGCGCCGCCGGTTGCTGCTCGCCCTGCTGCATCGCCTCCAACTGCGCAATCTCCTCCGGCGACAGCCCCAGCTCCTCCAGCGAGAACGGCGTCAGCTCCGGCTCGGCCTTGACCGCCGACGGCATCTCCTCGGCAAATGGCGTAAGGTCAGCTTCCGCCACCGGAGCTTCTGGCATAGCTTCTTCCTCGCCTAGCTCGGCCTCCATGTCAATAATCTCATCACCATCGCGGATCTGGATCCCAGCGCGATGCAACGACCAGCCAAGCTGCTCGATCCGATCAGCTTCCCGCTCCGGATCTTGCACTACAGCGATAATGTCGGTGAGATCGACATAGCCTTGCCGGTGCCCCAACTGGATGAGGCGATTGAGAACCGGGTCGCCAGTATCGATCATTGGTTCTTGGTCATCCGAGAAGACCACCGTCTCAAAACCGCCCAGATTTAAATTATCAATCTCTTCAGGCGGGATTGCCAATTCGCCAC
>JANWYE010000275.1 GCA_025057175.1 Chloroflexus sp. | reverse complement strand
ACCGCCATTGACATCGTCGATCCTTAGCGGCATCACCCGCGATACGGTGATGACCTTGCTGCGCGACATGGGGATTGAGGTGCGCGAGCAGGTTTTGCCACGCGAAATGCTGTACATTGCCGATGAACTCTTCTTTACCGGCACTGCCGCCGAGGTGACGCCGATTCGTTCGGTGGATCGTATCCCAGTGGGTGCGGGTCGTCGCGGCCCGATCACCGCCGCTGTGCAAGAGGCGTTCTTTGGCATTGTGCAGGGCGAGCGTCCCGATCGTTACGGCTGGTTGGAATACGCTTAGGAGAGGCAGCCCACCGGGCTGTCATTCGCCCCCTGCTTCCCTTTCTATCTCTCCTTCGTGAGAGAACGAAGTGTGCCCTCCCTCCCCCGGAGGGGGAGGGTTGGGGTGGGGGCGTGATAACTGTAGATAGGGGCTGCCCGGCGGGCCGCCCCTGAAATATTACGCAATGCGTTGCAATTTCTGGGCAACATGCCGTATAATAATCATATATCTGTGCAAAATATTACAATAAACAATGCAAATGTTTGACAAAACCGTCATTCGGTGTGAGCAGGTCACTAAATCATATCTTGAGGGAGATCAATTGCGCACCGTGTTGCGCGATATTACTATTACCATCGCTGCCGGCGAGTTTGTTGTATTGCTCGGCAAAAGCGGCAGCGGCAAGAGCACGCTGCTCAATCTCGTCAGTGGAATTGACACGCCGAGTTCGGGCGAGATATGGGTGGCCGGCCAGCGGCTGAATCAACTGAGTGAGCGAGAGCGTACTCTCTTCCGACGCCGATCAATCGGGTTTGTCTTCCAGTTTTACAATCTCGCCCCGACCTTAACGGCGCTCGAAAATGTGCTCTTGCCGCTGGAATTAAACGGCCAACGTGGGCCGGCGGCGCGTGCAGCGGCGTTAGAGATGCTCGCAGCAGTCGGATTAGCCGATCGAGCCAACACCTATCCAGATCGACTCAGTGGTGGTGAGCAGCAGCGTGTAGCGATTGCGCGCGCGTTAGTGCATAACCCCGATCTCGTGCTCGCCGACGAGCCGACCGGTAATCTTGATAGCGACACCGGCGCGCAGGTGCTCGATCTCCTCGACCGGCTCACCCGGCAGGTTGGCAAGACACTCTTGATGGTGACGCATAGTCGCGAGATGATCGGCGTCGCTGACCGAGTTTTCCAGTTGCGCAATGGCCGTATTAGCGAAGAAGCCTTGCTGGCAGCGCGATGAATAGGTTGTCAACAGTTAGATACGCTTTATTCAGCCGGTCGCAAGTTCGGGTTGTTACCCTAAGCTTGTGACCAGCATCATTAAGATAGAGATGTTATGTGTTCACTAATGAGTAAGGAGGTAAAAGAAGCATGATGAAAATTAACCATCACGCCACCCCAAAAGCCCCACGCTGGATCAAGACCGCTGCCGGTCAGTGGGCATGGGCCACAAATGAAGAGTGGCGTCGTTTTGCCGATCGGGCGCTGAGTGTGAGCGAGCGCCAGCAGTTGCTAGCGGAAGCTGAGCGGCTGCATTCCCAACATGCACCGTCTGCCGACCACGCCTGATCGGCGCGTGCCGGCGTTCAATGATTGCGGGTGGCAATGTTGCCACCCGCGTTGTTTTGTTAGCCGAAAAGTAGGAATACAGCACGCTGTGACCCTACTCTTCAGCTCGCACTCCTAGCACAATACTGCTGCCGCGGGGAATGTAATCGTTGTTGTTAATCCCGATCACCTGATTATTCCCTATTACCCGTGCCGCGCTAACCACTTCATTAGGCGCGTAGCGATCGAAGTCGGGCAAGCGATCGCGCCCCTGCACGTCAACAAACACAAGAGTCAAGCCCGGTGTGTTCGCCAAGATAGCTTCGGCCTCGGCGCGGCTGCGACCAATCACTTCTGGGAAACGTATAACATCACCCAAACTGACGTAAATCGTCACTATATCATCTTGAGGGATGCGCAGCGTTGCGCTTGGTGATTGGCGGATCACGAAACCTTCATCGACCGTTTGGCTCGGTTCTTCCACTACGTTCACCTTCAATCCAGCCGCAACCAGTTGATTGCGCGCAATATCTTGGCGCGTGCCGGTGACGTTTGGCACTTCAACTAGCAATGGCCCTAGACTGACAGTGTATGAGACAGGGCTATTCACTTCAACTACCGTGCCGGCGGGGATCGCTTGGGTCATCACGATGCCTTGCGGCACATTGCGGTTATGCTCGCTGCTCGGCACTGGAATGAGCTGATTTTGTTGCAACAACTGGCGCGCTTCGCCGTCGCTGCGGCCCACGAGTTCGGGCACGATTGTTGTGGCCACAACTGTAGGTGATGGTGTAACCTCGGTGCTTTGACTTTGGCCGTTGGCCGGTTGCGTAGTAGGTGGCCGTGAAGGATTGCTAAAGAGGTTGTTTAGCATCCCGCTGCTCACGACAAAAACCACCGCTAGGACGCCGGCCAGCGTGAGCATGCCAACCAGAAAGACGCCACATCCCACGCCTTCCTGTCGAGGGACGCGGGTGGTGGCCGGTCGCGGGCTGGGGATGGCAGCCGGACGGCTGGCTGTGACTTGGGCCGGACGTGGTGATGGAGCAGGACGCACCTGCGCGAGCGGCTCAATACCGGGATTGACTACGGTGGCTTGCGTTACCAGTTGTTCGTAAGAACGCAATTCTTCGGCTAATTCAAGCGCGCTACGCTGGCGTTGGGCTGGATCTTTAGCCAGCGCGCGCAAAATGATTGCCTCGAGCGCTGACGGAATCTGTGGATTGTACCGGCGCGGTGGCGGTGGTGGCTCGCTGATATGCTTCATCGCCACAGCAACCGGCGTATCGCCGGTAAAAGGTAGCCGGCCGGTGAGCATTTCGTACAGCACTACGCCTAAGGCATAGATGTCAGATTGCGGCGTAGCCGGACGGCCCTGCGCCTGTTCGGGCGCGATATAGTCAACGGTGCCGAGGGTAATGCCGGTTTCGGTCATCGCAGTGGACAGGTGGCTCTTGGCAACGCCGAAATCGGTAATGCGCGCCTGCCCATCATCAGTAACAATGATATTTTGCGGTTTGATGTCGCGATGGATCAAGCCGGCGCGGTGAGCTGCGTGCAACCCGCGCGCAATTTGCTCGCCAATCCGCACTGCACGTGGAATGGCAAATGGCGCTTCGCGATTGATGAGTTGCTTAAGCGTTGACCCTGCCACGTATTCCATCACGATATAGTGCAGGTCGCCGTCTTGACCGACATCATAGACATCGACCAGATTGGGATGGCTGACCATTGCCGCCGCGTGGGCTTCGTGGCGAAACCGGGCCAGAAAATCAGGATCGGTCATCAAGTGTGAATGCGGAATCTT
This sequence comes from Chloroflexus sp., assembly GCA_025057175.1. Classification (GTDB taxonomy): domain Bacteria; phylum Chloroflexota; class Chloroflexia; order Chloroflexales; family Chloroflexaceae; genus Chloroflexus. Next base: position 654 of record JANWYE010000275.1, on the reverse strand, counting down.
AATTGCTACCGGGCGATTAAGGCGCAGATCACGACCTAGATAGACGCGGGCCATACCGCCATCGCCGAGCAGCCGTTCAACTTGATAGCGACCGTCAAGAAGTTGTGGTTGCATTGTTGCGCAATCTTGCCAAGAATCAAAATCAGCGATGATTTACCACAATTTTACGATCCGAGCCGGATTTGCCAGCAGGGGGCCGTTCGCGTCGAGTACTGCTTCCAGCAGGGCCAAATTGACTACGTCATCACGGTTATAATCGAGCAGCGTTTGCAGCGCGACCTGATCATCGTATTGTTCATAGCGTGCCCAGAGCCGCGGCGCGTCGCGCCCGCTAAGGCCGGCTGAGGCGCGGGCAATGCCGAGCTTTTCTTCAACCCCTTTGAGGCCGCCGCGCAACCCGCGTCGGCGGCATTCATGCAAGAGGTCGCGATGGGCAAACTCCGCGCGGAGATCGGCGTGCAACTGGCGTTTAATCACCGGCAGATCAAAGCTGCTGCCGTTAAAGGTGACAATGGTTGTTACATGCTCAAGCGCGTCATAGAGCGCAATATCACTAATCCCGCCGCCGACCAACTGAATAATCCCCCGATCTTGCCGATAGATGCCAAGCACGCTGATTGCGCCGCTGTAGGTTGTTTCAATGTCGAGATAGGC
>JANWYE010000274.1 GCA_025057175.1 Chloroflexus sp. | reverse complement strand
CCTGATCGCGCAAGCTAGCAATTGCGCTCCGGCTCTCTTCGCGCACAGTATCGGCAACGGTGATCGTGCCACGATACTGGCCATCAACCCCCACCATCAACGGCGTGCGACCCAATTGGCTATCGCGTTGCGCAGCAAGGCAGTGCCATTCGTCGTGGGCTAGCGCCCGATCGAAGACACGATGGCTGCCGATCAACACTTCATTGCCATTCACCACCCCCTGCACTCCCTTCCCTACCAGTGCCCGCACCTGATCGGCTGCCGGCAGGTCAAGACCGCGACTGTTAGCTGCGCTGACAATCGCGTGAGCCAGCGGATGTTCCGAGCGGCGCTCAACCGCACCGGCCAGCGCCAGCAACGAATCGCATGCCTCGCAATGCCCAACCGGGGCCGCATCGGGCGCGGTGCAGCCAACTGCGCGCAAGGCTACCACTGCCGGTTTGCCGGTCGTGAGCGTCCCGGTCTTATCAACCGCCACCGTCTTTACCCGCGCCAGCGTCTCAAGATACGCGCCACCCTTGATCAACACCCCATGGCGCGCTGCCGCGCTCAAGGCGCTGACAATACTCACCGGCGTGCTGATCACCAACGCGCACGGGCAGGCCACGACTAGCAAGGCAAGGCCACGGTAAAGCCAACCAAAGGTATCAGGATCGGGATTCCAGAAGGGTTGGCCAAAGAAGAGCGGCGGTACGATCGCTACTAATGCCGCCAGTGCCACCACCAGCGGGGTGTAGACGCGGGCAAAACGATCGACAAACCGCTGCACCGGCGCTCGCCGCTCTTGCGCCTCTTGCACCAGATGGATCATCCGCGCCACCGCGCTCTCGGCAGCGGGCCGATCAACGATCACCTCAAGGCTCCCCTCACCGTTCATCGTCCCCGCAAACAGGGCATCCCCCACCCCACGCTCGATCAACCGGCTTTCGCCAGTGATTGGCGCTTGATTCACCAATGAACTACCGGCGGCAACCGTACCATCAACCGGGATCCGCTCGCCGGGCCGGATCAGAATCCGGTCGCCGGGACGCAACGCAGCAACCGGCGCCACCTCCTCACCCGCTGCGGTCAGCCGTATCGCTGTAGGCGGCGTCAATTCCAGTAGGCTACGGATGGCATGGCGAGCGCGACTGGCCGTGTATCCTTCGAGCGCCTCGCCAATCGTGTACAGCACCACAACCAATCCGGCCTCGACATACGCGCCGATAATCACCGCGCCGATAGCAGCAATCGTCATCAGCGCATCAATGCTCACCTCGCGATTGGTGCGCAGCGCGCGCCACGCATTCAGCGCAATGAATGGCCCCACCAACGCCAACCCGCCCAACGCCATGCCATCAATCCACCACGCTTCCCAACCCAACACCTCATGCAGCACAATCCCCGGCAACACCAACATCAACCCGATCAACGCCAGTTGCGTCTCGCGCCGGCTCAGCATAAAGCGCAACAAGGTAGGCGGAGGTCCAACCGCTGCTGTAGCGCGCTCAACCTCATACCCCAACTCGCGCACGCGGGCGATAACCGCTTCCGGGTCAACATCACCAGTGACGTGCAACGTCTCGGTAGTGAAATTCAGACTACACAACTTCACCCCTGCCAACCGGGCCACGCCACGCTCCACCGAACGCGCGCAATCGGGGCAATCCAACCCCTTAATCGTAAACTGCTGGTTGTTCATTGCTTCTGTCCTCAGCAGTGCAAACGTGCGGTTCATGCTTCCACTCTACTGCATTCAACCGCAAAGTCAAGGGGGATGAGTAAAAATGACACTATGTCTTAGATAAGGGGTGCAAAGGTTGCAAACGCCAAGTCGCGCCGGGTCTGCCGGGGGCGTGGGAGCGCGCTTACCTTGCGCCTGCAAGCTGTTAGGGTGGCGTAGCTTGGTGTTTTAGGCGTTTATTGTTTAGAGTGAAACTCGGATTAGCGTCGCTCTGGTATGGAGTGTGGCGGTTTGACTGCCGCACTCCACAACGAATTATCACTATTTAGCAACATTTAATGAGCAACTTTCACCAAACCTCTGCACTTTTGCGCTTGCCTGCCTACCCACCTCCCCATCACCCACACTTCGCATGTATCCGCTTCCCTGTGATATACTTGCGCATGCAACCAAGTCACTATCCGCCAGAAAGGCGAGGGACGAGATGACAGACACAACGATTCGCATCGGGGTGTTGACCAGCGGCGGCGATGCGCCGGGCATGAACGCGGCGGTGCGGGCAGTGGTGCGCACCGGCATTAGCCGTGGCTGTGAGGTATACGCGATCTACGAGGGCTATCAGGGGCTTATTCAAGGTGGCAAACTCATTCGCCGCATGGATTGGAGTTCGGTTGGCGGCATCATTCACCGCGGCGGCACCATCATCGGCACCGCGCGCAGCGCCGAGTTTCGCACCCGCGAGGGACGCCGGCGGGCAGCAGCTAATCTACTCGTCCATGGCATTGACCGGCTGGTGGTTATCGGTGGTGATGGGAGTCTGACCGGCGCCGATCTCTTTCGCCGCGAGTGGCCGGAATTGCTGGCCGAGTTGGTCGCAGCAGGCGAGATCAGCAGCGAACAAGCAGCCGCTTATCCACATCTGCGCATTGCCGGCATTGTCGGCAGCATTGATAATGACTTCTGCGGCACCGATATGACCATCGGCGCGGATACGGCCCTGCACCGGATTACCGAAGCAATTGACGCGATTAGCTCAACCGCGGCTAGCCACCAGCGCACCTTTGTGATTGAGGTCATGGGGCGCAATTGTGGTTATTTGGCGCTAATGGGGGCAATTGCCGGTGGCGCCGATTGGGTGTTTATCCCGGAAATGCCGCCCCAGATCGACAACTGGGAGCAGCACATGTGCGATGTGTTGCGGATTGGGCGCGAAAATGGCCGGCGCGACAGTATTGTGGTGGTGGCTGAGGGAGCGTGCGATCGCTATGGCAAGCCGATTACTGCCGCGTATGTGAAGAAGGTGCTGGAAGAACGGCTCGGCGAGGATACCCGAGTCACGATTCTCGGCCACGTGCAACGTGGCGGCTCGCCAAGCGCCTTCGACCGCTGGATGAGTTCGCTGCTCGGCGCCACAGCGGTCGAAGAATTGCTGGATGCCGGTGCCGACGCTGAACCGAAGCTGATTGGCTTGCGCGAAAATCGGGTCGTGCGGTTGCCCCTGATGACGTGTGTGACCGATACCCGGCAGGTGGCTGAAGCAATTGCCCAACACGATTATGAACGAGCGATGGCGCTGCGCGGCAACAGCTTTGTCGAAGCCTATCGCACTCTTGGCACGCTGATTCAGTCGCAACCATCACCACCCGATCGGCAGCGGCGCGGCCATCGGTTTGCTGTCATGCATAGTGGCGGCCCGGCGCCGGGTATGAATACGGCGGTGCGCGCAGCGGTGCGGATCGGCATCGATCGCGGCCACACTATTCTCGGCGTGCGCAACGGGTTTCAGGGACTGATCGATGGCGACATCTTCGAGATGGATTGGATGAGCGTGAGCGGTTGGGCAACGATGGGTGGAGCTGAACTGGGCACAAACCGCAAGATTCCGCAGGGTAGCGAGCTGTACCAGATTGCCCGTAATATCGAGCGGTTTGGGATTGACGGCATCTTGATGATCGGCGGCTGGGCCGGCTATCAAGCTGCTTACAAGCTCTACAGCGAGCGCCATATCTTCCCGGCGTTTAATATTCCGATCATCTGTCTGCCGGCAACCATCGACAACAACCTGCCCGGTTCAGAGCTGAGTCTTGGCGCTGATACCGCGCTCAATAGCATCGTGAGCGCCGTTGATCGGATCAAGCAGTCGGCGGTAGCCTCGCGGCGCTGTTTTATCGTCGAAGTAATGGGCCGCGATTGTGGCTACCTAGCGCTCATGAGCGGGCTGGCCACCGGAGCCGAGCGCGTCTATTTGCCTGAAGAGGGGATTAGCCTGCGCACTTTGCAGGCCGATCTCGACGAGATGATGAATTGGTTCCGGCACGGGAAACGGCTGAGCCTAATTATTCGCAACG
>JANWYE010000273.1 GCA_025057175.1 Chloroflexus sp. | reverse complement strand
CACTAGATCGGGGCAAGCCAACGCATAGACTTCAACATTGGCAGCATAGGCGTTGATGAGGGCGCGAAAGCGATCGCTGGCGAGCGTGCCGCTCGTCGCCATCACTGCTACTTTGCCGCGCCGGGTGGCCGCTACCGCCGGTTTGACCCCCGGTTCCATACCCACCACCGGCACCGGCAATTCACGGCGCAACAATTCAATGGCAGCAGCAGTGGCAGTATTGCAGGCCACGACGACGATCTGGGCACCCTGATCCACCAGCCAACGCCCGCAAGCTAGGGCGCGGGTGCGAATTTCGGCCACCGGTCGCGGGCCATACGGGCAATAGGCGCTGTCAGCGAGGTAAAGCAGGTCAGCATGGGGCAGGTGGTCGCGAATGGCGCGCATTACTGTCAGCCCACCCAATCCCGAATCAAAGATGCCAATCATAATGAAGTTGGTGCGATGTGCATAGCGCAGCGGCTAAGGGTAGGCGATTATACAGGCCGGGTAGCTCTGCTGCGATATTGCCGGCACGCGGCGACGAAATCGGCGAAGAGCGCCCGCCAGCGCGGTTCGCTGCTATCCCAGAGGTGTTCAGGATGGCATTGCACGGCCAGCAAATAGTGGTCGCCGGTCATTTCAAACGCCTCAATAATACCATCGGGAGCGTAAGCCACTGCGCGCAAGCCGGGAGCGAGCGTCTTGACCGCTTGATGGTGCATCGTGTTGCAACCGATCTGGTCAGCGGTCAGGATCGTGGCCAAGCGCGAATCGGCGCTAATGACCAGCGGATGGGTCAGCTCCGTCCATGCGCGAGTGCGGGTATTGGCACGGTGATCGATTGAGGTGTCGAACTGGGAGGGAATATCTTGATAGAGCGATCCACCCAGTGCGACGTTAATCACCTGCAATCCGCGACAGATACCGAGGAGCGGTTTGCCGTCGGCCTGTGCCCAGCGAGCGAGGGCGATCTCAACTGCGTCGCGTTGCGGATCGACCGGGCCGAGCTGGGGGTGCGGCGCTTCGCCGTAATAGGCTGGATCGACATCATCGCCGCCGGGCAAGAGGATGCCGGCGCAGAGTTCATACAGCGCGCGCGTGGCGCTGAGATCATCGGTCAGGTAGATGATCAACGGAATGCCACCGGCGGCTTCGATTGCGCGCAAATAGGTAGGCCGCACCGCCTGCAACTCACGGCCATCAGCGCCGGGGCCGCTATGCATCGCAGTAATGCCGATCAGAGGGCGGGATTGTTCAGTCATACTCTTCAATCAGGTTAGCAACGCAGCGCGCTAAGCAGCGCGGCTTTGGCGGTGTGTGTCGCGGCAACTCTGCACAAAGGCGGCAAAGAGACCCTGCCAACGCGGATCAGCAGCTTCTTGCAAAGCTTCGGGATGGCACTGCACACCCACAATGAAGGTGTGGTGCTCGCTTTCGAGTGCTTCGATCACGCCATCGGGCGCCCATGCCACGGCGCGCAAACCGGGCGCCACCCGGCGCACGGCTTGATGGTGCAACGAATTGATCATGAGATCAGTTGTGCCGAGGTATCTGGCTAAGCGCGAATCGGGCGTGATCGCGATCGAATGGGCAAGGAATGTCCAATCTTCGCGAGCGTACGATGCATTGTGATCGATGGGTGAGCCGAGCTGTGAGGGAATATCTTGGTAGAGCGAGCCGCCAAGGGCGACATTGATCATCTGCACACCGCGGCAAATGCCGAGCAAAGGCTTCCCGTCGGCGGCAGCCCAGCGGGCAAGGCGCAATTCAGCCATATCGCGGGGTGGGTCAATCGTGCCGAGCCGTTCGTGGGGCTGGTCGCCGTAGTGGCTGGGCGAAATATCACCACCGCCAGCAAGCAACAAGCCATCGAGCTGGTCATAAATCGCGCGCAATGCAGTCGCGTCGAGCAGAGGCGGGATCAGGAGCGGCGCGCCGCCGGCCCGCAGCACGGCGTCAACATAGGTTTGGCGATGGCCATACGAGGGCGGGCACCAGTCACGATCGCGAAAAGTGCCGCAGGATATTCCGATCAGAGGCGTCATGCGCGCTTCCTCCATGGTCGGTTGTACCAATATTATGAATGCGCATTATAACATACTATGCTATTTAATCATCAGTCGGGGGAAGGATAGTGAGAAAGCGTTAAATTGGCCGTTGCTACGTCGCTTTGGCCTTGGCGCGCGGCAGCCTGCCCTCTTGCCACACTGTTACCCAACGTTTAGGCACGTTCGGCGGCAACCGGCAGCGCAATGAAGAACGTGCTGCCTTCGCCAACCGTGCTCTCAACCCAGATGCGCCCGCCGAGCAATTCAACCAGTGGCTTAACGATTGACAAACCGAGGCCGGTGCCGCCGGCTTCGACTTTGAGAGGGTTATCGGCGCGAAAGAAGCGATCGAAGATACGCGGCAAATCTTCGGGCCGGATGCCGACGCCGGTATCGCTGATGCTCAGCAGCAAATAGCGGCGATTATCGCTCAGGGTACTGCGCACCGGTTCGGGCAGATCGACATTCAGCGCCTCACGGGCGGCGATAGTGATCTTACCACCGGCTGGGGTGTATTTGATAGCATTGAGCAGCAGGTGGTAGAGAATCTGGTGCAGGCGCGTGGCATCGGCGCGAATGAGCGGTAAGCCGGGTGGAAGTGAGATGCTCAACTGATGCTGGCGTTGCGCAACCTGTGGTTGTAGCTCGGCGATCACACCGCTGAGCGCCTCGGCGAGGTGGAGTGAGCGCCATTCAAGGTCAATACTGCCCGACTCGATCTTGGTAATTTCGAGCACATCGTTAATCAGGTTGATCATGCGCTCGGTGTTGCTATAGATGGTATTGACAAACTCCCGCTGAGTGTCATTCAACTGGCCTAGCCCACCCATCGCCAACAACTGGGTAAAGCCCTTGATAGCAGTCATTGGTGTGCGCAACTCGTGTGACATTGTGCCGATGAACTCATTTTTCATGCGATCGGCCTCCACTTCACGGGTAATATCGCGCAACACCAACAAGGCGCCCAGCAACTCTTCATCTTCTTTCAGCACCGGGCTAAGCGAGAAATTAATTGTGCGGCCACTAATGATGGCAGTAGTTGAAAAGGTGCGCGCTTCACCGGTGACGCTGAGGGGACGGCGCAGCAAGTCATCAAGCGGCAACTCGGCGGCGTGACTACCGAGATAGCGTTGAATAATATCGTGCAGATTCCAGAGAAGGAGTTCCTCAGTTGGGCGATGCAACATCCGGCTGGCAGCCTGATTAACACTCAACACACCACCGTACAGATCGCTTACGATGACGCCATCGAGCAAGCTTTGCAGAATCGCTGCGATCTTGCTTGTCTCTTTCTGTTGGCGGTCAAGCAACTCATAGCGCCGTTCGGCTTCGGCGCTGATCATACGGAACAGATTCGCATTATTGATCCCAATGGCGATCGCGCCAGCGCACGCATTCAGCAGGCGCACATGGCCTTCGTGGAAAAAGTGCGTGCGCGGATGGGAGAGGGTCATCACGCCGATCACCTCACCCTGCACAAAGAGCGGAACCGAGATCATCGAACCTTCGCGCTTGCGCGTGCTACCGGGGATCGACACCCAGCGCTCATCTTCAGCAACATCATGCACCAACACTGTCTGGCCATGTTGGGCTGCCCAACCGGCGATGCCTTGACCAATCGCAAAGCGCACTACGTTGTCGGGTGAGAGCTTGGACCCCAAAATTGCCCGTGTCACCAGCAGGCTAGGGTTATCTTCTTCGACCAACAGAATAGAGGCGTGCTCGGCCTGCACAATGCGGGCCAACATCTCGAGCGAATTATTGAGGATTTGGTCGAGATCGAGCGTCTGATTGACTTGCGACGCAATTGCATGCAAGGTAGCGAGGCGATCCTTCTCTTCCTCTAGCTCGCGGGTACGTTCGAGCACGCGCTGCTCGAGGTCGGTGTTAAGGGTACGGATGGTGTGGTACAAATCGGCATTCTGCAAAGCGATCGTGGCTTGGCTGGCGATGCTCTGGGCCAAATCTTGCATAAACCGCAAATCGAGC
>JANWYE010000272.1 GCA_025057175.1 Chloroflexus sp. | reverse complement strand
GGCGAGCAGCCACCGATCGTCTATCCCGGCAGCATTGAGCGGATCGACTTCGGCGAACGCGACGAACCCAAGGGGTGCGTGCTGGTCGAGTTAGCGCCGGGCCAAGCGCGCTGGCGGTTTGTACCTTTGGCGGCGCGCCCCTTCGTCAGTATCGAGCGCGATCTGCGCCGGAGCAGCGATCCGGTGGAAGCGTTGCGCACCGCGATCGCGCGCCACGATCTACGCGAAGCGGTGGTGCGTGTAGAGGTGCAACTCTCGCGCGAACAAACCCCGCTGTTGCGCGAGGAGCAGGTGCGCGAGTGGTTGCGCGAGGCCGGCGCAGCAGTGATTGCGGCAATCGTGTTTGAGGTGGAACGTCCGGCGCGCCAGCGCTTCGCCGGTGTTGCCGAGGCATTGCGCGAGGGACTTACGCCGCGACAGGCGCTTGAACTCTATCTCAAGAGCAAGAACGTCGCGCCAGAGCGGATCGCGCAATTGCTGGCGGCAGCAGATGAAATTATTGGCGAAGTGGTGTAGATTACTCTTTCACACCCATCCGTTCTGCACCCTACTACTCCACCCTTGCGGGGAATGATGTTTCCACTGCCGACGGCAAGCGAAGATTTGGAAGCTTGTCATAAACGTAGCATGTTGATGATCTTGACAACCAAGTAAGTCAGCACACTGCTACGATATAATCGTTGCTAGCCACTATTGATAGAGGGCTGATCAACCGTGTCGTAGATCATCCTCGCGATCATAAACATGTTCTTGCTCTATCAATCAATATAACGAACCTCTCATACCCTCTTGCCACGCATTCACCTTCTCATCATCACGTCTGCATATCATTTACCATGAACAGCGCTGACTGTTCATCTGCATCCTGAATTCGACAAGGCAGGTGTCATCATGATCGGAATCGGCGTCATCGGGTACGGCTACTGGGGACCCAACCTCGTGCGCAATTTTGCTCAAGTCACCGGAGCGCGAGTGGTAGCGGTGTGCGATCAACGAGCCGAGCGGCGCGCGCTGGTCGAGCAAGTTTACCCCTCGGTGACGACCTATGCTGATGTCGCTGACATGCTGCGTCACCCAAACCTTGACGCGGTAGCGGTGGCAACGCCGGTATCGTCGCATTTCGAGCTGGCCTTGATGGCATTGCAAGCCGGCAAGCATGTGTTGGTCGAGAAACCGTTTACCGCTACTGTAAGCCAAGCCGAGCGGCTGGTTGAAGAGGCTGAGCGGCGCGGGTTGACGCTGATGGTTGATCATACCTTCATTTACACGAGCGCGGTGCGGAAGATTAAAGAATTGATCACTAACGGCACGCTGGGCACGCTCTACTACTACGACTCGGTGCGGGTCAATCTTGGCCTGTTTCAGAATGATGTTAACGTGCTCTGGGATCTGGCTGTGCATGATCTCTCCATTCTCGATTATCTGGTGGGCGCGACCCCAACCATGATCGCTGCGACCGGGATGGCGCACGTGCCGGGCAAACCCGAAAACATGGCCTACCTAACCTGCTACTTTCCCAATAACTTCATTGCTCACTTTCACGTCAACTGGATGGCTCCGGTGAAGATCCGCCAGACACTGATCGGCGGATCGGAAAAAATGATCGTCTATGACGATATTGAAATGAGCGAGAAGGTGAAGGTGTACGACAAAGGCATTATCGTCAGCGAGAGCGAAGACGCCGTCTACCAGCGCCATGTCGGCTACCGCACCGGCGATATGTGGGCGCCGCGGCTTGATAACATCGAGGCGTTAAAGATCGAGACCGAGCATTTTGTCGATTGTGTGCGCCATGGCCGCCGGCCGCTCTCAGATGGCTATGCCGGCCTGCGCGTCACCCGCATTCTTGAGGCGGCCACGCGCTCGATGGCTAACCACGGCCAGCCGATTGCGTTAGAGTAAGGCGATACCTGCTGGTAATAGCGAGCAACTATGATTTCAATCAAGAGCAGCAATCGGTCTGAATGCTGGGAAGGGAGAAACTGAATGATCCCATTTGTGGATTTGAAAGCGCAATACCTCTCGATCAAGGAAGAGATTGATCGCGCAGTGCTTGATACGCTGGCTAGCACTCAATTTGTGCTGGGCAAAGAGGTAGCTGCCTTTGAAGAGCTGTTTGCTGGCTACACCCAGTGCCAATATGCCATCGGTGTCAATTCGGGCACCAGCGCGCTGCATCTAGCTCTGCTGGCTGCCGGGGTAGGTCGCGGCGATGAGGTGATCACAACCCCGCACACGTTCATTGCTACCGTCTCGGCAATTGACTACGCCGGCGCGCGGCCGGTCTTTGTTGATATTGATCCGGTCAGCTTCACGATTGACCCGGCCCAAATCGAAGCAGCCATAACCCCACGCACTAAAGCGATTATTCCGGTACATCTGTACGGCCAGCCGGCTGAGATGGACGCAATCATGGCGATTGCGCGCAAGCACGGGCTGGTCGTGATCGAAGATGCGGCACAGGCGCACGGCGCCGAGTACAAGGGCCGGCGGGTTGGCAGCATTGGCGATCTCGGCTGCTTTAGCTTCTACCCCGGCAAGAATCTGGGGGCGTATGGCGAGGGTGGCGCAATCACAACCAACAACCCCGAACTAGCTCGCACCGCGCGCATACTGCGTGATTGGGGGGCCGAGCGGCGTTATCACCACGATTTGAAGGGTTTTAACTACCGCATGGAAGGCATTCAGGGCGCGATCTTGCGGGTCAAGATGGCGTATATCGAACAGTGGACCGAGCTGCGCCGCGCGGCAGCAGCGCGTTACGACGCACTGTTAGCGCCGATAGGGGTGCGCACGCCAGCAGCCCTGCCTCACCGCCGCCACGTGTATCATATCTACGCGATCCGCGATCCGCGCCGCGATGAGTTACAGGCATATCTGCACGAACACGGCGTGAGCACTGGCATTCATTATCCGATCCCGGTGCATTTGCAGAAGGCGTTCGCTGAGCTAGGGCATCGTCCGGGCGATTTTCCGCAGGCAGAGTCGGCGGCAGCCGAAGTGCTCTCGCTGCCGATGTTCCCTGAGCTGACCGCCGAGCAGCAGCAGGTGGTCGCAAGCGCCATGCAGGGTTGGATGCAGCAGGTGGTGGCGGTTGAGTAGCTGTCTGGGCGCTAGGGGTTAAGATGCAGAGTTTGCGCGCGTCTTGGCGGCTTGACGCCGATTATTCCGCGCGATGAGGGCATAGTATGACCACAAAACGAATTCTAGTTACCGGCGGAGCCGGCTTTATCGGGAGCGAGCTAGTGACGCAACTGGCCGTTGCCGGCCATCACGTGATCGCTGTTGACAATCTGGTGAACGGCAAGCGCTCTAATCTGGCGCACCTGCGTGATGCCGAGGTGGAATTGGTCACGGTAGATATTCGCGATCGCGATGCGATGGCTCGACTGCTACGCGGAGTCGAGATCGTCTACCATCTGGCATGCCTCGGCGTGCGCCACAGCCTGCACGATCCATTTGAGAATCACGATGTCAATGCGACCGGCACCCTGATTATGCTCGATCTGGCTCGCCGGGCAGAAGTGCCGCGCTTCGTGTATGTATCGAGTTCGGAGGTGTACGGCACAGCGCGGTGGGCGCCGATGAGCGAAGAGCATCCGACCTTTCCGATGACCGTCTATGGCGGCGGCAAGCTCGCCGGCGAGTGCTACACCCGCGCCTTCTGGGAAAGCTACCGCTACCCGACCGTGGTGGTGCGGCCATTTAACAGCTTCGGCCCGCGCAGCCATCACGAAGGCGATAGCGGCGAGGTAATCCCGAAATTTATGCTGCGGGCAATGGCCGGCAAGCCAATGGTGATCTTTGGCGACGGCACCCAGACCCGCGATTTCACCTATGTCAGCGACACCGCGCGGGGGATCATGCTGGCCGGCATGGTTGAGGCTGCGATTGGCGGAACGTTTAATCTTGGGCAAGGGCGTGAAATCTCGATCAACGAGCTAGCGCGGACGGTAGCCGAGGTCGTTGGGCAGCCTGACGCTCAGGTCATGTACGACGAGCCGCGACCGGGTGATGTGTTGCGATTGTACGCCGACAGCACGCGG
>JANWYE010000271.1 GCA_025057175.1 Chloroflexus sp. | reverse complement strand
GCTAACCGGTTTGGGATCAAGTTGTTGGTGAATGTGGTGCGCTCGCCTACTGCCTACAACGCGACCAATGGTTTGCCCGATGATCCAGAGACGCTGGCGAACTTCCTTGAACAGATGGTGCGCCGCTACGGTGATAAGATTCAGGCCTACGAGATTTGGAATGAGCCGAATCTGGCCGTTGAGAACGGCGGCGAGATTGTGCCGGAAGATGTCGGCCATTACGTCGAGATTTTAAAGGCGGCCTACACCCGAATCAAGTCGATCAAGCCGGATGCAATTGTGCTGGCAGCGGCTTCTTCATCAAGTGGCGTGACCAATCCGGCTATCGCGCTCTCGGATCAAGAGTTCTACCGCTTGATGTATACCTACAATAACGGCGAAGTGCGCAACTATTTCGATGTGCAAGCCGTGCATCCGGGTGGCGCGGCTAACCCGCCCGATACACTGTGGCCCGATAACCCCAGCTATATCCCCGGTTGCCAGCCGGCGCCTGACCGCTGCTGGAACGACCACGAGACGCATTACTTCCGCCATGTGGAGAATGTGCGCAAGTGGATGGAGCAGTACGGGATGGGCGACAAAGAGATCTGGATTACTGAGTATGGTTGGGCCACGCCGAACAACACGCCGGGTTACGAGTTCGGCAACTATGTGACGCCCGAACAGCAGGCTGAATACATCCGCTCGGCGATGTTGCGGGTCTACGATAACTATCCGTTCGTGGGCAATATGTTCCTCTGGAACATCAACTTTGCTGTGCTCTGGGGTGAGCAGGGCAATCCCAACCACGAGCAGGCGGCCTTTGCAATCCTCAATCCTGATTGGAGTCCGCGGTTGTCATACTTGCGCGCGCAGGATACGATCGCGCTGATCAAGACGTGGCAGGGCCGGTTTGTTGCGCCGTAACGCTTACCCCTAGTTTGGCGAATAACTCGGTAACCAATGTGCGCTCCATCTCGCCGGCGATCAACCAGCCGGCGGGATGGGGCTGCGCGATCATTCCAAGCACCTTGCGATACGCCTCCGGCAGTGGAATGTCAGGCGCTACCCAGCCTTCAGGAGTAACGGTAAGGCGTAGCAAGGGCGGATCGGACAGTTGGCCATAGGCAGCTAAGATCGCCACATCAGCCGGCACTGTCTGCCAGCCGGTGGCAGTTACCCGCAGATAATCAGCCGGCCCCCGCCCGCGCCGACGGCGCGCGATGTGGCCCTCCGGCAGCTCAATTGTGTGATCTGAATTAACCGGCAGGCTGCGCCAACCGCCACGAGTAGCGAGATCGAGGATGCTCACCTGTTGGTTTGCGCTCACGACAAGGCGGCGGGGTAGGCCGAGTTTTTCGACCGGCGGCGCGGGGAGAGCAGCAATCTGGTCGGCAATGGTCAGCGTCACAAAGCCGCGGTTGGCGAGCCGGCCAAGCAGCCCGGCACGCCGCCAACTGGTGAGGCGAAAATGAAATCCATCGCGCTCGCCTTCGCCGCGCAAAACAGGGCCGAGCGCTGGGTTGTGGATGAGGAAGAGGTTAGGCCGAATCTCTTCCAAGTCGGCGGGAGCGCCGGGACGGCGACGAGAAGCCATTGTAGTGACCAAGTGATGGGTTCAGGATAGCTGCCAAGCGACGCGAACGGCATTCATTATATTGCGTTTTCTTATTTCGCAAGAGTGTATGTCATTGCGAACCGCTAGCGGCGGCGAAGCAATCGCCGGCGAGCATGGTAGAGGTTGTGATAAACGCAAAGGCGCGAGGAGTGCAGGGAACGCGAAGGGCAAACACTGGAGAGGCAGGGTGCTGTCTCCTGCCGCCCGCGCAATGACACCGGGATAGCGTGATTTGCTCCGCGCGCCGGCTCAGATCACGACGACAACCCAAACCGTTGCCGGTTAGGCGCAGTGTAGGCGTGGCAAATTGCAATTGCGAGCGCGTCAGCAGCATCGTCGGGGCGGGGCACAGTGGCCAAGCCGAGCGTCAGCCGCACCATCTCTTGCATCTGGCGCTTATCAGCGCCGCCGTAGCCGGCTACCGCCTGCTTAACGGCCAGCGGTTTGTACTCATGCACCGGTATACCGGCTTGCGCAAGCGCCAGCAAGGCGACACCACGCGCCTGCCCGACGGTTAAAGCCGTATTGACATTCTTGCCGAAGAAGAGTTCTTCGACTGCGGCGGTATCAGGCCGGAGGCGTTCGATAATAGCGCACAAACCGTTATAGAGTTGCAACAGCCGTTCGGGTTGAGGCATACCGGCTGGCGTCGTGAGGGCGCCGGTCTCGATCAGGCGCACATTGCCACCTATGATCTCGACCACGCCCCACCCCATGGTTGCCGTTCCCGGATCAACACCTAACGCGCGCACAATGCTCCTGCCGTGTCTAGGCCATTCGCTGCGCCTGCTGCCAAACTCAAGTTATGCGTCAAAGCGAGCGACCAACTCAGCGGTAATATCGAGGTTAGAATAGACCTTCTGCACGTCATCGAGATCTTCCAGCTTCTCGATCAGGCGCAGAGCAGCCAGCGCATCCTTCTCATCGGGCTGGATGAGAGTCTTCGCGCGCATGATCTTCTCGGCGTTGCTAATCGGCACGCCTTGATCGAGCAGGGCCTGCCGGATCGCGTTCAGTTGCGTCCACTCGCAGTAAATTTCGAGTGTCTCATCATCAACCACGACATCATCGGCGCCAGCGTCGATAGCGATCAATTGCAGCTCATCGGGATCGCGCTTGGTGGCGCTGAGATCAACGGTAATCAAACCCTTCTGCTCAAACATCCACGACACCGAACCGGGTTCGCCGGGGTTGCCGCCATTCTTGTTGAAGGTAGCGCGCACCTCGGAATTGGTACGGTTGCGATTATCGGTCGCGGCTTCGATCAAGATCGCAACTCCGCCGGGGCCATACCCTTCGTAGAAGATCTCTTCGAGCACGGCTTCGTTCGATTTGCCTAGACCGCGATCGATAGCGCGCTGAATATTTTCGTTTGGCATGTTATTGGCGCGTGCTTTTTCGATAGCGAGCCGCAAGCGGAAGTTGAGATCAGGGTCGCCGCTGCCGCCTTCGCGCGTGGCGATGGTAATATCGCGCGCCAGTTTAGTGAAGAGCTGGCCGCGCCGCTGGTCATTGACGCCTTTGGTGCGGCGAATAGTATGCCATTTCGAATGGCCAGACATAGCACCTAGCCTCCTTAGTCATAGAAGGTTATACTGTGTTCAATTATAGCATGGCCGTTGAGCGACGCTGCGCAGGCGGATCAATTTGCTCCATCGGCGCGTTTTAGTAGACAGAAGCGCAAACGGTTGCCGGCAGGAGAATGGTATGAAACCACTGGTAACAGATCGGGTGCATTGTCTGCCCAATGATATCTACGTGGTCGCGACGGCAGCCGGAAACGTATTAGTCAACAGCCCGCCAGAGAGTCTGAAATTTCTGCTGGCGCAGGGCTTGCCGCCGCCGGCATACGTCGTGTTGCCGCCTGATGCGCCAGCAGGGAGTGAACTCGGTTCGCGCGGGTTTGTGCGGCGTGGGATCAATTATGCTAGTGTGGAATTTCTGATCTACGCCAACTTCTTTGGCCAGCAACGCCGGATCACGCTGATTACGGTGACGGCGGCGCAGGCGGCGCGGCTACATACCATGCTGAGTGAAACGATGAACGGCCCGCCGACGATCGAGGAGTGGCCGGGAGCATGGTTGCAGCGCGAATGCGAGACGGTGGCCTACTACCCGCCGCTTGGGCGCGCGCCGGCGGTTGATGATATGGTGACGATTGTATCGCTCGCAGAGGGTGGCGGCAACTTGGGGCCGGTGCAGATTGCGTATGATGGCAGCGATTTCCATTTTATCGAGCACGGCGTCGAGATAGCGCGCATTCCAGCGGCAATCACCCATGTGGCCCATCCGCTAGCAGTGGCGCCGCCACGACCCCTAGTACGCCAAACCATCACCCTGCAATTCATCGGCGGCAGTGATGGCTTTGATCCAACAGGCATCACGACCTGTTTTTTAGCCTACTTGGGGGCGGGCCAGCCGTTGTTATTCGATGCTGCGGCCTATCTCAATGTGCGTT
>JANWYE010000270.1 GCA_025057175.1 Chloroflexus sp. | reverse complement strand
CGCGCCGCGGTGCAAGAGCTGGCCGAAGAGTTGCTCCGTCTCTATGCCCAGCGCCAGCTTAAGCCCGGCTACGCCTTCTCGCCCGATAATGAGTGGCAGCGCGAATTGGAGGCTAGCTTCCCCTATCTCGAAACCGAAGACCAATTGCGCGCGATTGCCGAGGTCAAGGCTGATATGGAAAAGCCGACGCCGATGGATCGGCTGGTCTGTGGCGATGTCGGCTTTGGCAAGACTGAGGTCGCGTTACGGGCGGCGTTTAAGGCGGTGCAAGATGGCAAGCAGGTGGCGATTCTAGTTCCGACAACGGTGCTGGCCCAACAGCATTTCGATACCTTCCGCAAACGCATGGCCGCCTTCCCGGTGACGGTGGAAATGCTCTCGCGCTTTCGCTCGCCCAAAGAGCAAGATGCTATCGTGCGCGATCTGGCGCGGGGCAAGATTGACATTATCATCGGCACCCATCGTTTACTCTCAAGCGATGTCGTCTTTCGTAACCTCGGTCTCGTGATTGTCGATGAAGAGCAGCGTTTCGGCGTCCGCCACAAGGAACGGCTCAAGCTGCTGCGCGCCGAGGTTGATGTGTTGACCCTGACAGCCACACCCATCCCGCGCACGCTCCACATGGCGCTGGCCGGTATCCGCGACCTGAGCGTGATCGATACTCCGCCTGAAGATCGCATCCCGATCAAAACCTATGTCGTGCCGGCCGATGATCATCTGGTGCAAGAGGTCATCCGGCGCGAACTCGAACGCGAAGGGCAGGTCTATTTCGTTCATAACCGGGTGCAGAGCATCTATCACGTCGCCGAGCGGGTGCGCCGGCTGGTACCCGAAGCGCGCGTCGCCGTCGGCCACGGCCAATTGCCCGAACGCGAACTTGAACGGGTGATGATGGATTTCTTTGAAGGGCGTTACGATGTGCTCGTCTGTACGACGATCATCGAGAGCGGCCTCGATGTGCCCAACGCCAACACCATCATCATTGACGATGCCACCAACTATGGCTTGGCCCAGCTCTACCAATTGCGCGGGAGGGTGGGACGCAGCGCGACGCGAGCTTATGCCTATCTGCTTTACCAGCCGGCCCGTTTTATGACCTCTGAAGCGCGCCAGCGGCTAGAGGCGATTCAAGAAGCGACCGAATTGGGAGCCGGTTTTCGCATCGCCATGCGCGACCTTGAGATTCGGGGCGCGGGCAATTTGTTGGGGGCCGAGCAGTCGGGGCATATTGCCGCAGTTGGTTTTGACCTCTATTCGCGCTTGTTGGAGCAGGCGGTGCGCAAACTCAAGCGCGATGTGGATGCCGCCGCCGCTGACCAGACTGCTACCGTCACCGCCACCGAGGTGGCCGAGAGCCTACGCGCGCCTACTGTCTCGGAAAAGGTGCTGGTCGCGCCGCTAGTGACGATCGATCTCCCGCTGACCGCCTACCTTCCGCCTGCCTATATCGCCGATGAGAGCGTGCGACTGGCAGTATACCAGCGCATGATCGATGCCACTACTATCGAAGAGGTGCGTGGGTTGCGCCAAGAGCTGATCGATCGTTTTGGCGGGCCGCTGCCCGAACCGGTGCAGCACCTCATCTTCTGGTTGCAAATCCGGTTGTTGGCCCTGCAAGCGGGTGTGGTCTCGATCACCACCGAAGGCGAGGTCTTTCTCATCCGGCTGGCCACGCTGCTTACCCCGGCGCTGCGCGAACGGTTGCGCCGGCGCTTTCCGCGTGACAAGGCGCTAGCCCTTGGCCAGCAGTCGATCCGGCTCGACCGCCGTTTGGCAGGGGCGCAATGGCCTGAACGGTTGCTGGCCGTAGTCGAGGCGCTGTCGTCACACCTGAACTAACTGCCCGCGCCGGAAGGCGACAATCACCTGATCGCACTGATACCGCTGCCGCGCGCCGGTAAAGATCACGCCATCGTACCCATAGCGGTCGAGCCACCACTCAACCGCGGCATCGGTCTCAATATCAAGGCCGAGGCTGGCGGCTTCGCGCTGGATTGCCTTCACCTGCTGCTTCCATTGGCCCCAATCGACCGTAAAGGGCCGTTCGATACGGGCGCGGTAGCGGCTCGGCGTCAACACAAAGAGGCGTTGCAACCAATTGCGCCGCTCAGTTTCGGCCACCTCAACCAGCACCAGCCCGCGCCCCGCCGGTGTGCGCTGCTGCACATCGCCACCCAGCAGTTGGTACGTGCCGCGCGTGGCACTGCCATCCACCCAACGATCGGCCTCGCCACGGCTTGCCCGCCGGATTGCTTCGGGCAGATCCGACACGCGCGGGATGCGCGGCGGGGCCATAATCTGGATGGCGGGAATCGGGTGCTGAACAACCGTCTCGCCATCGCCGGTGCGCCACTCGGCACTGACAACCTCCATCGGCGGATCGTCGCCTTCACGGTAGCGAAAACCGAGCCGTTCGCGCCCCTCTTGCGCTTCGGCGGTTGCAGCGATCGTCACGTGCAACTGCAACCCGCCCCCGCAGCCGGGTGCTGGAAACCAGACTCGTTCGGCCAGAAAGGTAAATGCCACTCGCGATCCGGCCATTGCCTGCCGTTCAGCGCGCCGCCAACCTTGGCCGCTCAGCCCGCTCCAACCGCCAACGACGGCCCGCAATGGCGCGTAGAGCGCCACCACCGCCTGCGCCGAGGGTGGCTCATCGAGCACCCACATCCCCGGCGGAATTGCGCCGGACGAAGGGAGCTTGACGGTGCCGCCGATCACACTCTGCTCAACGCGAGCATTGGGCAGCCGCACCGTCATTCGCCCCGCGCTCGACGGGGCAGGGCCGGCCATCCCCGGCGCAGCGCCAAGCGCATGCCCGCACTCTATGCAAAAACGCGGCTCTCCCGGCGGAAGCGGCGCGCCGCATTGCGGACAGAAACGAGGGGAAGGACGAATGTTGCTCATCGTGGCCTCGCGGTGTCATGTTTTGCATCATTGCTGAGATGGTAACACAGTCTGTACAGCCAGTTGTTTGCAATTTCGCCTCTTGGCGTTGCGTTTGGGGTGTGCCTCCTTGCTTCAGCGGGTTTAAACGCAGCGGCGCGGAGAGCGCAATGGCATACGCATGCACCACTTGACGCCGGCCCATCCATCCTCTAACATACCTGAAGCGCACTCGGCGCAGTGGCTCACAATCCTACGGAGAACGCTTGCATGGGCCGGATACTGGAACAACTAGGTCTCTGGATCGAAGGCATTATTCTGGCCATCGGCTATCCCGGCATTACGCTGGTGATGCTGGCCGAAAACCTCTTCCCCCCCATTCCCTCTGAATTAGTGATGCCGTTTGCCGGCTTCTTGGTCGGGCGCGGCGAGATGAACCTCCTGTTGGCGATTGGCGCCGGTACGTTAGGGTCGGTCTTGGGCGCAATTGTGCTCTATTATATCGGCATGCTGGCCGGCGAGCCGTTGGTGCGGCCCTTCTTCCGCAATTATGGCCGCTTCTTCTTGCTCTCTGAGCAGGATCTTGATAAGGCGCTGAACGCCTTCACCACCCACGGCGATGTGATTGTGCTCGGCGGGCGGGTAATTCCGATCATTCGCAGCCTCATCTCGCTGCCTGCCGGTATGAACCGGATGCCGCTTGGCCGGTTTCTGCTCTTCACGACCATCGGCTCGACGATTTGGACATCGCTGCTTACGATCGGTGGCGTAATTTTGGGCGCCAACTGGGAGTTTGTGATCGAAATCGTCGATCAGTATCAGAAGTTGGTGCTGGTTGTGTTGGCCATTGCGGCAGTGGTGTTTGTTGTGCAGCGATTGCGCGGTCTGCGCAGCATGGCGCTTAGTCGGAGTAAGTGACAGCAATGCATCTGCCGTTATGACTCACGATGCTCATAGTTCAGTTGCCGAGCCTTACCCTGCGCTAAGCCGTCTCTCGCCGCTCACGGTGACT
This sequence comes from Chloroflexus sp., assembly GCA_025057175.1. GTDB lineage: Bacteria > Chloroflexota > Chloroflexia > Chloroflexales > Chloroflexaceae > Chloroflexus. The sequence continues at coordinate 198 of JANWYE010000270.1, read as the reverse complement.
GAACGGGTATTGTGTTGTGCGTTAGCAGAGTATCTGCCCCCGACTACGTGGCTGGTTATTGGGCCAACGGCGTGGCCGGTGGCGGGTGGCGCGGCGCGCCCAACCCCAACCTGGCCGTTGCCGGCAAGCCGGAGGGCAGTGGCTGAAATGCCAGCACTACGCAAATTGGGAGAGTGGGCAGTCTATTGGGAGCCTCTG
>JANWYE010000026.1 GCA_025057175.1 Chloroflexus sp. | reverse complement strand
ACGCCCGTAGGTTAGGTCATTTAGATACCTTTCAGTTTGTTGTAGATCGATTATAATGCATAACCGTTGTGGTCTTTGATAGGTAGCCTGTTTGCTCAATTTCACCGGCTGAGTTCCAGTTGGCTTGGCTGCCAGCCTTGGTGATACCTCACTCATTATATCTAAGGTGCTTGTTGCGGCGGGTGTCTCAGTTTTGATGGCAGTTGGCGTTGTGGTTGACTATCAATTTAGCCTCTGGAATAAGCACTGGTACTTCAGCTTACCGGCGCTGGCGATCCTTGCTGGGGTTGCGCTCGACCGGATCGCCGCGCATCATACAGCCGGCAAGCTGATGGCTGCCGCGCTGGTGAGTTATTTGTTGGTGGAGAGCACGGTGGCTTGGTTACTGCGGGTGTTTCTCTACCGGTGGTCGTTACAGACGTTGTAGTTCTCATGCGTGCCTGAGCAGCTAAACACTGCATTTGGGCCTTTGTGAGGGTGACGCTCGCTATGCTGCCAACGCCGCGCCTCCTCGCGCTAGTGCTGCTCGCCGCGCCGTTAATTGCCGGCGCGGCATTTGTGCCCTTCCTCAGTTGGGTGACAGTGATCTATTTGTTGTTGGTTGGAGGGGTACTGATTAGCGATGTGTTGCTCTCGCCGCAACCCAATCAGATCGAGGTTGAACGGCTGCACGAGCGGCGGTTGTCTCTTGGCGCGCCGAACTTGATTACCATCCTTGTGACCAATACTTCTCCGCGTCCGCTACGGTTTACCTTGCGTGATGAGTATCCGGTGGAAATGCCGGTCGATACCGATGTGCTTGCTGGGGTGGCCGAACCGCTCGGTCTGTGCGAGTTGCGCTATCACGTCCGCCCGCAACGGCGCGGCGATTACCAGTTTGGCGATGTGGTGATGCGCTACGAGGGTGTGCTTGGCTGCCACCGCCGGCAAGTGCGCTTCCCTGCCGCGCAGACGGTGCAAGTCTATCCAAATCTGCTCGAGGCGCGGAAGTACGATCTGCTGATCCGGCGCGGCCAGTTGCGGACGATTGGGCTACGCTCGATCCGGCAGTTGGGCCAAGGTGGCGAGTTTGAACATCTGCGTGAGTATACCACCGATGATGAGTACCGCCGCATTAATTGGAAGGCGACTGCGCGCCGTGGTAAACCGATTGTGGCCGAAATTGAGGCTGAACGGAGCCAGCAGATCATCTGTGTGATCGATGCTGGCCGGTTGATGGCGACGCCAGTTGCTGATCCGCTTCAGCCCGATGATGCCGGTCTCACTCGGCTGGATTATGTGGTTAATACGGCGCTGATGCTTAGCTATGTAGTGCTCGGTAAGGGTGATCAGGCTGGTATGCTCACCTTTGCCGGCAAAGTCGAAAACTTTATTGCGCCGCGTAAGGGCAAGGCGCAGTTCCAACGCTTACTCGAGGCGTTGTACAATGTCCAAGCGCAGCCGGTAGAGGCTGATGCTGCCGCTGCGCTGGCCTATCTTGACCAGCGCCAGCAACGGCGAGCGCTGGTTATTATCTTCACCGATCTCGCCAATCCTGCGGCGGTGCAGCCGCTGATTACGCACATTCGCCGGCTTGCTCGCCGCCACCTGCCGCTCTGTGTCACCATCAGCGACCCGAATATCGCCAATGTGGCCGGTCGCTCCGTCCAAGATAGCCACGGTCTCTTTCGCCGCTTGGTCGCCGAGCAGTTGGCTGATGAACGCCACGCCTTGCTCGAACAGATCCAGCGTAGTGGCGCGCTGACGCTTGATGTGCCGGCAACGGCATTGACGGTGTCGGTAGTTAATACCTATCTGCGTTTGAAAGAAGAGGCGCGGTTGTAATGCAAGCAGTTCATCTCAAGCTGCCAAACTGCCGAATGTTTTTTGCCGATTGGTCAATAGTATGGAGTGCGGCAATTTCACTGCCGCATTTTGGTAATGTGTTATGCTGCGCTCGCGCAGGCCAGTGACTCGTGTCCCAAACAGTGGTCTTTGCCGTCTTGGCAACGTCGCGAGCCTGCCTGCATCGTCTAACGAAACGTATGCTACATCTGTTATTGGTCGTCTTGCTGATTGCGCTACACTGGCTGCCTAGCTTGCCGCCGGCCCAAGCTGCGCCGATCCGCACTATCGAAATTGGGCGCTCGGCTGAAGGCCGTCCGATTGAGGCGGTGATTTTTGGTGATGGCCCGCGCAAGCTCGTTGTCGTGGGCGCAACCCATGGCGCGCCCGAAGCCAATACCTACCGGCTGGCGCTGGCGTTGATTGACCATTTTCGCGCTAATCCCGCTGAGGTGCCACCCGATGTGCGGTTGGTGATCATTCCGCTGCTCAACCCCGATGGCATGGCCCGCGGCTGGCGCTTCGATGCCACCGGTGTTGATCTCAACCGCAATATGGATACCAGCCACGATGCGTGCCCGGAAAATGATTGGCAGCAGCGAGTGCAGGGTGCGCGCGGCATTGTCTCGGACACCGGCGGCCCCTATCCCGATTCGCAAGTCGAGTCGCGCCTTATCCGCGCCTTCCTGCTCGATGCTGCTGGCGCAATCTTTCTGCACTCCAACGCTGGCTTGGTCTTTCCGGCTAGTTGCGAACACCCGCCCTCAATTGCGATGGCCCAAATCTATGCTGCTGCTGCTGGCTATGAATACGCGCGGTTCTGGGATCGTTATGCCATCACCGGTGGGATGCACGATTGGGCCGGCGGTCTAGGCATTGCTGCCATTACCCCTGAACTCGTCACTGGTGATCAGCCCGAAATAGCCGAGAATGTCGCCGGTTTGCGCGCGGTGTTGGCCCGTGCCGCTGAGGTGTTGCCATTGCCTGAAGCAGGTTTGATCCACGAGATACCGGTGCCGGCGGTGATCTATCGTTTCTGGCGCGCGTTGGGTGGCGAGGAACGGTTTGGTCTGCCGCTAGCTCCGGCTGAAGTTTCGCCCGCCGGGATGCGCCAGCGGTTTGAACGCGCGGTGATCATGGTTGATGAAAGCTTGCGCGATACTATTGCCTATGTGCGGATGGCGCCACTAGGGTCAGAAGCAGCGGTGGCGCAAGTGTATGGTGGTCGTGAAGCGTTGGGCCGGCCCGCTGATTGGCCTGCCGGCCCCTTCGCCGAATACTGGCAGCGCACTGGCGGGCAGATGCTGCTCGGCGATCCGCTCAGCGTGCCGTTTATGACCCTCTTGGCCGATGGCAGCCGGCAGTTGGCCCAATATTTCGAGCGCGCTGTTCTGCTGCTCGACCCAGCCACTGGTCAAATCGAGCTTGCTCCACTTGGCCAGTGGGATGCTGCCCGCGCGCAACTGACCCTCCCCCTCGCGCCCCATACCATTCGCTAATCCTACTCCTCGCTCCCCACCAATGTCACTCGCCCGCAGCTTGGGCACGTCCGCGCCTCAGTGGCACGCGCCGGCCCACCCGGCAAGCGCGCGCCACACGGGCAGACATACCCAACAAGCCGAGCCGGGTTGCCCATGACTAAGCCGTAATCGGGCACATCGCGCGTTACCACCGCGCCGGCAGCCACCATCGCAAACCGGCCAATCGTGATCCCGCACACGATCGTCGCATTAGCGCCAATGCTTGCTCCATAACGAACCAGCGTTGGCGTTACTGTCCAATCATCCATCCCTTTCAGCGTGCCATCAGGGTTGATCGCCCGCGGCGTCTTGTCGTTGGTGAAGCAGGCATGCGGCCCCACAAATACACCATCCTCGATTGTCACTCCACGAAAAACTGAGACATTGCTCTGAATCTTTACCCGGCTACCGATGGAAACGCCGGCATCGAAATAGCATCCCTTGCCGATGATCGACTCGCTACCGATCGTTACATCTTCGCGAATCTGCGTCCAGTGCCAGACACGGGTGTGATCGCCGATACAGGCGCGCGGATCGACGGTCGCGGTGGGGTGGATGATGGCCTGACTCATGGGCTTTTCTCCTCAAATATATTTAGAACTGCTAAATAATGCGATAGACCGTGCTTCTCACTCCTTACTCCCCTGCCCCAATCCCTGAGCGTGCATCTGCGCTGTTACCCACTGCGTCACTGCGGGCACATCGACCTTTGCCGGATCAGTCGTGTCCACGGTCAGCAACGGGCCGCCGATCGGCAACGGTTCAATATCACCCCGCGTGCGTACGACCGCCAAATCTTCTGGCGACATATCATCGCAGTGGCCGGGATGGCGCTGGCCCAGTGCCACCCGGCGGATAATCCGTTCGGCCAGCACATCACCATGGGCAACACAACGGATCTGGATCGGGCGAAAGGGAGCAAGAGCTTGCAAGCGCTGCATCCGGGGTGTGTCGAGATCGACCCGAAAGTTACTCTCCATAATCAGCGACTGGCCACTAGCCAAAATTGTCGCTGCGGCGTGGTAGAGCATAGTGATTGCGGTAGATCCCACTCGTCGCGACCACTCCCGATCCGACCAACCCAGCCCGTCGAACATCAATTCTTTGAAAGCGTCTTTGCTCAATAGTGGGAGGCGCAGGCCGGCGGCCAGCGCTTGCGAGAGGGTGGTTTTGCCGGTGGCCGGGTGACCGGTCACGATGATCAAGAATGGAACTTGCACGCTTGTTATTATACATCGCGCCCAAGCTGTTTGCCGAGAAGGGTTGCTAGTCCCACCCCTGTCCTCCCCCGGAGGGGGAGGCGGCGTAAGCACAAGCACACCATCTTCAGCGAACAGAAGTAGCGCCCCTCTCTCCGGTCACGGAGAGAGGGGCAGGGGGGTGAGGCCCGGTAGCACCCCTCTCTCCGGTTACGGGGAGAGGGGCAGGGGGGTGAGGGGTCTCTAGTGGAACTGCTCTTCCTCGGTGCTACCGGTCAGTGCGGTGGTGCTAATCTCGCCGCCGGCGATCACCTGCGCCACCTCATCAAAGTAGCCGGTGCCCACCTCGCGCTGGTGGCGCGTCGCCGTGTAGCCGTAGGCTTCCGCCGCAAACTCAGCCTGCTGCAGCTCGCTGTAGGCAGCCATGCCGCGATCGCGATAGTTGCGCGCCAGCTCGAACATGCTGTAGTTGAGCGCGTGGAAGCCGGCCAGCGTCACGAACTGGAACTTGTAGCCCATTGCGCCCAGTTCGCGCTGGAACGCGGCAATTGTCGCGTCGTCGAGCTTCTTCTTCCAGTTGAACGAGGGCGAGCAGTTGTAGGCCAGCAGCTTGCCGGGGAACTGCGCGTGGATTGCCTCGGCGAAGCGACGCGCCTCTTCGAGGTTCGGCTCGCTCGTCTCGCACCAAATCATGTCGGCGTAGGGCGCGTAGGCCAAGCCGCGCGCAATTGCCTGATCGAGGCCGGCCCGCACTCGGTAGAAGCCCTCGCTGGTGCGCTCGCCAGTGCAGAAGGGCCGGTCGCGCTCATCAATGTCGCTGGTTAGCAGCGTGGCGGCATTGGCGTCAGTGCGGGCGACGATGATCGTCGGCACGCCCATCACGTCGGCAGCTAGCCGGGCCGCTACCAGATTGCGAATTGCGGCCTGCGTTGGGATGAGCACCTTCCCGCCCATGTGACCGCACTTCTTCTCGGAAGCAAGCTGATCTTCAAAATGCACGCCCGCCGCGCCGGCCTCGATATAGGCCTTCATAATCTCAAATACGTTGAGCGGGCCGCCAAAACCGGCTTCAGCGTCAGCCACGATCGGCGCAAACCAGTAAATATCGTTGCGTCCCTCGCTGTGATAAATCTGATCGGCGCGCCGCAAGGCATTGTTAATATTGCGCACCAACTGCGGCCCCGAATTCGCCGGATAGAGGCTCTGATCAGGGTACATCTGCCCGGCGAGGTTGGCGTCAGCCGCTACCTGCCAACCGCTCAAGTAGATCGCTTTCAACCCGGCCTTCACCTGCTGCATGGCCTGATTGCCCGTCAGCGCGCCGAGCGCATTAATGTACGGCTCGGTATGCAACAGGTTCCACAAGCGTTCGGCCCCCATCCGCGCGAGGGTGTACTCGATCTGCACCGAGCCACGCAGACGGTAAACGTCTTCCGGCGTGTACGGGCGCACGATGCCGGCAAAACGCGGCGAATTCCAACTGTCGGCGATTTGTTTGATCTGTTCGGCACGATCCATGTGCATTTCTCCGGTTTCTTCGTTGAACGTGACGAGCACGGTCGAAAAATTTGATAGGTGAAATGCATTATAACACCCGCCGTTACGCCGTGGTTACACGATTGTGAAAGAGGGTGCGAACAATCATCATCCGTCCCATGTGCGTCCGTAGTTCTCGGCCAGCTTAGCCAAAATGGCCTGTTCGAGGTCAATATCGAGCAGATAGGCCAGTTGAAAGAGATAATTAGCTACGTCGGCCAACTCGCCGGCCAGCGCCTCACGGTTGCGCGGCTCGTCGTGAAACTGAAAATGCTCCAGAATCTCGGCGGCTTCTACCGCTACCGAAATCGCAATGTTGCGCGGCGTCTGCGGGAAGACACTATCCGGCGCATACCAGCCTTTGTCGGTCACAAACCGGTTGATCGCATCGGTCAGCTCGGCAATGCTCATTGGCATCGGGTTTGCTCCTTTCCCCACCCCTACTCTTCTCATCGTGTCGAGCAACAATGGTACAATGGCAACCAAATACAGCGCAAGGGCAAAAGGAGACCTCTTATGCTGACGATTGATCAGATCGCTCAATACTGCGAGCAGGAAATTGCGCGCTGGCAATTGGCCGGCGACCGCGAGGAATTGCGCCGCTTGCAACTGGCACTAGGTGTGTTGATGCGGGCTGCCGAACATGCCCGCGACCGCGATACTGCTATGCGCTTCCGCGTGCTGGCGGCGCGGGCGGCTAATGCGCAAGAGTTGATTGCCGGCGAGGATTAGGGCCAAATCGTTATATTAATAAAACAGATGTGTTTAGTGTGGTCTAGCTGTGGCATTAATATGTCACAGCACTATGGCAATGTATGTTGCTGTTTGGCCGGAGTCGCTTGATATGACCGGGTTCACGTTCATTGATCTCTTTTGTGGTGCAGGTGGTTGTTCACTTGGGTTTATAGAGGCTGGATTTGAAGGCGTCTTTGCGGCCGATCACGACAAGAATGCAGTCCAAACATATCAACTGAATCTAGGCGATCATGTTCGGTGTATTGACATAACCGATCAAATTAGTCTGCCTTATGCCGATGTTATCGTTGGCGGACCACCCTGCCAAGGTTTCTCTTCAGCAGGGTTACGTCGATTGCATGATCACAGAAATGCTCTAATCAGAGTATTTGCGCAATTAGTTGCTCGTATAAAGCCTAAAGCTTTTGTGTTTGAAAATGTTGAAGGTTTTTTAACTATAGAAAACGGTAGCTTGTTGTTTGATTTATTAGATCCTTTGATTGCATCTGGTTATCGCATCCATCTGCGCAAACTGAATGCCGCCAACTATGGGGTTCCTCAGAATCGCAAACGAATTGTTGTGATCGGTGGCCTTGGATGGGATCCGACCTTTCCTGAACCAACCCATCATGCTTTCGGTGCGCCGGGCGTTGCGAAGGCTTTCCATCATTTACCTCCTTGCCCAACTTTGGCAGACGCGCTCGAAGGCTTGCCCCAGCCTGCATTAGCCCCTCCGGGCGAGCCACAGGGTCATGTTGCGCGTGAAATATCATTATTAGATCGGCAACGAATTGAATTCTTGCAACCGGGACAGTCTATGAAAGACCTACCGTCTTCGTTATGGCACGAAAGCTATCGCCGGCGCGCGTTTCGCCGAGTCAGGGATGGCACACCTTCTGAACGGCGTGGGGGTGCGCCATTTGGTCTGCGACGTCTTCGTGCCGATCAGCCGGCAGGTACCATTACTAGTGGTGCATTGACCGAGTTTGTGCATCCAAGCGAACATCGGTTTCTTACTCTGCGAGAATGTGCTCGCATTCAGTCTTTTCCAGATCAGTTCGTGTTTGTTGGTTCCAATACTGCATGTATGCTCCAAATAGCTAATGCAGTTCCGCCATTGTTGAGTCGAATTATTGCGATGAGCCTGTTACGAGATTTACAAGTTGGTCGTTACTTGGAAGTGATCTCTCAAGGAGCATTGATTTCATTTGTGCCTACAATTGCTGATGGTATGAGTCCCGTTTTGCAGCGTGTTGATATGATGATTCGTAATCGGTATGCATTGCAGGAGCAGTTGTCATTATGGCCTTGACCCAAGCTCAGAAGGCGCTGATTTCCCGAGTGCGTGCCGTTAGCGGCGGTACACTTGGGGTTGAGTTGAGTGATGCAATCTGCAGTTTTCTCACAGCGACCATTATTCGCGATCTAGGATTGCTTGATAGGTTTTCTGAATTAGCATCCGTGTCATTCCCTGAGTTTTTTTCTGAACCTGATCTTGAGCGACTCACCCTGCCTGATATTGCGTTCATTCCTTTGTTTGAGCGTCTTGTGACTATTGTTCCCGATGCTGACACCTATTTTGCATGTCTCGCGACCTTGCACAAGAGTCGACTAAAGTATGCGCGTATCATTTCGCATCAACCTATTCCAACACTTGATCAAGTGGGGCCAAGAGCATTGCTTCAGTATGGTCAGATCGAACCATCTGCGTTAGCTGCCTTCCTACTTTGGCGCAAATGGTTGTACGACATTGATAACCGTGCTGCTCAAGAGACAGGCTATTTATTTGAGCCAATTATTGCGAATGCGATTGGCGGGGTTTCGTTAAGCGCAGCAAAAAGTCCTATTCGTCGCCATCGTGATCCGGCGCGTGGCCGTCAGGTTGATTGTATACGCGATAAACTTGCCTATGAGATCAAGATGCGCGTTACCATTGCAGCTTCCGGGCAAGGAAGATGGCAAGAAGAGCTTGATTTTCCGGTGGATTGTCGAGTAAGTGGATATACTCCTGTTCTGGTTGTGTTTGATCCTACGCCTAGTTCCCGCCTTGAAGATTTAGCCAACGCATTTCGGCGAGAGCAGGGAGAAGTATACATTGGTGAAGAGGCTTGGCGGCATCTCATGCAAGTTGCAGGTGATACCATGAGCCGGTTTATTGAAAAATATGTTAGACTGCCAATTCAACAGGTGCTAAATGATGCGTCAATACAGTTGCCCAAAATAACCTTCGCAATGACAGAAGAATATTTTCTGGTCGTGATTGACGACAAGCAATTCCAATTTAAGCGAAGAAACATTAATCTTGATCTGGAAGCGATATGATTTCACTGATGATGGCATTTAACTAAGGAGCAACGACGTTCCATGAGCCGATTTGCCATTGAGTTAGCCGATATTCAGTCTGCGCGGCGCGCGCTGCGCAACATTATTTTGCCCACGCCGGTTTTGCCGGCGACTCGCCTCAGCGCCGAGTTGGGTGGGCCGATCTTTTACAAGGCCGAAAATACCCAACAAAGCGGTTCATTCAAAATTCGCGGCGCGTATAACACGATTGTCCATCTCACCCCCGAAGAACAGGCCCGTGGGGTGATTGCTCCCTCCGCCGGCAATCACGCCCAAGGCGTGGCGCAGGCTGCCCAGTTGTTAGGGGTGAAAGCCACGATTGTGATGCCCGAACGCGCCCCCTTGACCAAGGTGGTCGCTACCCGTCGCCTCGGCGCTGAGGTGATTCTGCACGGCCCGACGTTTGACGATGCAGTTGCCTACGCCCACGCGCTCAAGGAGGAGCGCGGCTTGACCTACGTTCACGCTTTTGACCATCCGCGGGTGATTGCCGGTCAGGGTACAATTGGGCTAGAGCTGGTTGAAGCCTTGCCCGATCTGCAACAGCTCGTTGTGCCTATCGGCGGTGGCGGGCTTATCAGTGGCATCGCCCTCGCTGTGAAGACCTTGCTGCCCCATGTGCGCATTGTCGGCGTGCAGGCCGCCGGTTGCGCGCCCGTGCCTGCTTCACTGGCCGCCGGCCATCCGGTGACTGCGCCTGCGGCCCAAACGATTGCCGACGGTATTGCCGTTAAGCGTCCCGGTGAGTTGACCCTGCCGATGATTCAGGCGCTGGTTGATGAAGTGGTGACGGTTGACGACGAAGAGATTGTGATGGCGATTGCCCACGTCTTGCAGCATAGCCGGTTGGTGGTTGAAGGCGCCGGCGCGGCGGGGGTGGCTGCTCTGCTGAGCGGTAAGGTGCCGGTGCAGCCGAATCAAGTCACGGCTACCATCCTGTGTGGCGGCAATATTGACGCCAACCTCCTGATGCGTGTGATCGAATATGCCCTCGTGCGGCAGGGGCGTTATCTGCTGCTCCGCACCAGCGTTGATGACCGTCCGGGAGGTTTAGCGGCATTGGTTAATCACGTTGCCTCGACTGGCGCTAGCGTCATGGATCTCTTCCACCGGCGCGGGATGTGGCGCGTGCCGATTGATCGCGCCGGCGTCGAGTTGATCCTCGAAGTGCGCGATGAAGAGCATGGTCAAGCGGTGATCGAGTCACTCGAACGGGCCGGCTTCCATTGCGAGCGCGAGTCGAACTGGCCGATATAAGGACATTGCCTATGGCTACGCTACGCGCTGCCTTTGCCCAGCTCCGCCGCTTGCGCGCAGTTGAATTGCAATTGTTGGCGACAGTGCTGCTCTTCTTCGCTGCTGGCTACCTGCTGGTTGTTGTCGCTACCGGCCAAAGCGAGTTGCAGACGACGCTCAGCGGGTTGGCCCACATACTCTGGCCATCGAGCTTGCCATTGCTGCTCTTTGTCGCCATTTCGCTTGGTCTGTCATGGCGCAGCCCAACTGCTGACCAGTTGATCTTGCCGCTGGTCGCGCTGTTGGCCGGGCTGAGCTTGATGATGACCGCGCGGTTAGAGCCGGGGCTGAACCAGATCGCCTTTTGCAGCAATGCCGCCGGCGAGCGATTTCCCTGCTACGAAGGCATTGCCGCCAAGCAGACGCTATGGGTGACGCTGGGCACGATCATCATGGCGATCATCCTTTTCACCCCGCTCGATCGTATCTGTATCCGGCTGTTTCGCCTCTCGTTTATCGATGTGCTTGATCACTACCGGTATCTCTGGTTGTCACTCGGCCTGTTGCTGATTTTAGCGACCTTTATCTTTGGGGTTGATCCCAACGCCAGCGGGGTGCGAGTCTGGTTCAATCTGGGTTTCTTCTACTTCCAGCCATCCGAACTGCTCAAAATTATTCTGGTCATCTTTATGGCTTCCTACCTCAACGAATACCGCGAGGTCGTGCAGTCCAATTACCGGCTTGGCCCGCTCAAATTGCCGCCATTGCCTTACTTGGTTCCACTGGCCGGCATGTGGGGCATCGCGATGTTAACCATTGTCTTCCAGCGCGATTTGGGCGCGGCCTTGTTGCTGTTCGGCGTCTTTCTGGCAATGCTCTACGTAGCTACCGGGCGCGGGTTATATGTGCTGGTTGGCATGGCTGCCTTTGCCGGTGGCGCTTATCTGCTTTACCGCTTCTTGCCAATCGTTGGCTTGCGCGTGTCAGTGTGGCTCGATCCGTGGGCAACTGCTCAAGGGCCGGGCTATCAGATCGTGCAGGCAATCTATGCGCTGGCTTCGGGTGGGATCTTTGGGGCTGGCTTGGGGCGTGGTGTACCCGAATATGTGCCGGCTGTGCATACCGACTTTATCTTCGTGGCAATCGGTGAAGAGATGGGGTTGGCCGGCACACTAGCAGTGCTGATCGCCTACATGCTGCTCATCTTCCGCGGCTACCATCTGGCGTTAGCCATTCCCGGTCGCTTCCGCGGTTTCGAGCAATTACTAGTGGTTGGCCTGACCTCGATTATCGCTGTGCAGTCATTGATCATCCTCGGCGGCAATCTACGCCTCATCCCGCTGACCGGTATTACCTTGCCGTTCATCTCTTACGGCGGCTCGTCAATCGTGATCAACTTTTTGATCGTGGGTCTCCTGCTGCGCATCTCGGTCAGCGATCAACGGTATTGATCACATAGAGACGGCCCACTAGGCCGTCTCTATGCGGGGAGGGAGGAGACCCGGAAAAATTCTTCTATCCTGTACGGGCAAGCGCCGCTCTGATCCTACATCCGCCCGCGCAGCATGCCGTTCCAATACATCGCCGGCAGGCCATACGCCTTCAGCGCGTACATGCTGTAGCGCTCTTGCGACTGGTCGAACGGGAAGCTCTCTTTCGGCTGGTTCGTGTAATCGAACTCGGCCAAAATCAGGCTGCCATAGCCGGTCACCAGCGGGCACGAGGTGTAGCCATCGTAGGTGGCAGGCAAGGTCTCTTTCGCAATCGCTGCCATCAGGTTAGCCACCAGCACCGGCGCCTGCTTGCGGATCGCAGCGCCCGTCTTCGATGTGGGCAGGCTTGAGCAGTCGCCAAGGCTGAAGACGTTGGGGTAGCGTTTGTGTTGGAGCGTGTATTGGTCAATATCCACCCAACCGCCACTATTGGCTAATGCGCTGCTCTTGATCACATCCGGCGCGCTCTGCGGCGGCGAGACGTGCAGCATATCGAAGTTGACCGTCACTGTCTCGCGGGTAGCGAGATTGAGGAAGACCGCCTCGCGCGCTTCGCCACGCACCTCGATCAGGTCGTGTTGGAAGTGGACGTTAATACCCTTGCGCGCCACAACCCGGTTGAGCGCGTCGGCGTACTTCTTCACCGCGAAGATTGCCGCGCCAGCGTGGTAGAAGTTGAGCTGGCTCTGTTGGCGCACACCCGACCGGCGGAAGTAGTCATCGGCCAGATAGACGATCTTCTGCGGCGCGCCACCGCACTTGATCGGCGTGCTGGGATGCGTAAACACCGCATTGCCGCCACGGAAGGTGCGAATATTCTGCCACGTATACTCCACCGTGTCGTACGAGTAGTTCGAGCAGACGCCATTCTTGCCCAAGGTCTCCGGCAGACCCTTGATCTTGCCCCAGTCGATCTGAATGCCCAACGCCACTACCAGAAAGTCGTAGGTAATCGTCTCGCCGTTGCCGAGGGTCAGACTATTGTTATCGGGATTGAACGCTGTGACCTTCTCTTTCAGCCACGTCACGCCCGGCGGGATGTAGTCGGCTTCCGGGCGAGCCGATTGCTCACGCGGGAAGACCCCAGCCCCAACCAGCGTCCACAACGGCTGGTAATAATGCACAGTCGAAGGCTCGATCAACGCAATCTCCGGCGGATTCGGTTGATCCATCAGTTGCGCGGCGACGGTCAGACCACCAGTGCCGCCACCGGCGATAACAACTTGATAGTGGCTCTTGGCCATAACAGTTACCTCTTTCTAGAGTGTTAGCGGCATAGCGGCCGCGATTGCTTAGCTGAGAAATGAACTCTCACCTACCCCGGCAACTTCTGCCCGAACCGTTCGGCGAAGTTGAGCGCAAAACCGAGCGAGCGCTGCACATCACGGTTGAAGAGCGCGCCAAACAACGCCATCGGTCCGGCTCGGCGCGGTTCGCGTTGCGCGCTGACCAGCGCGTGTGCCGCAGCACCCATCACTTGCAGCGTCTTTGGATCAAGCACGCCCGAACTCATCAGCGCCTTGACCTCTTCCGATTGCATGAGGGTCAACAGGTTACGCAACGCAAGCAGCCCTTGCCGGACAGTGCCTTCCAGATCGACACCCTGCTTGCTCACCGCAGCGTACAGCTCGTCAATCATATCAACCGTCATCGCGGCAAAGCCGGGCGCTTGGCGGGCCAGTTGCTCAAGCGTGACAAGCTGCTCACTTAGACCGGCCAACGCGCGCAATGTCGCCGGCTCAGTCAGCCGCTCGAGCGCGTGCAAACCCACCTTCAGCCGCTCATCGATGTCAACACCGGCGCGAGCGGCATCGCGGTACAGCCCATCGACCGTGTCGGTCGCCATGGCCAACAGCGCTGGCGCTTCATCGGCCAGCGTGTTGACTTTCGCCAGATGCTGCTCAAGCCGATCCATCCGCTCCATAACCTGATGCAACATCTCGGCAATGTGAGCAGTGTCTGGCACTTGCACCTCCGCGGTTGCACCACCATTGGTTTGCGAGTATGTCATAGCCTTTCCTACGGGTTGCGCCCAACTTGTGTTTGGGCAAACTGTTGCTCGCAATCTATATCATCACTCACCCAGCAGAGAAAGTTTCTCTACCGGGTGAGTGTTGCTTGCCGACAAGTTCAGACTTCTACTGCGGCAACAAGATCACGCCATGTGCCCTGCGGATCAACGAGGGTTGCGACGTTGGTGAAGCCGAGGCGGCGGAGAAGGCTCGTGCCGACCTGCGAGCGGTAGCCGGTAGCACAGTGAGCGATGATCGGCTTGTCGCGTGGAATTTCATCTAGCCGACGTGGCAGGTAACCGACCGGAATATGCATCGCGCCGGGCAGATGAATTTCTTCGTACTCGGTCAGGTTGCGCATATCGAGAATGACCGCCGACTGATTGGCCAGCGCTGCGCTCAGATCCTTCACCGTTGCCGTGGGCAATTGGGCCAGATTGCCGCCCAGCGCCGAGGCCGGCAGGTAGCCCGGAATGTCATCAACGCCAATCGCCCGCAAATCCTTCAAAATCTCATCCATGTTGGCGTCATCGGGCACCACAAGGTAGGTCGGCTTGGTAAAGTCAACAAACCAGCCCACGTAGCTGCTGTACATCTTGCGGATGGGTACGCTAATGCTGCCCGGCACGTGACCGGCGACAAATTCGGCGGCGCTGCGCAGGTCGAAGACCAGCGCACCCTCAGCGATCGCCTTGTCGAGCACCGGCCGCTCGATCTCAACCGGCATCGCCAGATCATGCAGCAGAGCTGGGCCGACCTTATTCACATATTTCATGCGAGCAAAATAGCGCGGCGGCTCAGGCTGGCCGTGCAGCAGCCAGCGCACAAACGCATCTTCATCGTCAAATTGGAATGCCGGGTTGAACCGCTTCTCGTAACCAAGCGTGCTGGAAGGAATTGCGCCAAGCGCCTTGCCACACGCGCTGCCCGAACCGTGCGCTGGCCAAACTTGCAAATAGTCGGGTAGTGCTTTAAACCGTTGCACCGAGTGGAACTGCCGGCGAGCGCCCGGCTCTTTGGTGCCGGCAATGCCAGCCGCCTCCTCCAGCAGGTCAGGCCGGCCCACGTCGCCCACAAAGAGGAAGTCACCGGTAAAAACGCCCATGGGCTGGTCGGCACCTGCCGTGTCAGTGATCATGAAAGCAATGTGCTCAGGGGTGTGGCCGGGAGTAGCGATGACCTGCACTTTGATATTGCCGACCATCCACGTATCGCCATCCTTGACCAAGATAGCCTTATCAACTTCGGGGTAGGCATACTTCCAGTTCTCATCACCCATGTCGCTCAGATACATCTGCGCGCCGGTGCGAGCGGCTAATTCACGTACCCCGCTGACAAAGTCGGCATGAATATGGGTCTCGGTGACGTGGGTGATCCGCAAGCCTTCCTTCGCCGCCACGCGCAGGTATGGCTCCACATCGCGCATCGGGTCAATGACCATCGCCTCGCCGGTCTTAGCGCAACCGATGAGGTAGGAAGCCTGTGCCAGCATCTCGTCGTAGAAGTACTTCAGCAACATCGCTCTTGTTCCCTTCTTCTACTTGTCCTTGCGTCGCCTTGGAGGGGGCGGCTTACCCTTTCGCGGCGTTGGCGCCAACCGCTTGTCTAGAGTGTTGGGATTCTTTGTACAGAGGATAACAAAAATGATCCCTTGGCAGAAGCTGCATCTTGCTTATACTATCTCTAAGCGGTAACTTATAGCTGTGATGATGGGTGGTTATTCCGGTAGCAAATGAGAGTAGCAACCAATGGTAGTGGCTCAACAATCTCTCGTGGGGTAGGAAATAACGTATCTTCGTCTATTAGCATTTGGGAGAGCAACGATGCTCGATCTCTACAAACTCGATATCTTCACTCGTGTTGTCGCTGCTGGCAGCCTCAGCAAAGCGGCTGAGCAGTTGCACATGACTCAATCAGGGGTCAGCCAGCACATTCGCGCCCTTGAAGATGCGCTTGGCACCGAGTTGTTTGCCCGTGGCCGGCGTGGCGTTGAGCTAACCCCCGCCGGGCAGCGGTTGCTATCCTATTGTGAGAGTATCTTCCGCATTGTGGCCGAAGCTGAGTTGGCTGTCACCGATGTAGCCGGCTTGCGTGCCGGCCAGTTAACCATCGGCGTGACGCCCGGTGTAAGCGCCTATCTGTTGCCCGAATGGGTGCAGATGTTCGGCCAACGGTACCCTAACCTCTCTGTAAGCGCCCAAACCGGCACATCGCCGGCGATTGTGGCCGAATTGCGCAGTGGCATGCTTGATCTCGGCGCAATTGAGGGCGAACTTGATGGCGCTGATACCGACATTCAGCAGCAGCCATTGCGTGAGTTTGATCAGTATGTGGTTGTAGGCCGGCGCCATCCGTGGTGGGGGCGCAATGAAGTTCAGTTGAGCGAATTAGCCGGCCAGCCGATGGTGATGCGCCAATCAAATAGCCAAACTCGGGCTTGGCTCGATCAGGCGTTGCGCGATCAGTCGCTCGCGCCACGGGTAATAGCCGAGCTAGATAATCTTGAGTCGATTAAGCGCATGGTCATGATTGGCACTGGCCTGACAATTCTCCCACTCTACACCATCACGGCCGAGCAAGAGTTAGGCGCGCTGCATGCCATTCCAATCAGTGGCCGGCCATTGCGCCGCACGTTGCGCCTATTGTGGCGCGCGGCGCGCCCGCTCTCGCCAGTGGCGTATGCCTTTCGCCAATTGCTGATCGCCCATTATGGCCGCTAGTGTGGTCTAGTTTGCATGTGTCGCTGCATGTGGCCGATCAGCCGTTCTTCGAGCGTGGGGGGCAGCGGGGGTGGTAGATCGTCAAAATGATGCAGGATGTTCACGGTCTGCCGCAACGATGATAACAACGCTTCGCATTCAGGGCATTGGCGCAGATGCTCTTCCAGCTCGGCGCATGATTCGGCGCTGAGTTCGCCATCGAGGTAGTCGTTGAGTAGATCGATTAAGTCAAGGCAGTGATGGTGATCGTGCTGGGCCATCGGCATCCTCGAGATGAGATGGGTGGGATACGCATTAGGGCAAGGTAGGCGTTGCCCTGCCTGCCGCAATCGACGTGGGCAACGCTTTGCCCTTACTCGTTTTTAGTTGCTTCGACATATCGCGCCAGCGTTTCGCGCAACCGCATGCGCGCGCGGTGCAACCGCACCTTGACTGCGCCGGGGCTAATCCCTAGGCGTTCTGCCGTCTCTTCGGTGCTGAGTTGTTCAATGTCGCGCAAGACGATCACAGCCCGCAGTGCGTCGGGCAGTTCGGCAATTGCTTGGGCGATCTCGCGGCGCAATTCGCCATCGAGCGCATTCCGCGCCGGATCGACAGCCCATATTGTTTGGTGAAGCGTTACCGCATCGTCGGGTGCTAGTTCGCCTACGGCATCAAGCGCGACTTGGGGCCGTTTTTGCCGCAACAGCATCAGCCCCTCGTTCGAGGCGATCCGGTATAGCCAACTACTCAGGCTGCCAGCGCCGGTGTATTCAGGCAACGCCGCGCATGCCTTGATAAATGTCGTCTGCAACACATTCTCGGCATCGTCGGCGTCGCCGAGCAGATGCAAGGCGCGCGCGTAGACGAGTGGCGCAAAGCGTTTGACAAAGCAGGTGCAGGCGTCGGGATCGCCGCGGCGCAGGCCGGCAAGCAACGCCTGTTCATCATCGTAGAGCGAAAGGTCAATGATCGGTCCCGGCACAATAGTTCCTCCATCGCAGGCATGATGGTGCCGATAGTATATCATGGCTGCGATGGGTCCCCGGTAGCGCCGCATAGCCACGCGGCGCTACCGACTCAACAACAATTATGCCGCCGCGACAATCGCCTCGCGCAGCTTGTTTACCATCATGCCTTCGGGCACTGCGCCTTCGATATGCACCAGATCGTCAATGACAGTCTTGGGCACACCCATGACCGCATAGCGATCGCCGAGTTCGGGGAATTCAGTCACTTCGATGCCCTCGGCGGTAATGTACGGATTGGCCAGCGCCAGCCGGTAGGCCATCACTACGGCGCGCGGGCAGTAGGGGCAGGTTGGCGTTACGAACACCTGCAAGTGCATTGGGGCTTTGATGGTGTCGAGCAGCGCCATTGTCGCCGGTTGCAGATCGGGCTGAGCCGCGCCGCCGGCCAACCGGATGCCTTCAATCAACGAGGCAAACTCGTAACCGCTGGGCAAGCCGGCAAAGCGTAAGCCATGGTTTTGCCGCTCTTCGCCAACCAAAAAGACAATCCCCGGCGCTTTATCAACGCCAAGCTCGGCTGCATACGCGCCGTCTTTGACCAAATCGTAGACACTTAGGCTCAGCAATGGGTTAAGCGCCACAACCTCTTGGAGCAGTTCGTGAGTTACCTCACTGTATTCGCCACTCGCGTCCGATGTGAACAGCACAAGCTCAACTGGGCGGTTCAAACCGGCGAATGCTTCCCGCACCGCCTTGCGATCTTTTTCCTGCATCAAAGCCATTGATTTGCTTCCTTTCGCGCAATACTTGTAGCAATTGCTACCAATTAGATGCAGCGACTCGGTGATCTGTTACAACATCTGCTTAAGCGTTTCCTTCCCGAATAAACAGTATGCCAAGCCCGGCCCCGATCAACGCTAATGCTCCGGCGAGCGTGCTCGTGAGCGGATAGCCGGCGGTGGCGCTGAGCCATGGCCCGGCCAGCGAACCAACAATCCGCCCGCCGCCAATGCAAGCATTCATCAGGGCGAGGATAGCGCCGCGCTGCTGCGCGCTCAGACCACTGATCAGCGGGAAGGTCGAGACAATTGCAAACTCGAAGCAGAGATCAAACGCCAGCAACAGGGTCAAGAAAATTGGCCACGAGCTGCTCTGCGCTAAAAGTAACAGCCAAATGCCAACCAGCAGAAACCCGCCTAACACAGCGCGCCGCTTGCCGATCCGGTCAGTGAAGAGGGTGGCTCCTAATGAACCGGCCAATTCAACAATGCCTAATAGTGCAAACACCAAGCCAAGTTCGGTAGTGGTGGCGCCAAACGCGCTGCTCAGCCAACCGGCGTAGCTGACAAAAATCAGCTCGACTGCCGCCAATTGCGCAAATACAAACCCTAATGCAGCTAGAATACCCGGTTGTTGCCAGATGCGCAAGACGTTGCCGGCAGGGAGTGATTGGCGTAGCGAGCGAGGTGGCGGCTGGGCATCGTTTGGGAGCATGATATACAATAAGATCACCACTACGCCTGCGCTGGCCAACCCAGTGAAAACTGCTGCGATCCCAAACTGCTCTGCCACCCATGTCATCAGTGGCACGCCGAGCAATGCCGAGAGCGCCCAGCTCAATTCCAATACGCCGAGCATCCGCGCTCGCCGTTCGTAGCGGCTACGCGCGCTGACATAACTTTGCAAAGCCGGCATGCCTAACGCGATGGCCAGCCCAATCACGGCATAACCGCCTAGAAATAGGTAAAATGTGCGGCTTAGCGCGCAGATAGCAGCGCCGAGCACAAACGTGATACCACTCCAGATCATTGTGGCTCGATCGCCGATGTTGTCGCTCAACACTCCACCGAATGGGCTGAGCAATGATGCGCCTACTTGCACCGTGATTAACAAGCTGGCGGTGCTGAGATCAACGGCAAAGCCGGCGGCCAAAAATGCCAACAGTGGATAGACAATGCGAAAGGCGAGGCTTACTAGCCAACGTCCACAGACTAACATTAAGAGATGTGACCAAGTGAGCTCACGGATTTGATCAGTAGCTAAAAATGCCATGCTCTCCTCATCATATCAGTGCTTTGGGCGAGCACCACAACAATATTGGATGACTATCGCCTGCTGTGATCCACTAAAAGCATTCATTGACAGACCGGATTGCGCAGGCTATCATTGCACCCATTGTCATCGCTGGCTTGAAACTCATACCTGTGGAATATGCAACGACAATACCATTCGTGGCACAGCCCTGCCCTCAATCGAACGATGGAATTGCTCATTTTCGGCCATGCCGGCGCGCCGGTGCTCGTCTTCCCAACTTCGCATGGGAGGTTTTACGAATACGAAGATCGGGGCATGGTCGCTGCGCTTGGTCACCATCTCGAACAGGGGTGGATTCAACTGATTTGTGTTGATAGCGTCTACAGCGAAAGCTGGTACAACTACGCCGCCGATACTGATGCACGGATGTGGCGGGAAGAGCAGTACGAGCACTATCTCATCACAGAGGTTTTGCCGCTTGTGCGCTATCTGAACCCTAATCCATTCCTGATGGCCACCGGCTGCTCGTTTGGGGCCAGTGAGGCGGTCATCTTCACTTTGCGCCATCCCGGCTTGGTACGGCGCGTCATTGGTCTCTCGGGCTTGTACGATCTCAAGCGATTTTTTACCAATTACACGCAGGGGTTATATTTCCACAATCCGGTTGATTTTGTTCCCAATCTCAATGATCCGTGGACCATTGATCGCTTGCGCGAGACCGACATCATTCTCGTGACGGGGCGTGATGATCCGTCGGCGTGGTCGAATGAATTACTGTCAAGCCAGTTGTGGGCCAAAGGGATCGGCAATGCCTTGCGCATTTGGGATGGCTGGTATCACGATTGGCCCTACTGGCAACGTATGATTGTGCAGTACATTGGCGGGCACGACTAGCGCTGGTCTGCGCACCTCAGATTGGCGTTCTGCCGCAGGATTATGCCTTTCCAGTGCCGGATTATTCTGTTGAAAAACCCGGTACCTTCGGACTATTTCACCACTTTGGCGCGAGTCATATACTGATAACCAGAGCAGAAGCGATCGCGGGAGTGCATGCCATGACACCTAAACGCGGACAATCAATTGTTGAGATGGCACTGTTGCTGCCCGTTATGCTGATGGTCATCTTCGGCATCATCGAATTTGGCTATCTCATTTTTGCCTACTCGATGGTGTCGCAGGCGGCGCGCAACGGCGCCGAAGTGGCAGCACAATTGCCACCGCATCAGAGCTGGCTAGATTTGCGCAACAATCCGCCGGCCAACTACCCCGGCTTCACGGCTGACGCTTGTGTACGCGGAATTATGGAGGCAATTCGCTCGGATGTGGTCTTGTTCGATGGTCAAGCGAACGAAGGCCGCCGGATCGAAGATTACGTCGCTATTCGGTATCCCAATGGCGGCCAGACACGCAATTTGAGCGATCGTGGCCCGATCGAAATCGAGATCAATTACCCGGTGCGCACGATTACGCCGCTCTTTCAAATGATTGGCATCAGTAACGGCACGATCAATGTGCGGGTAGTACAGCGCCGGTCGATTGAAAATTTAGGGATCAATCCAACTAGCCCGCGCGGGGTGGCTTGCGCGCGTGATGTGGCCGATTGGCGGGAAATTCAGCAGGGCGGGCGGTAGTAGGCGAGGGGAATATGGCACAACGGCGTCGTAAAACGGTCGGTCAAGCGCTAGTTGAATTTGCCCTTTCGGCTACAGTGATCTTCTTCTTACTGGCAGCCGCAGTTGATCTAGGTTTGATCTTCTTTACATTGCAAGCGTTGCGCGCTGCTGCGCAGGAGGGGGCGGCGTATGGCAGTTATCCGCTAGTAGTGACAGACAATAATGGCCAAGTGACTGAAGTGCGGCTCAATTACCAAGAAATCTTTAACCGCATTCGCACTGCTGGCGGCACGCGGCCCTCAGGAGTGGCCAATCTGCTAGACCTCAACGGCGACGGGATCGATGATGCCGGTCAGTCTGCGGTGTTTAGCGCAAGTAATCCAACCAATCCTAATGGGTTTGTCATTATTGAAAATCCAAAAGGGCCTAACCCGGCTAGCTTAAGCGGTTCTTGCGCCACTTCGACACCGCGGGTCGACATGCGCAACGCCGGGCAAAACTGTTGGATTCGAGTAACTGTTCGCTATCGTTATCAGTTCTTCTTCCCATTTGCGCTTGGGAGAGAGATCATCTTGCCGGTGACGTACACGATGCCAATTCGTAGCCAGTTTGTTGGGTAATTGCTCGTCCCTCTACTTACGCGCCACTAAATTAGAGATGGAGGAAACCTATGTCAGTGCGTCACACAATACGCTCCAATCCAGCGCGACGGGCGCGAGGGCAAAGCATTCCACTGCTCGCCCTGATGATCGTCGTGCTTGTGGGTATGGTGGCGCTCTCGGTGGACGTTGGGCGCACGTTTTCTGAGGAGCGCCGCGCCGTCGCCGCTGCCAATGCGGCCTCTCTGGCGGCTATGAATACATATATTCGCCGGCCGGCAGGGACGACGAATACGGTTATCTACGACTCGATCGTCAATTCACTACGCTCGAACGGGATCGAAATCGAGAATAATCCGAATGTTCGGATGGAGGCTTATTACCTGAATGCGCGCGGCGAGCCGATTTTGGGTGGCGCTCGTATCACGCGCGATGGAACCGTGGCGCCTGATAATGTCGCCTATATTCAGGTCAATCTTGAAGGGGATGTAGACACCCTTTTCGCGCGCGTCGTTAATCAGAATCAGTTGCCATTTGCGGCGACCGCCTATGCTGGCACCTGTCCGCCAACCGATGGCGTGTATCCCATTGGGATTAGCAACGAGTATATTAGTGGCAACCAGTTCCGCAATCCGGGTGACGCGGATGGCGATGGCGTGCCCGACAACAACTGGCAGGTTTTGCAATCAGGCACCTATCGTGGCTACACCAAGATGCGGCTCTACCCGGCTGAAAACAATGCTCCCGGCCAATTTGGTTGGTTGCGCTGGCTCGATGGTCGCGGCGCCAGCGGCGCGAATGCCAATAGCGCCCAAGAGCTGGAAATGGCGTTGACCGGCACCGGTACCCTCTCGAAGGGCTTCATGGAGGTTACACCGTGGCCAGCGCCCAACCTGCCTCGGCCGGCCAACTACCCCGAACGGCCCGGTGAACTCAATGTTGGCGACTGGGTTTACGGCAGTTCTGGTTTTACCAATAGCTCTGATCGACGCGCTGCGCTCGATGCCCATATCGCCAACGGCACGCGCATGGTGTTGCCAATCTATGATGTTGTCGTCGGTCAAGGTTCCAATGCTGCCTACCGTGTGGTGCGCTTTGGTCTGTTTGTGCTGACTGAGTATGGTCGTGAGCGCAATCGTCCCTACATGGACTTCATCTTCCTCGGTGATCCGGATCGGCAAGGCACTGCATGTTCAGCTACTCCGCCGCCGCCAGAGAATGCGAATGTGGTGCGGCTGACCGGTAGCGTAGAATTGTGGCCGGAATACCAGATCGTCAATAGCCAACGCTTCCCGATTCAATATGTCGTTGTGCTCGACGTAACCGGTTCGATGAGCATGAACTTCCGCGGCGAGGGAAGTTATACGCAAAATGGCCGGCTCGTGACGGCGCAATGCATCAACGATCCATTTGGCCAGCGCCCGGCTGATCCAAACTGCACCGGGCAGGCTTCGAATGCGTGGCCTGTGCGCGAAGAGCGGCGTATCTATGTGGCGAAAGAGGCGGTGCGTTTGCTGATCGATCAGATGAATATGCCGGGCAATCCGGACTACGATAACACGCGGCCAAGTGACCAGATGGTGTTGATCTGGTTCAGAGAATCTGTGCCGACTAGCAATCGGTTCCCTGCTAATGGCAGCTTCAGTTCTGACCCACGCGCGCTCAAACAGGCGGTTCTTGATGCAGGTAGCGTCAACGGCGATCCATACTTGGCCAACGGTGGCACTAATGGCGCCGGCGCGTTGTATCGCGCGCAACAAGTGTTGCAGAGCGCGCCGCGAACGGTGAGATACAACAACCGTGACTGGGAATACCGGCGCGTGGTTATCTTCGTGACTGATGGTCTTTCGAATTACATGATGAATGTGAACGCTACCAACTTGCAAGGCCCACACAGCAATGCCTCAACTTACTCGCCCCAGAGCGGGCCAAACACTCACCGGTGCTTCCTCTTAGGTAGGGAAGTGCTTGACAATGCTCCTTGCCAGACGACCGAAATTGGCGGTAGGTACCAAGGCTATGATCGACCGATTACCCAAATGGTGCAGGTGGCTAGCCAGATCAAGGCCCTTCCATCAGCGCCGCAAGGCAGGTCGGTTGATGTGTACGTGGTTGGTATCTCAGCGGTTCCGACTCTCGGTTTGCAGGACGGAGTTGCGTCAACGCCACGCCATTTCTATATGGCTGAAACGTTGCAGCGTGGCTCAGATGGCTTGAACAACGTTGATCGCATTATGCTGGCCATCAATGCGGAAGTTGAACAAGGCCCCTGCATTAGCGGCAGCGATGGTGAGTGGCGGGGCACGATTCCCGGCAACCACTTCCAATCGGTGAACGGTCTGAGCTACCCGAATGTTGGTGAAGTCATTCTGCAAGACACCTTGACCAACAGCGTCTACCGAGCGCCGATTGTGGCCGGCACCGATGGCCGGGTGCGCTACACCTTCGAGCAGATCCCGCGTGGCACATATCGGCTGCAGGCCTACCTCTTCTATCGCCACCCGCTCGACCCGCCGACGGCCCGACCGCGGATGTATAGCCAAATCTTTACCGGGGCTGCCAGCCAGTCAGATATGGTTGTCACACTCGATCCATCGAGTCAGGCAGGCTTCGTTGCGACCATTGAGCAGAATCTGCGCCTACGCCTCGATGGCAATGTATGCGCCGTGAATAACTAGTCTTTCCGATATGCCCTCTCTCAAATAGAGGTGAGGGCATATTCGTTCTATCAGCAACAGCGATCGCTCAGCTTGTAGTGGGTTGATAGCACCGGATGTGCCGGGTCTTTGCCGGTACAACGCTACCATACTGCACCCGGGGAGGTTTTCGATGATATTGAAATCCTGCTTGCGCCGCCCCTCTGCGCTGTTGGCAGCGTTCATGTTGATAGCGTTACTGTTAGCGGCATGGCCGTTGACCCCGGCCCGCGCGCTAGAAGATGAAACTGGCACTGACCAGATCATCGACAATACCCAAGCCGATTTTGCCAGCGGCACCTTTCAACGCACGGTAGTATCAGCAGCGCCAGCCTCGCCTACTGCGCCCGATGTAGTAGGTGCAATCGAGCTAGCGCCGGCTGGGAAGTTGAACCCGAGCAACTGGTTCCCTGCTGCTGCCCAGTTGCCTCAGGCGCTCAGCGATGCGCCAGTGGTGGCGCTGGGCAGGTATCTGTTCGTAATTGGCGGCGCGACAAGCCCTGATTTAGAGCAAGCAAACCGATCACCGTATATCTATCGCGGCGTGGTGAATCAAACGACCGGCGCATTTGAGACGCAAGAGCCGGTGCCGCCCGGCAACAATGTATTCACGGCGATCACCATTCCTCCAGTTGATCCCGGCCCAGAATGTGATGTAGCCTTAGCCGGCCGTTCGCGGGCCGGCGCGGTAGCTGTGCCGGCAACGGCTGGGTCGAATCTGGGTTATATTTTCATTGTCGGCGGTAGCATGTATGACCCCAATTGCGCTACCTACGACTTCTCGACCAATATTGTTCAGCGAGCGACAGTTGATGTGAATGGCAATATTGTCAGCACTGGCTGGAGCGCACCGAACAGTTGGCGCTTCCCGACACTTGACGACAACGGCAATATTATTACCAATCCTAACTCGCCTGACCTGCGAGGTGTGCAGAACGTGCAACTTGTGCATGTCCGCACCAGCGCCGGCAATGATTATATCTATGCCATTGGCGGTCTAAGCATCGCGCCCAGCCAGTTCTTACAAGAAGACATTTATCCCTATGTCTTCTACACCCGGGTTGATCTCAATGGCAACCTCGTTCACCCCACCAATGCTAGTTCGGCTACGGTTTGGGCGCGGCTAGCTAATATTCCGCTTAACCTCCACTCCGGCACGGCGATCGCCGCCTACGCAACGCGGGTCGAAGGCGGTGCGCCGGTGCAGAAAGAGGCAATCTTCTTGCTCGGCGGCTGCACGAATATTGATTGTACAAGCCTGAACACCTCGATCCGGCGGGCTGATGTGAATCCTACCACTGGCGCGCTGACGTGGACGAATCTCGTCGGGCGCACTGGCGATACGACGCCGCCGACCAGTGTTAACATTCAAGGCCGCCAAGGTGTCACCGGTCTAAGCTTTAATAACCGCCTCTACTATGTGACCGGCTCTACTGCCACCGGTTCACCCGGCGCTGCTGGCGCGACGGCGACGATCCCGGTTGCGATCTATAATGATCAGTTTTTGCTCGAGGATCTGACTGGCGGCGGGGCTTATGTGGTCGGCACAGATGAAACAAATGATGCCATCCTTCCTTATCGCCGCCTCAATGCGGCAGTGGCCATTGTGCCGGCTGTGCCGCCACAAGATGGCACAACGCAAGCTAATGCGGCATGGGTGTATGTCGTTGGCGGATCGAACGAGAATAACCAACCAACCAACACTATCTTCGTGGGCGGGGTCGGTGGCGCAAGCGAATCGGCAGCAACGAACCGCGCCTC
>JANWYE010000269.1 GCA_025057175.1 Chloroflexus sp. | reverse complement strand
TCGTGCATGGTATGTCGCGCCCGATCGGCGCCTATTTCCACATTGCGCACGGCGTCTCGAATGCAGCTCTGCTAGCAGTAGTGACGGAGTTCAGTCTGGTGGGTGATCCGAAGCGGTATGCCGATGTCGCTCGCGCGATGGGAGAACCGATCGATGGCCTCTCGCTTATGGAAGCGGCTGATCGGGCTGTGGTGGCGATCCGGCGGCTGGTGCGTGACATTAAGATCCCTTCGTTGCGCCAGTTAGGTGTCGAACGCGAACGGTTAATGGAGTTAGCGCCGGCTATGGCTGATGCGGCCATTGATAGCGGCAGCCCGGCCAACAATCCGCGCAAGCCAACCAAACAAGAGATTATCGAATTGTACGCCAAAGCGTACGACGAAGGCGAGCGCATGGTCGCGTAAAACGCCGAAAAACCGCGCGCCTCTATGTTCCTGAACGTGGGAGGAATACCTGCCTAAACGGATTCCGGCTGATCGATCTCCGTTCGTGAGAAGAGTTTGCTTCCGGGCCACCACATCGACATCGGGTGGCCCCACAACCTCCGAAGCATATAAGAGGGCACGACCACAGCAGATACCTAGCCGTAGCGACCGCCCGGCGGCATAGTTCCACAGTCGCGCCCGGCCCCCGTTGGCGTGGCCGGATCAAAAATCGCAAGGCCGCATTGTCAATGCGGCCCTGTTGGCGCAGCTCAATCAACATCACGATACCGCTACGTGCGCCACTTGCGGCAAATAATGGTTGTACCGACGCCCTCTTTCGACTTAATATCAAATTCATCCATCAACCGTTTAGCGCCGGGCAGACCCATCCCCATACCGCGCGAGGTGCTGTAGCCATCTTGCATCACCAGATCGATATTGGGGATACCGGGACCCTGATCCTCGCAGATAATCTCAATGCCCTTACGCGACCCCTTCTCAATGTCACGCACCGTCACATTGCCGGTGCCGGCATAGAGAAAGATATTGCGAGCCAGCTCGCTCACGGCGGTGGCAATGCGCGCCTGATCGATCGGCCCGAAGCCGAGCGCCTTGGCCATATCGCGAGCCATGGTGCGCGCGATGACAATATCAAGGTCGCTTCGAATGACAGCAGTCTTACTCTGCGCCATCGTCGCTCTCCTCGCTGGTCATTCGCTGCATCATAACCAACCCCTTTTCGAGGTTGAGCGCCGTGAGCACGCGCGGTAGCTCAAGCCCTAGTTCGACTAGCGTGATCGCTACTGCTGGCTGCAAACCGGTAAGCACAACCCGCGCTCCCATCAAGCCGGCCATAGCAGCGATGTCGGCGATGAGCCGGCCAATAAAACTATCAACCACATCGAGCGCCGTGAGATCAATAATCACGCCACGGGCGCGTGTATCGTGAATCTTTTGCAGTAGATCGTCTTTAAATTGCACTGCGGAGGCATCATGGAGAGCCACCTGAATCGATGCGATCAGGATGTCTCCAATTTTCAAGATTGGGATGCGAAGATTATCCAAGACGCGCTCCTCATCTCATTCCAGCAAGCAGCAATGCTCGCCCTATATTATTGCACAAATGACAGAACTCCGGCAATAACAGCGCCGGCCAATAAGGGCACGCTAAGGTTGTCGGTACCGTGCGGCGAGACGCCCTCGGCAACTGTGGCTACGATTGCCGCGAGGGCGCTGGCCGCCAGCGCAGCCCCGGCCCCGATTGGCGCGCTTTGCGGGCTGAGGGCCGATCCCGGCACTAGCAGCAAGGTTAAAAACATTGCAATCGCGCTGGCTAGAAACATTGCCGCTGATCCTTCAAATGAGCGTCGCCCTCGCCCAACCTGATAGTGATGGCGACCCCACCGTTTGCCGATGATGGCGGCGAGCGCGTCGCCCCACGTCATTGCCATGGTGCCGGCAGCGGCAATATATCCACGATCATCTGGCGAATTGGTGCGCCAGAAGATTAAGAACAGAATCGTAATTGATAACGCGAAATAGACCGTTCCCGGTGTGCTGTCGGGCGCGTCGATTGCGGCGAGAAGCCGAAAACGGTAGAAGATGAAGTTGAGCACGATGAAAGTGGCAAAGGGGATGATGCCGATTGTCCAATGCTCAAACAGCGCGAGGACGCCAAAAACCCACATCCCGGCGCCGATGTGGACGAACTTGCGGGTGAAATCTTGCGGATAGCCGCGCCAACGGCGAATGACTTCGGCAATGATGAGAAGGCCAAATGCGTACCCGAACGAGACAAGCAGGCCGATCAGATCGCGTGTGCTCATAGTGGCGCCGGTGCTATCGATCGCGAAACTTGCCTCCTATTCTATCCGTTGGTAAGGAAATCGTCAATTATTTGATGGTGGTCTGGAGTGTGAACATTTAATGACAATATTCCCACGATGTGTGTCATGAGGTAATGGTGTTGCAGGCGAATCAGGCGGCAACTCATAGAGTACGGCAGCAAGGCTCATGCCAGCAAATGCTGCACGTAACATCGGTGTTGCGCAATCACTGGGAGGCTACCACGGGTTCCGAGCGATGCAATATGCTCAAACCCTGCCTGAAGATATTCGTCATGGCAACCGTGATGCGGCTGCGGTATACTGTCGCTATACCGAATCTAGGGCAAATTGGAGCAAAGCAGATCGTGTGGCAGGCAAGCAAGAGTATGGAGCGCCGTTAGATTGCAACGTCGCCGTATTCCGTATTATCTCCAAGGAGCAGCGTATGTTAGTTGCCGAGTCGTCTGCTGCCATCACCGCAGCAATGCAGGCCGATGATCATGTGCATCCGCTCTACGATACCTACGGCTTTGCTCGCATCCCGGCGACGATCGAGCGACTGCTTACCGGGGCTGATACCGTTGGCCTGCCTCCTGCTGTATTGGCCGGTTTGCCAGCGCAGCCGCAGACAGTCGTGCTCTTGCTGCTCGACTCGTTTGGTTGGCATTTTTTCAGCCGGTTTGTTGATCACGCCCCATTTCTGCGCCGGTTTCTGCATGAAGGGCGAATCAGCCAGTTGACTAGCGCCTTCCCCTCAACCACTGCCGTCCATGTCACCCTGCTGCACACCGGTCTTGCAGCCGATCAGAGTGGAATCTACGAGTGGCACATCTTCGATCCTGATTTGCAAGCGGTGATTGCTGCGTTGCTCTTTTCACCAGTGTTTGCGCGCGAGGCCGATGGCTTGGTAGCGTATGGGGTTGATCCGGCTATTGTTTATCCTCCCGAACGTTTCTATCGGCGCTTGAGCGCGGCTGGCGTGGCGAGCGCTATATTGCTGCCAGCGCCGCTAGCCCATTCGGTATACACGCGCACGTTTTGCAGCGGCGCGCTAGTGACTTCATTTCAGGATATTGCCGACGCGGCAACGCGGTTGCAATATCTGCTCGAACATCAGCGCGGGCCGGCGTTCTATATGATGTACGTCGACTCGATTGATGCGGCGATGCATGAGCATGGGCCGGAAGCGGGGGCGGTGATGGCTGAAATCCAGCGTGTGCTCGACCAACTTGAGCAACACTTGGCGCCAGCATTGCGCGTTGCGCCACAACCTGCACTCTTGTTGCTGACTGCCGACCACGGCCAGATTGCGGTCGATCCGCAGCGGGCAATCACGCTTAACCGGCTCTGGCCCGACCTCGAACGCCATCTGCGTCGTGGTGGTGATCGGCGCCCGTTGCCGCCGTCGGGGTCGCCGCGGGTGACAATTCTCCATGTGCAGCCGGGGATGGTGGCCGAGGTCCAAGCGCAACTCCAGCAGCGCCTCGCTGATCGGGCAACGGTGCTTCCAACTTCCGAATTGCTGGCGACTGGGTATTTTGGCCCGCAGCCTAGCGAACGGTTGCGCGCGCGGTTGGGCGAAATCACTATCTTGCCTGCGCCCGGCGAAGCGATTATTTGGGATCATCCGCGCGCCAAGCCTTTTACCTATCGCGGCTTGCATGGTGGCCTCACATCGGTTGAAATGTTGACCGAGTTGGCTGCGCTGGCATTGTCATGATTGCTTGCGCCGGTGTGATAAGATAAGCGAGAGACAGTTGCACTGTAGCGGAGGCTTTTCTGTGTCCGAGACCGAACCTTCACCGACTCCACCGTCGCCGGCGCCCCGCTTGAACCGCGATACGCTGCTTTTGATCGGCGCGCTAGCTCTG
>JANWYE010000268.1 GCA_025057175.1 Chloroflexus sp. | reverse complement strand
CGCCATCAGCGCCCTATCAGCCATATTGGCGATGAGAACATTCCCACTACCATATCCTCATATCCCATCGTCAATGGTACAATAACACCTAGCACATTCTCACCCGCCGAGGAACCGCAATGAGCGAACCGACCATTCTCGAACAAATTCTGGCCCACAAACGGATCGAGGTGCGTCGCCAGCAAGCAAAGATCCCGCTAGCGGCGCTGCGCGACAAGATCCAGCGCGCGCCGGCGGTGCGCGATTTTGCCGCCGCGCTGCGCCGTCCACCCGCCACCGCGCTGATCGCCGAAGTGAAGAAAGCCTCGCCGAGTCGCGGCGTCTTGCTGGCCAATTTCGACCATCTCGCCCTTGCCCGCGCGTATGTCGCCAATGGCGCAGCGGCGATCTCGGTCTTAACCGATCAGCGTTTCTTTCAGGGCAGCCTGACCTACCTCGCCGGCATCCGCGCTCTGCCCGAAGTGCAAGCCGCCGGCACGCCTCTGCTGCGCAAAGATTTCATCATTGAACCGTATCAGGTGTATGAGGCGCGCGCGTATGGCG
Organism: Chloroflexus sp.; assembly: GCA_025057175.1. Lineage (GTDB taxonomy): Bacteria > Chloroflexota > Chloroflexia > Chloroflexales > Chloroflexaceae > Chloroflexus. The sequence goes on along the minus strand of JANWYE010000268.1, from coordinate 3,584 downwards.
CTGACGCGATCTTACTGATTGTGGCTGCGCTCGATGATGGGGCGCTGAGCGAACTGTTTGCGCTGACCTACGAACTCGGCATGCATGCGTTGATCGAAGTGCATACTGTCGCCGAACTAGAGCGGGCGCTGCGCCTTAACCCACCGATCATCGGCGTAAACAACCGCGATTTACACCGCTTCGTCACCGATCGCGCAACGACCAAAGCAATTGCCGATCACCTGCCTGCCGGGCCACAACGTCCGCTGCTAGTGAGCGAGAGCGGCATCTTTACGCCCGAACATGTGGCCGAAGTGCGCGGATACGGCGCTAACGCGATTTTGGTTGGCGAGGCGCTGGTCACTGCGCCTGATATTGGGGCGCAAGTGCGCGCTCTGGCGACAGCGTGAGCGCATGGAATGGAAGCCGCAGCCGAACATGATGTGATAGCAACGGCTCAGCAATGGCTAGATGCACAGTCTCCCATGCTTGCAAAGGACATCGCGCGGCATACGGTTGATCACCACATTACATCCACAGTTGAAACGCGATTCAAAAGCGATCATCTTCTTGACACCATCAAGGAGCCTCTCGTTTGAGCAAAGGAGGACTGCCGTGCGCCAGTGTCCAACTTGCCAGCACACGATTACCGGCGCCGAACGGTTCTGCCCAGCCTGCGGCCAAGCGTTAGCCACAGCGATCTGGCAGCCATCACCAGCCATTGACACCACCATGCCGATTTTGCCGGCGCGCAACAGCCGGTTAGCGATTGCCAGCCTCATCTGCGGCATCACGACGTGGATTCTCTTCTTCGTCCCATTGCTGTTAGCCGTGCCGGCTATCATCTGCGGCCATCTGGGGCAAAACGCGGTGAAGCGCGGCAACGGCCAGCTTACCGGCGGCGGGTTGGCCCGCTTCGGTTTAGTGCTGGGCTATGCCCATGTCGCGCTGACGGTGGTAGCATTCTGTGTAGTGGTGGCAGTGATAGTGGCAGGGTTATAGTGGCACTAACGCCATAAAAACCCCTTCCCGCGCGTGTGCGCGGGAAGGGGTTGGAAAAACATCAGCCAACTTCGGGCACAATCACGCCGTAGTTACCGTCACGCCGGCGATAGAGAACGCTAATCTGCATCGTCTCGGCGTTTTGGAAGATAAAGAAATTGTGGCCGAGCAACTCCATCTGCTCGATCGCATCATCAACGAACATTGGCCGCAAGCGGAAGGTCTTGGTGCGGATCACCTTCCCCTCTGGTTCAGGCTCTGAGGGGGCAGCCACGGCCTCCGCCTCAGCCTCAGCAATCGCAACCTCTTCGGCGGGAGTCAAACCATTGGGCGCGCGCCGCAGCTCGCGGCCACGCCGCCAATATTTCTCTTTGTAGCGCGAAATCTGGCGCTGCAACACCTCCTGCACTTCATCAATGGCGGCATAGAGGTCAGACGCGCGCTCTTCGGCGCGCAGGATCACGCCGTGCTCGGCAACCAGCGTCGTCTGCACCCGATAGATTTCGCCGGCATTCCGCTGTTGTTCATGTTGGATTTCGACGGCAATGCTGGTAATGCCATTAAGGTAACGCCCCAATTTGGCGAGTTTCTCTTCGATGTGCGCGCGTTGGCGATCTGAGATCTTGCCGTTCCGGCTCTTGATGGTGAGTTCCATCGCATTCCTCCATCCGCTGTGGCCAACCCATCATTGGGTAGCCGGGCGATAAAAACAACCCGGCCCCCGCCATTAGCGCGGCGAGGACCGAGCTATTTCTCAAAAGGTCATCAATTGCGGAGCATTGCGGCTGACCAAGAGGGCCATAAAGCCTGACTCCCACATTGAGTGCCACAACCCTGTAGCACTTGCTGAAGAGCTTTGCCAGTATTCTACTACGCTGCAAGCTGTCTCGCAAGATGGAAGAGTGAGAAACTGTTCACCATGCGTAATAATTAATCCGTTCCGTCAGTGGCAAGTAGAGATTTGCTAGCATGGTGCGGCAGCACGCTCAGACCACCAATTCCATCCCCTCAGCCGCCGCATCCACTTGCAAGCGGCTGCCTTGCGCCGCCAAATTGGCGCGCAGGCGGGCAACAATCGCATCTAGTTCATCATCGGTGCGGGTCGGAGCATGGTGAAACAACAACAACCGCTCGACCTCGGCAAGCTGGGCCACCTCAACCGCATCTTCGATCCGGCTATGGCCATAATCCTCCACCTGTTCGGCGCGCAGATACGGCGCGCTGTGGATAAGCACGTGGGCATTGCGGGCAAACGCGATCGCCTCCTCGCGGATGCCATCTTCGCCATAGCGCACATCGGTGATATACACCAGCGCCCGTCCATCCTCTTCCAAGCGGTACGCCCAAATCGGCGAATGTTGGCGGCGCGAGAGCGGGAGAGCACGGACCAGCAAGCGGCCAAGCATAAACGGTTCGGTTGAAATAGTGGTAAAACGGTGTGTCGCTCCGATATGGGCCAATCCGTAGACCGGTGAATAGACCGGCGAGAGCATGCCATCGTACACCATTTGCAACGAGCCGCGCGTGCTATCGGGACCATAGATATCAAGCCGGTTGCCGGGAATATGCACCACGCCGGGGAAGGGCAAACCAAGGATATGATCCCAATAGGTATGGCTAATAAGGAGGGTAAGCGTGCCGCGTCCGCGCCCAAACTCGCTCTGCATCAACTCATCGCCCAACATGCAGAAGCCGGTGCCGGTATCAAGCACCACTAGTTCGCCATGTTCGCCGGTAACGGCAGTGCAGCAGGTATTGCCGCCATAGCGCAACATAGCTGCGTGTGGCGTCGGAACATAGCCGCGCACCCCCCAAAACCGCACCTTCATGGCGTCCTCCACAGCTCCATCCCTTCGAAGGCAGCCGTCACCAACAATCCCGGCGCAGCCAGTGCTTGCTGTTCGGCGACAATTCGATCCAATTCCTCATCGGTACGGTGGGGATCATGATGGAACAAAATCAACTGGCGCACCTGCGCCTCTTCGGCGATCTCACGCGCTTGCGACGCGCTGCTATGCCCCCAATGGGGAAAGCGCGCATATTGCGCATCGGTGAACTGCGCATCATAGATTAACCAGTCGGCGCGGTAGGCCAATTCAAGGATCGCCGCCTTCATTGCTGCCAACTCACGCAACTCGCTCTGGCTACGCGCAGTCGGCTGGCCAGTCCACTCAATCCGCTCCTCGCCGAACAGCACCGTGTGGAAGGGACCAGTATCGGGGATAAAGGCCAACACCCCCTCGCGCGTCTCAAGCCGGTAAGCCAAGGCACGGTATGGATGGTTCGCCAGCGCCGTGCGCACCTGCACTGGCCCCAGCTCAAAACAATGCCCGGCTCCAATCTCAAAAAAGTTAATCTGCGCGCGCAAATCGTCCATACTGAGTGGCAAGAGCGGATCACTCAACGCGCCAGCCAAGGTCGTGCGCAAACTCGACTGCGTGCGAGCCAAGCCATAAATATCGAGCTTTAAAGCCGGGTCAAACAGGGGCGCGAAGAACGGAAAACCTATGATATGATCCCAATGGGTATGGGTAATCAAGAGATCGATCTGGCGCAGTGACACACAGCTATGACCGAGCGCCTCGCCGAGCATCCGCAAACCG
>JANWYE010000267.1 GCA_025057175.1 Chloroflexus sp. | reverse complement strand
CACGTTCAGAGCGCGTCGTGCTGCCGCTTCGCGCGGCTCGCGATGACAAAGAGTGTTATGTAGGATCGGGTTTAAAAACGAGCATAGCCTGCGACGCGGGCTTGTTTGTGCCAACACGCAACGTTTGAACGATATGCAGACACGGTACGATGTGATTGTGGTAGGCGCCGGCCACGCCGGCTGCGAAGCGGCTCATGCCGCGGCCCGGCTGGGCTGCCGGACGCTCTTGCTGACGATTGATCTTGATAAACTGGCCCATATGTCGTGCAACCCAAGCATCGGCGGGCCGGCAAAGGGCCATCTGGTGCGCGAAATCGACGCGATGGGCGGCCTGATGGGGCGCATCACCGATCGGAGCGCGATTCAGATCCGGCTGCTGAATGAGAGCAAAGGGCCGGCGGTGCAGTCGTTGCGCGCGCAGTGCGACAAGCGGCTCTATGCGCGGCTGATGAAAGAGACACTCGAGCGCGTGCCGAATCTTGATCTGCGCCAAGCGATGGTCGAGCGAATTGCGCCACCGAACGCCGACACACAGTGCTTTACGGTGACGACTCATACCGGCTGGCGTTATCTCGCGCCAGCAGTGATCTTGACGACCGGCACCTTCTTGCGCGGGCGGGCCATCACCGGCGAAGCGATGTGGGGCGCCGGGCGCGCAGGCGAAGCACCGGCGATGGCGTTGAGCGAAGACCTTGCTGCGCTTGGGTTTCCGCTCGTGCGGCTCAAGACCGGCACCCCGCCCCGGCTGGCGGCAGCAACGATTGACTTCTCGTTGACCGAACTCCAACCGGGCAGCGACAAACCGCTGGCATTCGGTCACTACTACGCCGAGCTGGGTGAGACGATACCGCCACCCGACTATCACGGCCCGCCGGCGCCGGTCTATCCGCATCCGCAGCTTACAGGCTGGCGTCCGCAATTGCCCTGCTATCAAGTGCATACCACGCCAGAGTTTCACGCCATCATTCGCGCTAACTTGCACCGCGCCCCGCTCTTCAGCGGCATCATTGAGGGAGTCGGGCCGCGCTACTGTCCTAGCATCGAAGACAAGATTGTGCGTTTTGCCGACAAGGAGCGCCACGGTCTGTTTCTCGAACCAGAGGGTTGGACGACCTCAGAAGTGTATGTGCAAGGGTGCAACACGTCGCTGCCGGAAGATGTGCAGTGGGCGATGTTGCGCGCGATCCCGGCGTTGCGCAACGTTGAGCTGATGCGGATCGGCTACGCGATCGAATATGACGCAGTGGCGACCGGCGAGATTACCGCCGATATGCAGACCCGGCGGTTGCGCGGGCTGTTCTTTGCCGGCCAGATCAACGGCACTACCGGGTATGAAGAGGCGGCGGCGCAAGGATTGATGGCCGGCATTAACGCGGCCCACTACGTGCAAGGCAAGCCGCCGGTGATCTTGGGCCGGGCCGAGGCATACATTGGCGTATTGATCGATGACCTCACTACCAAAGAGATCCGCGAACCGTACCGGATGTTCACCTCGCGGGCTGAATACCGGCTGCTCTTGCGCGGTGACAACGCCGATCTGCGGCTGACGCCGTTGGCTTACCGGTTGGGGTTAGTCGATGGCGAACGAGCGGCGGTAGTCGAAGCGCGGCGGGCGCAGGCCGAGCAGGCCGTGCAGCAGGCGCGTGAGCGGCGCATCTTCCCGTCGGCGGCGGTCAATGCAGCGTTGGAAGCGCAGGGGATCAAACCGCTCAGCCAGCCGGCTACTGTGGCCGAGGTATTAGCCCGGCCCGATGTGCGTTATGACCAATTGCGCGCGGCGCTGCCCGAACTGCCGGAGCTATCGTCGGCGGTGGCCGAGCAGGTCGAAATTGGCTGCAAATACAGCGGCTACATTGCTCGCCAAGAGCGAGAAGTAGCGCGGCTGCAAAAGATGGAGAACCGGCGCATCCCGCCTGATTTCGACTATGCTGCGCTGCCGGGGCTACGCAACGAAGCGCGGCAGGTATTAATGCGTTTCCGTCCGGCGACGTTAGGGCAGGCCGGACGGCTAGCGGGCATTAATCCGGCTGATGTGGCGATTGTGTTGTTTGCATTGGAGCGGCAGGCGTCCGCAACACCGCGTCAATCGCCGCCACCACCCGTGCTAGATCCGCCTGCTCGATGACCAACGGCGGCAGCAAGCGCAACACGTTGGGGCCGGCGGGCAGCGCCAGCACCCCGTGATCGAGCAGGGCAGCGATCACCGGTTGCGCGCGGCCCTTCAGCTCAAGGCCAATCAGCAACCCCAACCCGCGCACCTCGCGCACGGCGGGCAGGTTGAGTTCACGCAGCGCCTGTAACAACCACACGCCTTTCGCCGCCGCCTGTTCGGGAATGCGCTCGTCGCGGTAGACGCGCAGGGCGGCGCGGGCGGCGGCGCAGGCCAGTGGATTGCCACCGAAGGTAGAACCGTGAGTTCCCGGCGGCAACGGGCCAAAGCGTTCGTGGATAGCGACCGCGCCCATCGGCACCCCGGCAGCGATGCTCTTGGCCAAAATCAAGATATCGGGCGTAATGCCGCTGTGTTCAATCGCAAACAGCTTGCCGGTGCGACCGAAACCGGTCTGCACTTCATCAACCAGCAACAACGCGCCATTAGCGGCGCAGATTTCGGCCACACCCGCCAAATAACCGTCCGGAGCGGGCCGCACTCCTCCCTCACCCTGCACCGGCTCAACCAAGACCGCCGCCGTCTGCGGGCCAATCGCGGCCCGGAGCGCATCGAGATTACCGTACGGCACGTGGCTAAACTCCGGCACCAGCGGCACGAACGGCTCGCGATACTTGCTCTCCCATGTTGCGCTCAGCGCGCCCATCGTGCGGCCATGGAAGCCGCGCATTGTGGCGATAATGCCGGGCCGGCCGGTGAGCAGGCGGGCGAACTTGAGCGCCGCTTCCACCGCTTCGGCCCCACTATTGCAGAGAAAGATCCGGGAGGGGAAGGGCAAGGCAGCCGCCAACTCGGCCAGATACGCTGCGCGCACATCGTTGTGGAAAATCTCAGGACAACTGATCAACCGTTCGGCCTGCTCGCGAATGGCGGCGACAATCGCCGGATGACCGTGGCCGAGATTTGCCGCGCCCTGCCCACCCACGCAATCAATATACATTCGCCCCTCAGCATCATACAGGCGAGCGCCTTCGCCACGAACGATCGCTACTGGCCGCTTCGGATACAAGCCACTGGTATACTGCGCCTCTTGAGCAATAATATCGGCATTGGCGAGAAACGTCTGCGTCACTGAAGTCTCCTTTCCACCAATCCGGCCCGTTCGAGCGCAGCGCCGATCAAGGGCCAGATGGCGCGATGGTCGATCACATTTTGATCGCGGCGGGTGCGGATTTCAATCAGGTGCAAACCGCCGGCAAAACTCGCTTGCAGCGCAGCTTGGGCCGTAGACCAATCGGCGGCCAGCGTATAACGCGCACCGTGTAGCGCAGCCAACGGCGCAAAATCGATCCCGTGCGGAGTGCCGAACAACAGCTCAAACTGGTCAGTTTCGCTGGCTTGCGGCAAGAACGAGAAAATCCCACCGCCATCGTTATTAATCAGCAAGATGGTCGCATGCAGCCGGTGCAAACGCGCCGCTAGCAACCCATTCGCATCGTGCAGCAACGAGAGATCGCCGAGCGCCATCACTAGTGGCGTTGCGCCGCCGGCAGCCAGACCAAGCGCCGTAGAGACCAAGCCATCAATGCCATTCGCGCCGCGATTGCCGAGCACGGTCAGCGGGGTAGCACGGGGGCCAAGAAACGTGTCGCAATCGCGCACCGGCATCGAATTGCCGACGAAGAGGGTTGCGCCGGCGGGCAGCCATTCGCCAAGGCGAGCAAACAACCCCGGCTCGCTGATCGCCGGCTGGGAGAGGAGATGCTCGCGCATCGTCTCGCGCGCCGCCTGCTCAGCAGCCAGCCACGCGCGCAACCACAGCGTTGGCCCCTCGCGTTGGGAAGAGGCCAACGCATCGGCCAGCGCGATACAAAACCAATGCTCATCAACCGGCAGATGCTCGCCGGCGAGACTCGTCGGCTCGCGCCAACCGGCGCCGCCATCAATCACGATTTGGCGAGCATGCGGATGGCGTTGCAGATAAAGCAACACCGGCTTACTCGTCGGCATCGCGCCAAAG
>JANWYE010000266.1 GCA_025057175.1 Chloroflexus sp. | reverse complement strand
GTAGATTAGGTTTTGACATGCGTCGAGGAGGACTGTCGATGATCGACACTGCGCCCCCCGCCCCACCACGGGCGCCCCGTTCCAACCCAATTCGGGATCGCGTTGACTGGGAAACTCAGCGCGCCGCTGCGCTAGCCGATCCCGGCGCCTTCCATGGCGCAATTGCCCGGAGCGTTATCCATTGGTACGATCCGGCTCATCGTTGTTGGATTCGTTTCAATGAGGCGAGCCAGCGCTGGGAAGGCCTTGATGCGGCCACCGGCGCGCCGGTCGAAGTGGATTATCCGGCTGATTATCAGCCATGGGAAAAGGCATTTGACGATAGTGAAGCGCCCTTCTACCGCTGGTTTAGCGGTGGTTTGACGAATGCCTGTTTCAACGAAGTTGACCGGCACGTGATGATGGGCTACGGCGATGAAGTCGCCTACTACTTTGAGGGCGACCGTTGGGATAGCTCGCTCAATAATGGTCGTGGCGGGCCAGTGGTACAAGAGACGATTACCCGGCGGCGGTTGCTGGTCGAGGTTGTCAAGGCAGCGCAGGTGTTGCGTGATCTGGGCTTGAAGAAGGGTGATCGGATTGCGCTTAATATGCCGAATATCATGCCGCAGATCTACTACACCGAAGCGGCTAAGCGGCTGGGCATCCTTTATACGCCGGTCTTCGGCGGTTTTTCCGATAAGACGCTGTCGGATCGCATCCACAATGCTGGGGCCAAGGTGGTAATCACCTCTGATGGCGCTTACCGCAATGCGCAGGTAGTGCCATACAAGGAGGCATATACCGATCAGGCGCTAGATAAATATGTGCCGGTGGAAACAGTCCGCCAGATCGTTACCGACACGTTGGCAACGTTGCCGCTGACCGATGCGCAGCGCCAGAAGATTCTGGCCGAAGTTGACGCGGCGTTAGCCGGCGAGATCACCATCGAGCGCTCGGATGTCATGCGAGGAGTGGGGGCAGCGCTGGCCCAGATGCGCGATCTTGATGCGGGCATCCAAGCCAAGGTGCGCACCGTGTTGGCGCAGGCGCTGGTAGCGACGCCGCCGCGGGTCGAGGCGGTGATTGTGGTTCGCCATACCGGCCAAGAGATTTTGTGGAATGAGGGGCGCGATCGTTGGAGCCATGAGCTGCTCGATGCTGCCCTTGAGAAGATTTTGGCTAACGCCCGCGCTGTTGGAATTGATGTTCACAGCGAAGCCGATCTGCTTAATCTGTCCGACGATCAGCTTATTCGCGCACTCTACGCTAGTGTTCCCTGTGAGCCGGTTGATGCCGAGTATCCGATGTTTATCATCTACACGTCGGGTAGCACTGGCAAGCCGAAGGGTGTGATCCACGTTCACGGCGGTTATGTGGCCGGCATTTTGCAGACCTTGCCAGTGAGCTTCGATGCCGAGCCGGGTGATACGATCTATGTGATCGCTGATCCGGGCTGGATCACTGGCCAGAGTTATATGCTGACCGCGACGATGGCTGGACGCCTGACTGGCGTGATCGCTGAGGGTTCGCCGCTCTTCCCCTCGGCTGGCCGCTATGCCAGCATTATCGAGCGGTACGATGTGCAGATCTTCAAGGCCGGCGTCACCTTCCTCAAGACAGTGATGTCGAACCCGCAGAACGTCGAAGATGTACGGATGTACGATATGTCCACGCTGCGGGTAGCGACCTTCTGCGCCGAGCCGGTTAGCCCGGCGGTGCAGCAGTTTGGCATGCAGATCATGACGCCGCAGTATATCAATTCGTACTGGGCAACCGAGCACGGCGGCATTGTTTGGACCCACTTCTACGGCAATAACGACTTCCCGCTCCGCCCCGATGCTCATACTTACCCCTTGCCGTGGATTGCCGGTGAGGTGTGGGTGGCCGAAACGGATGAAAGCGGCAATGTGCGCTATCGGGTGGCCGATTACGAAGAGAAGGGCGAGATTGTCATTACCGCGCCTTACCCCTACCTAACGCGCACGATCTGGGGTGATGTGCCCGGTTTTGAGGCTTATCTGCGCGGCGAGATCCCGCTAAAGGCGTGGAAGGGCGATGCCGAGCGGTTTGTGAAGACCTACTGGCGGCGCGGGCCAAACGGTGAGTGGGGGTATATACAGGGCGACTTTGCGATGAAGTACCCTGATGGTAGCTTTACCCTCCACGGTCGCTCAGACGACGTGATCAACGTGTCGGGCCACCGGATGGGCACCGAAGAGATCGAGGGCGCAATTTTGCGCGATCGCCAAATTACGCCCGACTCGCCGGTTGGCAACTGTATTGTGGTGGGTGCGCCGCACCGCGAAAAAGGTCTCACGCCGGTCGCCTTCATTCAGCCTGCGCCGGGACGCCGGCTGACCGCTGCTGATCGCCGGCGGCTCGATGAGATTGTGCGCACTGAGAAGGGCGCAGTGAGCGTGCCTGAAGATTATATCGAGGTCAGTGCCTTCCCCGAAACGCGCAGCGGCAAGTATATGCGCCGCTTCCTGCGCAATATGATGCTCGATGAACCGCTAGGCGATACAACCACGCTGCGCAATCCAGAGGTGCTGGAAGAGATCGCGGCCAAGATCGCCGAGTGGAAGCGCAAGCAGCGCATGGCCGAAGAGCAGCAGATCATCGAGCGCTACCGCTACTTCCGCATCGAGTACCATCCCCCCACGGCGAGCGCCGGTAAGTTGGCCGTAGTGACCGTGACCAACCCGCCGGTTAATGCGCTTAACGAGCGCGCGCTCGATGAGTTGAACACGATTGTTGATCACTTGAGCCGGCGGAATGACGTGGCAGCCATCGTCTTTACCGGCCAGGGCGCGAAGAGCTTTGTGGCCGGCGCCGATATTCGCCAATTGCTCGAAGAGATCCACACGGTTGAAGAGGCAATGGCATTACCGAACAATGCGCACCTTGCCTTCCGCAAGATCGAGCGGATGAATAAGCCGTGCATTGCGGCGATCAATGGTGTTGCGCTTGGTGGTGGTCTGGAGTTTGCCATGGCCTGCCACTACCGGGTGGCCGATGTCTACGCCGAGTTTGGCCAGCCTGAAATCAATCTGCGCTTGTTGCCCGGCTACGGTGGCACGCAGCGGCTGCCACGCCTGCTTTACAAGCGCAACAACGGCACCGGTCTGCTGCGCGCGCTAGAGATGATCTTGGGCGGGCGGAGCGTGCCGGCTGATGAGGCGCTGGAGCTGGGTCTGATCGACAGGATTGCCACCGGTGATTACGATGCACTCGCGTTGGCGTGTGAGTTGGCCCGCGAGGCGATTGGCCCCAATGGCGCGTTGCGTGAAGATGCCGCAGTGACCAAGGCCTTCCGCCATCGCCACGAGCAGCTCGAAGAGTGGCGCAAGCCCGACCCACGCTTTGCCGATGACGAGTTACGTTCAATTATTGCCCACCCGCGGGTTGAACGCATTATTAAGCAGGCGCATACCGTTGGGCGCGACGCGGCAGTGCATCGCGCGCTCGATGCCATCCGCTACGGCTTCATCCACGGCTTCGAGGCCGGTCTTGAGCACGAGGCAAAGCTGTTTGCCGAGGCGGTGGTTGATCCGAATGGCGGCAAGCGTGGTATTCGCGAGTTCCTCGATCGCCAGAGCGCGCCATTGCCCACCCGCCGGCCATTGATTAGCCCCGAACAGGAGCAACTCTTGCTTGAACAGAAAGAGCTGTTGCCAATTGGCTCGCCCTTCTTCCCCGGCGTCGATCGGATTCCGAAGTGGCAGTATGCGCAGGCCTTTATCCGCGATCCAGAGACCGGTGCGGCAATGCACGGCGACCCAATTGTGGCCGAGAAGCAGATCATTATTCCGGTAGAACGGCCACGGGCCAATCAGGCGCTGATCTACGTGCTGGCCTCTGAAGTGAACTTCAACGATATTTGGGCGATTACCGGCATTCCGGTGTCGCGGTTCGATGAGCACGACCGTGACTGGCACGTGACCGGTTCGGGCGGGATCGGGCTGGTGGTGGCCCTTGGTGAGGAGGCTCGCCGCGAGGGCCGGTTGAAGATCGGCGACCTCGTGGCGATCTACTCCGGCCAGAATGATCTGCTCTCGCCGCTGGTGGGCCTCGATCCGATGGCGGTTGATTTCGTCATTCAAGGTAATGACACGCCTGATGGCTCGCACCAGCAGTTTATGGTGGCGCAAGCGCCGCAGTGTATGCCGGTGTTGCCGGATATGACGATTGA
>JANWYE010000265.1 GCA_025057175.1 Chloroflexus sp. | reverse complement strand
GCTATCTGCGCCGGTTCGCCACCGGCTTGCCGTACAGCCGTCGCCAAGATCGCGAGATCAACCTGCCCTGCTGCCATACACGCTCCATGTTTGGCGTAGAATCAGAACATCAGTACCATTTGGCAACTTGACCACAAGTGCTGCTACTCTGCTATGGAACTGGTGTTGGCCGGGGTTGCACGGTCTGCGGTCGTGGTTCACCAAAGTAGAGCGCCGATCCTAGCAATCCCAACTGAACCACATACGGTGTGCCGGCGGCTTCAGGATGCAACTCAAACCGAGCGCGCTCGAAATACTGCACCCGGAAGGCGCGGCCGTCTGGCTGTACCTCGTCAAACTCAGCGCTAATCGGGTAGCCAAACGATGTTAGGCCCCCGTGTTCTTCCCAATATTGTAAAAACAAACCACCAACACCGAAGCCGGTCTCTGGGAAGTAGCGGAGATCAGGACGCGACGCGAACGGCTCAGGACGGAGAAAGGTGCGTCCAGCGACATATTCCACTCCAACCAACCCAATCTGAAACTCATAGGGGGTGCCGCTCAGTTCCGGCCAGTATTCGAGGCGAGCGCGTTCAAACCACTGCACCTCACGGCCATTCTGCAACAGAGCCGGGCTAATTGGCAAACCGAGCCGGCGCAAGCCGCCAAGTTGCTCGTAGGCGGTGGCAAAACGCGGCGCTATATCAACCTTCAGCGTAGAAGCTGGTAGCTGGCTACCGGCAACTGGCGCTACTGTAGGCGCTTGCAAGATGAGATCACGTGGCGCAATCCGGCCTTGTGAAGCCCCAAGGAAGCGCATCCCGCCAATCCCGGCAATCGCGAGCGCCAACAAGATCAGGAGCAATACGATGAGCAGCACTACCATCCCTATCCGCAAGCGATGATTGCGCGCCGGACGCTGGCGCAGCGGGCGCGTCGCATTCGTTGTCGGCGCGCTTGGTTGGCGTTCCTGATTCGGGTTAGCAGGCGGCGTGGCTGACGGCTGGCTAGAAGGAGGAGAAACCGTTTCGCTCATTGGCCGCTCCTAGATATGAGCGATAATCTCACTAGCCACTGCCCGCAGATCATCGGCAGTCGCGGTGCCGGGGCGCCACAGCTTCACCGATCGATCGCCTTCCCAACGAGGAATAATATGGATATGGAAGTGGAATACCACCTGCCCGGCAGCCGCGCCGTTATTCTGAATAATGTTAAATCCATCGGGTTGCAGGGCGGCCACAATGGCCCGCGCCACTCGCTGCGTGGTCAAGGCAGTGGCTGTAACCAACTCTGGCGGTAGATCGAGCAAACCGGGCAGTTCCGGTTTAGCAATAACCAGCGTGTGGCCACGCGCAGCCGGATTAATATCGAGAAAGGCGAGCGTTAGATCGTCTTCGTACAACTTAAAGGCGGGTAATTCACCGCGCACAATACGGGTAAAAACCGACGTCATACCACCTCCGAAGTATCTAGCGCAGCCAGATCGTCTTGTGTTCCTGCGTGCCGGCCTAGCCACGCTAATGCGATTACACCCAACAGCACTCCAAACCAAAGTGTGCAAAAGCGAATAACAATGGTTGCTGTAGTAGCCGCGCTGGCCTCCATTCCGACCAGCGCGATGAGCAAACCGACACTACTGACTTCAGAAGCGCCTAGCCCGCCGGGCAGAAACGACACCAACCCAAAGAGAGTGCTGGCAGCGAAAATGAAGGTAGCCTGCAACAACAACAACCACGACGGCTCGCTCCCTACACCCATCAAGACAAAAAAGAAGGCGAGGCACTCGAAACCCCATGACACCACGCTGATAAGCGTTGAGACGAGCAAAATCCGCCAATGCAACAATTGCGCAGTCGTTGCATAGAGGGTTTCGAGCCGCGGCGCAATGCGTTGCCCGAATGGCAAGCGCGCTACCAGCCGGATCAGCGCGAACACCAGCTCTTGCCGTTGCGCCACCACAATGCCAGCAATAGTCAGCGCCACTAACACGACAAAGAGCGGGCGGGCCGGTGGGTAAAGGGTCAACCCCATCCCCATCAGTAACAACATCGCAATGCCATCGGTCAGCCGCTCGGCCAACACGATCGGCGCCGAGCGGGTGATCGGCACACCATTGCGCTGGCGCAAAAGGAATGACTTCAGCACTTCCCCCATCTTGCCCGGCGTGACCGACATCACGAGACCGGCGGTAAAGATGAGACCGCTAGTGGCATGATCAATGTTCCGGTCAAGGCGTAGATAACGCAAATAATAATCCCATTTCAACCAGCGTAGCCAATAATTGATCACAGTTCCGATCAAAATAAGCGGTAACAGGAGCCAGTCGAAGGTAAGGAGATCATTGCCAACAGCGCGCAGATCGCTGAATAAACTGATCAGAATGACTATAGCCAGACCAATCACCAGCGAGGTAAGAATCGATTTGCGCAGCCCGGCGCGCAGGGAGGTTGTCGGTTTTTGTTGTTTCATAGCAGCCCAATTATAGCATAGTCGCCTCAACGGTATGTTCGTCGACAGAGCGCAGGAACGCGGCCTAGGTCTTGAGTCGTGCGTTTGCGGCATCCGTTTAGCAAGATGGCGCGTGACCAATGTTTCGCTGGGCAACGAGTCACGCTAATCCCGGAACAAAGAAGCCTTGATGATGGTCTCCATGGTAGAAATTTCCAAGTGCGTCATAAGGAAGCCCGCCTACCGATCGGGTACAATGCCGTTAGGTATGATATCTGCACGCGAGGAAATCCATGCCTGCCCGTTTTGCCATCTTCTGCCTGCTCATGTTCCTCTTCCGTCTTACGCCGGTCACACCAGTGCAGGCCGCTACCAGTGCCAACTTGATAGTCAAACTGGCCGATGACCGGCAAACTGTCGCCCTCCGCCAGACGCTCCAAGCCCAAGACATCAAGCTTATCGGTGAACAAACGTATCTCATTCAATTACCTGCCGGTATGCCGCCAGCATTAGCCGGCGAACGAGTCCGTGCCTTGCGCGGCGTTATTTACGCTGTGCCCGATTACGAACGCGCGATAATGCGCACACCCAACGATCCTTTGCTTTCACAACAGTGGGCGCTCGGCACAATGGCCGCCTACAACGCTTGGGACATCACGACTGGCGGGCCGATTGTAGTGGCAGTGATTGACACGGGCGTTGATGCCGGCCACCCTGATCTGAGCGGGCGGGTGCTTGGTGGTTTCAACACGATTACCGGCAACACCAACACCAATGATGATAACGGCCACGGCACCGCCGTTGCTGGGTTGATTGCCGCTGCCGGCGACAACGGAACTGGCATCGCCGGTATCTGCTGGGGATGCCAGATTTTGCCGGTTAAGGCCTGTTTAAGCAACGGACGCTGCCGCGATTCGAGTGTCATTAGCGCGATTCGCTGGGCTGCCGATAATGGCGCGCGCATTATTAATCTCAGCCTTGGCGGGGCGCTGAGTTCACCCGCATTGCAAGATGCAGTGCGTTACGCGACTGAGCGCGGTGTTTTGATCGTCGCCGCCAGTGGCAACGAGCGGGCCGAAGGCAATGCGCCTAACTATCCGGCGGCGTACCCCGAAACCATTGCCGTCGGAGCAACTGGCTATAGCGATGAAGTCACCAGCTTTTCCAATACCGGCGATTATCTCGATCTGGTTGCGCCGGGAGTCGACATTACCACCACGCTGCCGGGCAATGGTTACGCCACCGCCACTGGAACTTCATTTGCCAGTCCCTTTGTGGCCGGCGCGGCGGCGCTGGTAATGACTGTGCGACCGGATCTGAGCAGCAACGACGTGCGCTGCGTGCTGGCCATTTCCGCTGATGACCGCGGCGCGCCGGGGCATGACGGCGAGTATGGCTACGGACGGTTGAACATTTTCAACGCCGTGCAGACGGCAACAACCTACGGCGGTTGCCCGCTGGGCACACCGGCGCCGGTTGCCAACCCCGGTTTCGATCCCTTTGCCCGCGTTGAACCACCTTCCGATGGCCGCCTCTTCTTCCCTGAAACCGGCCACACGCTTGGCGGCGGCTTCCGAGCCTACTGGGAGCAAAACGGCGGTCTCCCGATCTTCGGATTCCCAATTAGTGAAGAGTTTAGCGAAATCGGCAGTGATGGCCGCCCCGTCACTGTGCAATACTTCGAGCGCCATCGCTTCGAGTGGCGGCCCGAAAATGCTCCGCCGTACAATGTGTTACTATCGCGGATGGGAGATGATCTGCTGC
>JANWYE010000264.1 GCA_025057175.1 Chloroflexus sp. | reverse complement strand
TGATTGTGCATCTGGCAGCTACCGGCGATCTGCCGCTTGTAGCAGCCACGATCCCGGCATTGGCTGCCCAGTTAGCCACAGCCTTCTGGCCCGGCCCGCTCACCCTCATCTTGCCGCGCCATCCACGAGTGCCGCTAGCTGTGACAGCCGGGCGTGAAACGGTAGCCGTGCGCGTGCCGGCCCATCCGGTGGCGCACGCGCTGCTCGTGGCAGCCGGCGTGCCAGTGGCCGCGCCGAGCGCCAACCGCTTTGGCCATACTAGCCCTACTACTGCCGATCACGTGTTGGCCGATCTTGATGGGCGAATCGCCGCTGTGATCGATGGCGGCGCAACCCCAATCGGGATCGAGTCGACCGTGCTCGATTGCACGACGACACCACCGACCCTTCTTCGCCCCGGCGGGATCAGCCTCGAAGCGTTGGAAGCAGTGGTCGGGCCGGTGCAGGTGCGCACCCGACCAACAGACGCTGAACAACATGGCCTGACCTCACCCGGCCTGCTCGACCGCCACTACGCGCCCGACCACGAGTTATGGCTGTTCAGCGGCCCGCCAGCCACGGCCTTGGCCCGCCTGCGCGCCGAAGCTGAAACGCTGCTCAAGGCCGGTTTGCGGGTAGGCGTGTTATTGCCCGCAGAAGATCTCGTCCTGTTGCGCGATCTGCCGGTCGAGACCGAATCACTCGGCCCGGCTAGCGATCCGGCGGCAATGGCTCACCGCCTCTACGCCGCCCTCCGCGCTCTCGACGCCCGCCACCCGGATCGCATCCTCGCCCGCGATCTCGACGACGCCGGCCTCGGTCGCGCCCTCCGCGACCGGCTGCGACGGGCAGCAGCGCTCGTGGTGGAGGTTTGACGCGGGTGGGGTGATGGATTAAAATCGAAAAAGATGTTCTACTATTGAGCAGAAGGGTTTACTGTTCGATATGGAAGCTACAAACACCGTTCAGCTTATTCTTGGCGATTGCCGAGACGTATTAAAAACGTTGCCCTCCGACTCAGTCGATCTCATTTTCACCTCACCACCTTACGCCGACCGGCGGAAACACACGTATGGCGGGATTGCGCCCGAAGCATACGTTGATTGGTTTCTGCCAATTGGTCAAGAACTGTTGCGGGTATTGAAACCGGATGGGACGTTCATTCTGAATATCAAAGAAAAAGCTGAGAATGGTGAACGCCATACGTATGTGATCGAACTCATTTTGGCGTTGCGCCAACAGGGATGGCTCTGGACAGAGGAGTTCATCTGGCATAAGAAGAATTGTTATCCCGGGAAATGGCCTAATCGCTTCCGCGATGCATGGGAACGCTTGATTCAGTTCAACAAAACGAAACGATTCAAAATGTTTCAAGAAGCAGTGATGGTGCCAATGGGTGATTGGGCCGATAAGCGGTTGAAAAACCTTAGCCAAACCGATCTTGTCCGCGACACCTCACGAGTAGGCAGCGGATTTGGCAAACGCGTGGCAAATTGGTTGAGCCGCGACAAAGTGTATCCTACCAATGTCATCCATTTAGCTACCGAAACCAAGAATCGCCGTCATAGCGCTGTGTTTCCTGAAGCGTTGCCTGAGTGGTTCATCAAACTTTTCACGCAAGAAGGTGACACGGTTCTTGACCCGTTTATGGGATCAGGTACGACCATCAAGGTAGCTCGCCGCATGAACCGGCGCGGGATCGGAATTGAGATTCTCCCAGAATATTTTGCGTTGGCAGAGGAAGAAATTACCAAGGAAGCACCCCGACTACTATGAGCAGTAACGAACTCATCGTTGAGGCGAAACAATATGTCCAAGCCAATATTGGCACATTTCACGAGAAACGTCTCAATAGTTTGCGAAATCTTGAACTTAGGCAAATTCTCAAGCGCAAAAATCCTTATCTGTTTCGGGCTAAAAACATTCTTGTAGCTGCTGAACTTGTTCGTCTTTTACTTGAAGCGCATCTATCTTCACAGGAAGAGACGTTGTTTGGCGAATTCCTTGAAGGTCTCGCGATAGGAGTATGCAGCAAGACATTCAATGGATGGAAATCTTCCTTCCCCAGTATTGATCTTGAGTTTCGTAAAGGCAATTTTCATTATATTGTTTCGATCAAATCAGGGCCAAACTGGGGAAACGCCGATCAAATTCGCAAGATGCGCGAAAATTTTCGTGAGGCATCTGATAAGATTCGACAACAAACACCTGATGTCGAGGTCATAGCTGTCAACGGTTGCTGCTATGGTCAAGAGGCAAATCCAGATAAAGGAGATTACTGGAAACTCTGCGGTCAAGCTTTCTGGTCATTCATCTCAAATGGTGAAGAAGAACTATACAAGCAGATTATTGAACCGCTCGGCTTCGAAGCGCGTGAACGCAACGAAGCGTTTCAGCAAGCGTATGCTGAAATTATAAATACCCTTACCGCTGAGTTTATTCGCGATTTCTGTAATGATCAGGGTGCAATTGATTGGGACAAACTAGTAGAGTTTAACTCATCACGCCAAGTAGTGAATGAACGGCGGAGAAAGTATCAGGCATGAATTATCACTAAGCCTACCCCCCCACCCGCCACGCCCGAATTTCACTGAGGCCAACATTGATCAGCCATGCTCCATCTGGACTAAACAAGAGCTGGTTTAGCCCTATCGGCGCGCCACTCAATACCCGCACCCGCCCGCCATCCGCCAACCGGCGCAACGCGATGGTCTGCCGCGGCGGGCCTGATTCGAAAAGGGAAAAGGTGTCATTCGGCGGCATCCGGTTTGGTGTTGCGAGCCAGCGCCCGTCGGGGCTGATCGCGACCGGCATACTAAACAGTCTGCGTATCATCGCATCTGCGCTTGGCCGCTCTTGGTCAAAGCTCTGCTCGTGAACGACCTGCCATGCGCGGGTATCGAATGTGCGCACAAGGGCTATTTCGCTGAGGCTAAGCCGCGACCCATCAGGGCTAAACGCGATGTGCTGGCTTGGCCAGCTCTGCAATTTCCGCAGAACCGATCGCTGCTCGACATCAACCAGCCAAACGCCTTCCGAGTAGGTCGCAACGACCAATTGCCCGTCCGGCGCAAACGCGAGCGCGCTAACCGTCTTTGCCTCCGGTTCGTCAATCCGAATCGTCCCGATCTGCCATTGGCCGACAACATCCCAGAGCTGCACCTCTGGGCCGCGCGAATGGTGTGCCTCAGCAACCGCGAGGATGCGCCCGTCGGGCGAAAAACTCAGGTGCATCGGATAGATGTTTTCGCCGGGTGGCCAGCAATCAAGCAGCCCCACCATATCACCACGGTCTGGATCGAATAGTTTGACCTTGCCACGTATCCCGATGGCCAGCAATGAACCATCGGGGCTAGCGGCCAAGTAGCCGCCGGCAGGCAATTCACGGATTGTTTGATACTCAGGAAAGCGCACAATCACGGTCTGATTGTCGTCAGCGACGGCCAATCGTCCATCCGGTAAAAAGACTGCCGCTCGTGAGACAACCTTCCAGACATACGCCGGTTGCTCTTCCCGCCCCAACCAGAACATCATCACCCCCGCTAGCCCGCACAACATTAGCAGCGCCAACCCAGCGCCGCCGGCCAAGATTAGCAGTCGTCGCATTAGAGTGCTCTCCTTATCGATTCGGGCGTCCCCGCAATACCATCCACACTCCTACTCTCCCATCAGCCACACCCATATCTCGTTGTATCCGACATCTACCAACCACTGTCCGTCAGGGCTAAACATCAGGCGCCGCACCCGATTTGGGCTGCCGCTCAAGTGAGCAGTTGGTTATCTGGAAAGCTGAGGAGGGCGATCTGCAACTGCTCGCTATCGCTAACCGGCCATCGGACACAAAGATTGCCGAAAGATACCCGCCGGACTTCCAGACATACACTGACGACACTACGGTTACTGGCGTTGGACGAGTATCGACCTGCTCATCAGTGATTGATGACAGCAATTGCCAAAAGACGACAACCTCGCGAAAGAGCGCCAGCACGAGGGTTGCTCAACTAAACCGCAGTGACCGCTGTATACATACCCAATCGCTTGGTGCGTCTGTCTGAACAACACAACAGCTTCGATGAGGAATGGCCGTATGCCTATATTATGAACGCGCGAGCACCCTAGACGCAATCGCTTTGCTCACGCGCGCTTTCCGGCGCCTCGTTCCAGTGCCGTGTGAACATTAGCGTGCGCACCAAGCAGATACGATGTGAGCAAACAGTGAT
>JANWYE010000263.1 GCA_025057175.1 Chloroflexus sp. | reverse complement strand
GCAGTGATCAGCGATTACGCAACCTTATCGCCACGTTGCAGCGATCGACGACCCGCTTGCGCCAGTTTAGCCAACTCCTGACTAGCCGGGTGCAGGTGGAAGATGATATGATTGTTGCCCGGATTCCGATAGAGACGTACCAGCGGGTTACGCCGGCACAACCAGTGGCTGCGCAGTCTGGCTTCATTGGGTCAGGGAGGGCAGTATTGGTTGGCGGTGCAATGCTTGATGATCTCGCTAATGCATTAGCCGGCACCGGGTGGGAAATACAACGGGTGCCGACAGGTGCTGATGGTCTTGATATGGTGCGCCGTCTTCGTCCGCGCCTCATGGTGATTGCTGGCGAAGCGCTTGATATTGAGCCGCTCATGTGCGGGCAGATTGCCCGCGCTGATCCCGAAACTCGCGGGGTGGCAGTAGCGATAGCGAGTCGCCAACCGCTATCTACCGGCAGCTTGCCAGTTCTTGATCTCAATCAACCGCTGCTCGAACAGATTCAGCGTTTGTTGACCACGCATCACCGCGAGCGAGAGGTGCCGCGAATTCTTTTAGTTGATGATGAAGCAGATATTCGGGTTATCCTTGGCCAGCAGCTCACTGACGCTGGGTTTGTGGTCGTGACAGCGCCTGATGGCGCCACTGCGCTACAACTCGCGACGAGCCAGCATTTTGATCTGATCGTGCTAGATCGTCTGTTGCCAGATGGAGATGGGTTGCAGGTATTGCGTATCCTGCGCGCTCAACGGGGGACGCGGTTAACACCGGTGATGTTGTTGTCAGCGGTTAGTGCGCTTGATGAGAAGGTGCGCAGCTTGCAATTGGGTGCCGATGATTATGTGGTCAAACCGTGCAGTGCGGCGGAATTGGCGGCACGGATCCGTTCGATTCTGCGCCGCAGTGAGCGTGATAGCAGTGTCAATCCACTGTCGCGGTTGCCCGGCAATGTAGTGATTGAACAGGTTGTTCACGAGCGGTTGGCCAGCGGGCAGCGATTTGCGGTGGCGTATATCGATCTCGACCATTTTAAGGGGTATAATGATCATTACGGGTTTTTCAAGGGCGATGCAGTGATCGCGTATACAGCACGGCTTCTGGCTGACATCGTTCACTGGGATGGAGAAGCAGATGATGTCCTCGGACATTTGGGCGGAGATGATTTTGTCTTCGTGACGACTTTGGAACGAGCACGGCGCATCGGCCAAATCATGATCGAGCGCTTCGATGCAACGATCCCCTATTTTTATTCGGCAGAGGATCGTGAGCGGGGTTACATATTCGGCTATGACCGGCAAGGCCATCCATGCCGGTACCCCTTGTTGAGCATCTCGATTGCGGTGGTGCCGGTGGCCCCATCACAATACCAGCAGCCATACGAGATTGCGCAGCGAGCAGCCATTGTGAAGCGACAATCGAAAACGGTGACCGGCAGTTGTTTGATGGTTGATCAAGTAGAAAGAGGATGATAATGCCTTCAGTTCCGGTGCCGACAATAGTTGAGCGCACAAGTCGAGGAGAGCGAAGCTGGGATATTTTTTCGCGTTTGTTAAAAGAGCGAGTGATTATCATCGGCGAGCCGATTGATGATGAGCTGGCTTCGTCGGTTGTCGCTCAGTTGCTGGTGTTGCAGCAGCAAGACCCAGAACGCGATATCTGGATGTATATCAATAGTCCCGGTGGTGTCATTCGCGCCGGGTTGGCGATCTACGATACGATGCAATTGGTGACACCGGATATCTGCACAGTGTGCGTAGGCCGGGCGGCGAGCATGGCAACGGTGCTGCTCTGCGCCGGCGCCAAGGGGAAGCGGTTTGCGCTGCCGCATGCGACGATCCATTCGCATCCGGCGGGTGGTGGCGCTGAGGGGTATGCGCCAGATGTGCAGATCGCGGTTGATGAGATGTTGCGGCTGCAACGGCTCTTGCGTGAAATTATGGCTAAACATTCCGGCCAGCCAGTTGAGCGGCTGGAGGCTGATTTTAGCCGAGATTTTTACATGACGGCTCCGCAGGCGTTGGAGTACGGCCTGATTGATGCCATTCTGACGCCGCAGTCGCGGTAAGTCGCCGGTGCAGCCAAGCGCTCGTTAGCGAGATGCAGGCCATATCGATCGGTAGCGAGATATGGCTGGCAAATGGGAGCAGATGGTATTCGGCCCAGCCAGCGGCAAGTGCGGCGATTTCGGCGGCGGCTGCCGGCGGCACAATAGCGTCACGGCCAGCGTAGACCATCAGGGCCGGCAAGGGTGGCTGGCGCTGGGCCAAGGCGCGCAGACTGCCCGGCACGTCGAGCGCATCGAAGAGATCCCATGTGCCGATGGTGGCCCGGATGCCGCTGGTTTGCCATGCTCTGATCACATGATCGATTGCGCCATCGCGGAATAGATGAAGCATGCGCAGTTGAATGATAGCCAATGCTTCACGGATTTGCACCTGCCGGTATTCACGGGCATTGAGTCGCAACCGCGGCGGCACTTCCCATAGCGCCAGCGCATCGACCGGCGCACCGTCAGCGACAGCGCGGGCCAACACTGCTCCTCCTAAACTCATGCCAAGCGCGCCGATCCGCCGGTATCGCAGGCGCAGCCAGTTGAGCGGATCGGAGACGCTATCAATCATGTGCGGAAACGACTGCGGGCGCGGACTTTCACCATGGCCATCAAGATCAATTAACATCACTGCCAGCCCGCGTTCGATCAATGCATCAACCAGCCGCCATGCGTAAAAGGTTTTGTCGCAGCCTGAGCCATGTGTAACCAGCACCGCTGCCGTTGCGCCGCCACGAGGCACAATGTGGAGTGCCGGCACCGGGCCGTGACGCGCCGGCACATCGAGGCGGGTGATCTGCCGATCGGCGTAGACTCCCGGACGGAGTCGCTGGCGCGGATCGAGCCGGCGCCGGCGAAGCGTGGCTAAGCCGAGATGGGCAATAAGTGCTGGGATCAAGAGGGCAATAACGGCAGGCCACTTCGCTGCCGGTAAGCGCCAACTAAGCACCGTTAGCGGCACGGCGAGGCGTTCACTCCAGCTCAGGCCACGCAATCCGGCAAGATTGGCAAGCGTGTTGTACAGTGTGATCAGGCGGAAGAGTGTAGCAAGCAGACGCACAGGACCTCAATGAGCGACACGATTGCAGCAATTGCGACCCCTCCCGGCGAGGGTGGCATTGGCATTATACGACTAAGCGGGCCAGATGCTCAATCGATTGCGCTGAAGATCTTTCGTCCGGCGCGGCCGGGCCGGTTACGCAGCCATCGGGTGCGTTACGGGCACGTGATCGGGCCGGATGGAGCAGTGATTGATGAAGCGCTGCTCACGCTGATGGCTGCGCCGCACAGTTTTACCCGCGAAGACGTAGTTGAAATCTCTTGCCATGGCGGCGCGCTGCCGGTGCAGCTCACGCTCGAAGCAGCATTGGCTGCCGGGGCGCGATTGGCCAATCCCGGTGAATTTACAATGCGCGCTTTTCTGAACGGACGGATCGATCTAAGCCAAGCTGAGGCCACACTCGACATTATTCGAGCGCAGACGAGCGCGGGGTTGGCAGTGGCGCAGGCGCAACTTGGCGGCTGGTTGGCGCGCGAGGTGCGGGCAGCGCGGGCAGCTCTGCTCGAACCGCTCGCCTATATCACTGCCCTGATCGACTTTCCTGAAGAGGGGATCGAGCCGCAGGCAGTGGCTGAGCCGATCGCACAGGCGCTAGCTACGGTCGAACGGCTGCTGGCTGGGGCCGATCAAGGGATCGTGATTCGCAACGGCGCGCGGGTGGCGTTAGTGGGCCGGCCCAACGTTGGCAAATCGAGTCTCCTCAATGCCTTGTTGCGGGTCGAGCGCGCGATTGTTACGCCGATTCCCGGCACTACCCGCGACACGCTCGAAGAGACGGCCAATCTGGCGGGGGTGCCGGTAGTATTGATCGACACTGCCGGCATGCGCGCCAGTACGGATCCGGTTGAGCAGATCGGGGTCGAGCGCGCGGCAGCGGCGCTGGCTAGCGCCGATCTCGCGCTGTTGGTGTTTGATGCCCAGCAACCCTTCACCGCCGAAGACGAAGCGATGCTCACTGTCACTGCCGACCGGCCAACGATCATCGTCTGGAACAAATGTGACGATCCGACGATGGCGCCGCCGCCAGCGCCAGCGCATCCGCGCAGCGTGGCAATTGTCGCCTGCTCAGCGCGCTACGGCCACGGGATTGATACGTTGG
>JANWYE010000262.1 GCA_025057175.1 Chloroflexus sp. | reverse complement strand
TAGCCGATGTGGTGCGCGGGAAGGTTGATTTTACCAGCATTGTGCCCCATCCGCCACGCACGCGCGAAGATAGCCTGTTTTACGAGACGCTGCACCGCTCGAATATCCAGCTCTTCGTTGAGCTGCTGGTCAAGCGTGCCCGGCTAGCCGATGTGCAGACGCTGGTTGATGTTGGCGGCGGCATTGGCGATATTGCTGCGGCGCTCTGCCAAGCTTTCCCCAATCTTAAAGTGACGTTGATCAATTTGCCGAGCGCGCTCGATCTGGTGCGCGAAAATGTCGCAGCCAAGGGCTTGAGCGACCGGATTACGCCGGTGGCGGTGGATATGTACCGCGAGCCATACCCTCCCGGCGATGCGGTGCTCTTCTCGCGCATCCTTTACCCGATGAACGCTCAGTTCTGCTCGATGCTGCTCAAGAAGGCCTACGATGCGTTGCCGAGCGGCGGGAAGGTGCTAATCCTCGATATGGTGATTAGCGATCCGAACCATCCCAATTACGATTATCTGACCCATTACCTCTGTGCTATTGGGATGGGCTTCTCGGTGCTGGAGTTTAAGGATCACGCGATTTATCCCGATTTGTTGCGCCAAATCGGATTTACCGACATCACGTTTGATGAGGGATACGAGCACGTTCTGTATCAGGCAGTTAAACCGTAAGCGATGGATCATTCTATGTAACCGGTGCAGCTTCTGCCCGGCAATGCGGTAAGCAACTATGATTTCGACTGAACAGCGTGTCTCGCTCAGCCGAAAAATCCGGGCCCATATCGAGCTTGCCGATCCGGTGACGTGGATTTCGCCGGTGCTGGTCTGTTTCTGTGGCGCGCTGGCGTCGGGCTACGAGCGAGGCTTTGACTGGACGCGGCCTGACCACTGGTGGTTAATGTTGCTGGGCGCGTTGATGACCGGCCCGCTCGGCACTGGCTTTAGCCAGAGTATCAACGACTATTTCGATCGCGAGCTTGACGCAATCAACGATCCGCAACGCCCGATTCCGGCGGGTATTGTGACGCTCAACGAGGCGCGCTGGAATTGGATCGTGCTTGGCACAGCGACAATGTTGGTGTCGCTAGTGTTTGGTCAGCCGTTGATTGTCTTCTTCGCGTTCGTTGGCATCGTGCTGTCGGTGATCTACAGCATGCCGCCGATTAAGTTGAAGAAGCACTTCTGGTTGGGGCCACCGGCAGTAGGGTTGGGCTACGTGAGCATGAGTTGGATGGCCGGCCATCTGATCTTCGCGCCCCTGACGTGGCAGAGCGTCGTAGTAGCGTTGATCAATGGCGGGTTGGCAGCCGGCTTGCTCTTCCTCAACGATATCAAGAGTGTTGAGGGTGATCGCAAGCTGGGTTTGAAATCACTCACGGTTGCCATTGGCGTGAAACGCACGCTGATCGTGGCCTATGCAACGATTAATGGCTTCGAGGCAATGCTGATGATACTAGCGTGGATATGGGGCCAATACTGGGTAGCGGCGTTTATCTTGCTGGCGCTGGTAGTGCCGATCTACAATCAGATCAAACTCTACCGCGAACCAAACCAGCAAAATTACGTGCGCTATCTGCTGTCCTCCAATCCATTTGTTGCGTTAATCCAGATTGTCTCGGGTTTTCTCGTGGGCGGCTATTTTGGCTGACCGTTAAGGAGGTGCGAAAATGACGGAGACTGAAGGTGAGGTCCGAGTGCGCAGCGTCCCGGTGCGGCGCAGCGACAGCTTTGTCGAGTCGGCAATGGAGTTCGGCGGCGGCGTAGTTCGCCTTGGCCTGTCGGTCTTTACCCTGCCCTTTGCGTTGCTGCCGCCAGAGTCGCGCCAGCACATGCGCAATGCAACCAAGGAACTGATGTATGCCTTCGCTTCGTTGCCACGCGATTTCGCCGAGATCGCCGGCAAGAGCATCGAGAAGTGGGCGGCTGAGGGCGAAGAGAAGACCGAGGCCAAGTAGCGCCGGTTGCTCCTGTGAGCAGAGGCAGAGGAGGAGAGTAGTATGAGCAATGAGACAACCAACGAGCGTGATGGCTTGTTTGAACTGGCAGCCAGCTTCGTCGGCGGCGCTACCCGGATCGGCCTGACGGTGGCTTCGGTGCCGCTGGTGCTGTTGCCGCGCAATTCGCGCCGCCGCGTGCGCCGGGCAATGGCCGAGGTAGCCATGGCAATAGTCGCATTTCCGAAAGAGCTGGCTAATATCTCCGAGCGGGTAGTCGATGATATCGTCGCGGCTGAGCCACCACAGATCACGCTGCCTAGCCCGAAGCAGGTCGGCGAGCAGGTGCGCTCGTTTACCGAGCGGTTGTCGCGCGCAGCCGAAGAGCTTGGCACGAGCTTTAGCCGGGCTGCCGGGCGGGCTGCCGATGCCGTTGAGCAGGGCGCAGCCAAGGTCGATGAGTGGGTGGAGACGCCGCCAAAGACGCCGCCGGCTCCGTGATCGCTCGGTGGCGCTGCGGCTGACGCAGAGGTGTGGGATGCGGCGAAACGCACCCCTCCCTCTGCGTCTGTCTCTCAGTAATATGGTGTGCGATTTGCGCCTCTTGTGCGGTTGACCGGCAACCGAGCCGTGGTATGCTGTAAAAAGAGGGATGTAGAGTAGCCTACACCCGCTGTCGCGACCAATCCACGGAGCTTTGTGACCATGCAGATCGTTATTCTCGGCGCCGGCTATGCCGGTTTGCGTACCGCGCTTGATTTGGCCCGTTTCCGTCGTGAACAAGGCCTCGATATTTCCATCCAGTTGGTGGATCAGCATCCGTACCACCAGTTGATCCAGTTGTTGCATCTAACCGCTACCGCAGGTATTACCGATCAACGGTCGATTTATCATCTCGATCGCCTATTGCAGGGACGTGAAATTGAGCGAGTAGAAGGCCGCGTGACGGCGATCCATCCGCTAGAGCGCACGGTGACGCTCGCTGATGGCCGGAACTTGACGTACGATCGGCTAGTGTTGGCGCTGGGCAGCGAGACCGCCTTCAATGCACCCGGCGCGCGCGAGCACGCTTTGCCGTTGCATACCTTCGCGCACGCGGTCACGCTGCGCAAACATATTATCGCGCAATTTGCCAAAGCCGCTTCGTTGACCGACCCGGTTGAATTACGCATCACGATGACGACAGCGATTGTTGGTGGCGGCTATACCGGTTGTGAGCTGGCCGGCGAGTTGGCGGCGTGGGCTGATGATCTGTGCCGGCAAACCGGCGCGCCCCGGACGGAAGTGCGGATTGCCCTGATCGAACGAGAGGATCATCTGTTGCCTCACCTCGGTGTTTGGGCAAGCAATGAGGCGGTGCGCCGGCTCGAACGGCTCGGTGTGAACGTCTTCCTCAAGACGCCGGTGACGCAGGTTGAGCCGCAACGCCTGCGCTTTGCCGATGGCCGTATCCTGCGCGCTGGCACGATTGTCTGGGGGGCAGGCGTGCGAGCGCCAGCCCTGCTGGCTGAGGCCGGCTTCCCGACCGATCGGATCGGGCGAGTGTTAGTTGATCGCTATCTGCGGGTCAGCGGGCAAGCCTTGGTCTTTGCCATTGGTGATTGCGCAGCAGTGTCTAATGGCCGTGGTGGTGTGTTGCCCCCCACTGCCTCATATGCAATCCGGCAGGGCGCCCATTTAGCTGAGGTATTGGCTGCCGAGGCGCGGGGCGAAGCGCCGCGCGCCTACGAGCCGGTTGAGCTTGGCGAGGTTGTCTCGCTGGGGCCGAATGATGCGATTGGGAATGCATTAGGGGTGCCGGTGATGGGTTATCCGGCGCTGATGCTGAAACGGGGCATTGAAGAGTATTACCGCGCAACGATTGAGAGCGCCTAGTTGATAGGAGAGCGATCATGATAGTGCAGGAGCAGTTTGTCGCTATTAAAGCGCCGCCCGCCACCGTCGAACGTTACCTGACCGACCCGGAGCTAATGGCGCAGTGGCGCTCGCCGTTAGTCGTGCTTGATCCGATTGAGGGTGATTTGATGGCGTTGGGCAGCAAGCATAAGCTGCGTCTGAAGTCTTTGGCACTGGCCGGCGCAACTTATACCGTCACCGAACGCGATAGTGGCCATATCTTGCTGACAATTGATGGTCTGTGGCGCGGCACGGAACTCTGGCGCTGGTTTGCTGATGGCGACCGAACGGTTGTGCAGAATCGGGTTGAATACGAGGTACCCGATCCGAGCTTGCGGGTGTTTGTGGTGGGTCTCGGTCAGATCTTTGCCTCGCTCGATATGCGCATCCAGCTTGATCGTTTGCGCATGATTATCGAAGGGAGTGGTCAACCGGCGGCAGCTCGGTC
>JANWYE010000261.1 GCA_025057175.1 Chloroflexus sp. | reverse complement strand
GCCTGTGCTGGGCCATCATGCATTTGCAGCGAAATGCGCAGCCGCTCACTCTCTTGCGATTGGATGATGTTGGCGATCATCGTCTGCGGGTCAAAGGGCAGATCGGCCACTTTAGCGCTGCGTTCCAACTGTGCAGCCGCCTGTTCGAGCAATTCGACAAATTCGCCCAACAAGCTTTGCCGGTTGCGCAATGTGTCACGCCGGGTCTGCAATTGCTCAACCTGCGCGCGCATCGTCTGCAAGCGCATTTGCACTTCGATCAGTGTGGTGTAAAATGTCCGAATATCAGTCTTTTCGTAGCGATCGAGATTGACATCGAGATCGCGCACGCGATTGGCGATGGAGGTTTCGCGCAGCGAGAGTTTATCAACTTCGGCCATGCCCTGCCGCAGCAGCGACTCGACCTCGGTGATCTCGCGGCGAGTACGATCGATCTCTTCGCGGTATGTCTGAATGGCTGTGGTAATCCGCTGTTGAAGTTCTTCGCCTGCCACGGTTGATTCTCCTGCGATGCCGGCGCGCCCGGCGCGAATCTGCTGTTCAGATTATAGTCGCTAAGACGACGGGTTGCAACGTATGCTTTTGATACTAGTGTCTGGTATCATACCATGCAGAGTTCAGCGCCGAACAGAAGGGCAAACCCATGGAACTTCGCCATTTACGGTATTTTGAGGCGGTTGCTCGCCATTCGCATGTAACACGCGCAGCGGCGGAATTGCATATTGCGCAGCCGGCGCTGAGCAAGCAGATCAGCCAGCTCGAGCGCGAGCTAGGCATTACGCTGTTTGATCGGATCGGGCGCAGCTTGCGCTTGACCGAAGCCGGCGAGGCGTTGTTGCCATATGCGCGCGCGATCTTGGCCCAAGTCGAGGAGGCGCGTGCAGCGATGGCCGAACGAGTGGGACTCAAAGCTGGACGAGTGGCCATCGGCGCACCACCAACCGTCGGCGCTCACCTGCTGCCGCCGCTCTTAGCCGCTTTCCACCAACGCTACCCCGGCATTACTCTCCGCCTACACGAGGCCGGCATTCAATCACTACTTGACTTGCTCGAAGCCGGGTTGACCGATCTAGCTGTGGTTGCGCTACCGGTCAGCGACGAGCTGTTGACGGTGACGCCGCTGTTAAATGAGCCGCTGGTTTTAATCGTTAGCCCGTCACACCCGTTGGCCGGACGGAGCGAAGTGGCGATGACCGAACTCCGCAACGAGCGCTGGATCTTATCACCGGCCAGCTATGAGTTGCGTGAGGCCACGCTGAAGGCGTGCCGCGAGGCCGGCTTTACGCCGCAGACGGTGATGGAGGGCGGCGAAACTGAGACGCTGGTGCGGTTTGTAGCCGCCGGGTTGGGGATTGCGTTGGTGCCGGCGCTCGCCGTCGCCAGCTTCCATGGCGTCGCCAGCCTCACAATTCGCGATCAGTGCCTAACCCGCTCGCTAGGGTTAGTCTGGCGCAGCGATCGCACCGCTTCGCCGGCAGCTCGCGCGCTGCGCGACTTTCTAGTCAGCGAACTGCAACAGCGCCCAATCTCCGAGCTTATCCGTCCGTAAGTGATTCAAGGCGGGCAAAGCTCGCTAGCAATCGTCGCTCGCGGTCAGAAAAGCGCACGGTAACTTCTTCATCGCCCTCGATCAAGCGGCTGCTAACCACAATCCCCTCGCCGAAGGTCGCATGGTACACGCGCTGGCCGGGGAAGAAGGCAGCTTTCGGCGGGGCCGGCAACGGAGCACTACGTCCACTATCGCGACGTGGCGCCGGTGGCGTTTGGTTGAAGGCACGATTGCTAAACATTGGCGTTTGCGGGGCCGGCACTGCCCGATAACCGCGCCGGCGCACCAACTTGAAAAGGGTAGGCGGAATATCGGCCAGAAAGCGCGAGCGCGCGCTGGATGTCACCCGACCGAAGAGGGCGCGTTGCGCTGCATGGCAGAGGTACAACCGGCGCTGAGCGCGCGTCATGCCGACGTAAAGCAGCCGCCGCTCTTCTTCAAGCGCGTCGCGATCGGTTTGCGACCGGCTATGGGGGAGCAAACCCTCTTCGATGCCGAGCAAAAAGACGTAGGGAAATTCAAGCCCTTTAGCCTGATGCAGGGTGATACAAGTGACAACATCGTTGTTACGGTCGAGCGAGTCGACATCGGCAACCAGCGCCACATCTTCCAGAAACGCCGCCAATTGGTGCTCGACCGGCAGATTGGCGTATGATAACGCTGCATTACGCAACTCTTGCACGTTGCGCCAGCGATCATCGGCCTCTTCGGCATCGTACTCGCGTTTCAGGGCCGCATGCGCCTCAACCCGCGCCAGTATGTAGTCGATCAGATCGCCAAGCGCCATCACGGCGCGCAGCCGGTTGAACTCGGCAATGAGGGCGTAGAACTCAAGCAGGGCGCTGCGGGGGCGAGCGGCAAAGGGATGATCAGCGGTCTCACCGGCCAACTCGCTGAGCGCCTGATAGAGCGGCACGCCTAACTGGCGCGCCCAGACGATCAACTCATTGACAGTGCGATCGCCAATACCGCGACCCGGCCAGTTGATCACCCGCTGTAAGCTGACGCTATCATACGGGTTGGCGGCCAAGCGCAGATAGGCGAGCACATCTTTGACCTCTTTGCGCTCGTAGAAACGCACCCCGCCTACCACCTGATAAGGTAAATGGGCTTGCACCAGCGCCTCTTCGACCAAACGCGACTGGGCATTGGTGCGGTACATGATCGCGCAATCGCCGGGGCGGGCCGCGCCTTCGGCAATCAGGCGCAAAATCTCGCCCACCACAAATTGGGCCTCATCTTCATCATTCAACGCTTCATAGAGGACAACCTGATCGCCCTTGCCGTTGGTCGTCCATAACCGTTTCGCATACTTACGCTGTGGGCTAGCATTGATCAGCGCCTGCGCCGCATCAAGGATCGCCTGCGTGCTGCGATAATTTTGTTCGAGCATGATCACCGTCGCATCGGGGTAATCGCGCTCGAACTGCAAAATATTGCGGATGTCGGCTCCACGCCATGCATAGATACTCTGCGCCTCATCACCGACTACGAACAGATTACGGTCGCGTTCGGCGAGCGCGCGCACCAGCAGGTATTGGACGTGGTTAGTATCTTGATACTCATCAACTAGCAAAAAACGATAGCGCTGCTGATAATGCGCGAGCACTGCGGGGTGTTCGCGAAACAGCCGCACCGTCTCGCCAAGTAGATCGTCGAAATCGAGGGCATTGCTCTCGCGCAAGAGGGACTGGTAGCGAGCGTAGCAACGGGCCACAATCTCATCAAAATAACTGCGGGTCTGACGCGCAAACTCTTCGGGGCCAACTAGCTCGTTTTTGGCCTGCGAAATCGCGCCAAGGATGGCGCGCGGGGGATGCTGTTTCTCGTTGAGGTTCAGTTCGCGTAATACGCGCTTCAGCAAGCGCTCTTGATCGTCGCTATCGTAGATGACGAAATCGCGCTCGCGGCCAAGATGGATAATATCGCGCCGCAACCAACGGGCGCAAATCGCATGGAACGTACCGACTGTTAGATCGGTGGCGATGGTTTCGCCTAGCAGGAGGACCAACCGCTCGCGCATCTCGCGCGCGGCTTTGTTGGTAAAGGTCACAGCCAGAATCTGAAGTGGGTCAATCCCTGCCTCGCTAATCAGATAAGCGATGCGGTGAGTCAAAACGCGCGTCTTGCCACTGCCCGGCCCGGCCAACACCAACACCGGCCCCATGACGGTAGTCACGGCGCGTTGTTGTTGCGGGTTCAGGTTTGCAAGCAGGTCAGTGGCCATAGATTAGTTTCAGCGGGTTGGGATACGCCGATAACAGTATAGCACACCACAGCGCCGCGCGGATATGCGGCGCTGCCCGCTTGACCACCCGCCACATTGCCATGCGGAGCTACGACGGTGATTGCCGGCGTTTCAATTCATAGCGGATCATACCGGCCACACTCATGCGAGACCAACTGCGAGCCACTACCCCGGCCGGCCCATCATCAGGGTAGGGCACCCAACGGGCTGCTAGCGCATCAACATCGGGGTCGCCATCGGCCAGCGCCCGATTGACCAAATCGACCAGCTCGGCTAATCGCTCGGCGGCGTAGTTGAGCTGATCATCAACATCATCGTGCGGGCCGTAGTGAGTAATGAAGATTCGGGGCAGATTGAGCACGCGCAGCTTGGCAATGGTATCCTGATGCGCTGCGAGATTATAGGTGGGAACGGGCGTCACTGGAAAGGCAAGACCCCAACGATCCATCACTAACCCTGCGGCATCGCCGATAAAGAGG
>JANWYE010000260.1 GCA_025057175.1 Chloroflexus sp. | reverse complement strand
TGGTGCCAGCGCTGAATCTTCTGGCGGAAGGCATTCCACGAGGGGAAGATCTCCTTAAATGCTGCCGACTTCCCTTCATACTCGGCGTAAAGTTCGAAGGCTGCCTTCTGAGCTGCGCTCAGAATCTCGTCGCTGTACGAGCGCAGCTTCTTGCCCTTGGCGACAATCCGCTCGAGGGCATCATTGTTGAGCGCGTCGTACTTAGCGAGCATGTTCATGTTCGATTCCCATGCCGCGACGCGGATGAAATTCTGGTACTCCTTGGGCAGTTTGTTCCACGCATCGAGGTTGAACACAGCGTGGAGGGAGGGACCCGGCTCCCACCAGCCCGGCGCGTAGTAGAACTCAGCCGCGTCAGGCAGACCGAGCTTCTCGTCGTCGTAAGCGCCGACCCACTCGGCTGCATCGATGGCGCCGGTCGAAAGCGCTTGGAAGATTTCGCCGCCGGGCAAGGTCTGAGTCACCACGCCAAGTTTCTTCAACACCTGCGCGCCAAGGCCGGGGATGCGCATCTTGAGGCCCTGCAAGTCGGCAACGGTGTTGATCTCGCGCCGGAACCAGCCACCCATTTGGGTGCCGGTGTTGCCAGCGGCAAACGAGATGACGCCAGCGCTTGCGCCAAGCTTGTTGATTGCCGCTTCGCCGCCGCCGTGGTACAACCAAGCGTTCTGCTGTTGGGCCGTAAGGCCGAAGGGAAGCGACGTAGCGAAGGCCCACGCCGGATCGAGACCGACGTAGTAGTAAAGCGCGGTGTGACCAGACTCAACAGTGCCCTGCGACACGTTCTGCAACACTTCGAGGCCGGGGAAAAGCTCGCCAGCCGGGAAGGTCGTAATCTTGAACATGCCGTTGGATAGTTCAGCTACGCGCTCAGCTAGCACCGTTGCGCCACCGTAAATGGTGTCAAGTGAGATTGGCCAGCTCGTACCCATGCGCCACTCTACCGCCGGCATCGACGAACCTTGCGCCGGAGCCTGTGCGGTTGGGGCCGGAGCTGACGTGGCGGCTGCGGTAGGTTGCGTGCCGCCGGCAGCCGTCGGTTGTGCTGGGGCAGTGGTGGGGGTGGTGGTGACAGCCGGGGGTTGGCCACAGGCAGCGAGTGTCAAACCGAGGCCGCCAAGAACGCCTGCAGCGGCGCCGCGAAGAAACTCCCGTCGTTTCATGCTTTGCTCCTAGGCAATCTGAACTATAAAGAAACGGTAATCTAATTATAGACGATCTAGCGAAATTGTGCAAACTGCCAATTTTATTGATCACGGAACATTTGCTTGACCAGTTGTTCGTTATAAAAAGTGTAACTACAGGAAAACGAGGACGATAGCAAGCGTAACAATACTCGCGAGATTCGAGAATAAGACCGTAGCCGTCACGAACTCTGGCAAGAGATCATTTTCCATCGCAATGATGCTGACCAGCACCGCAGTAGGCATACTGGCTTGCAAAATGCCGACATTGCGCTCGAGTTGGGGCAGGGCGAACCATCCAACCGTGCCAAACGCTAACAGAGGCCCGCTGATCAAACGCACGGCACTGGCAGTCAAGAGATCGGCGCTGATCCGCGGAATCCCGGCTGCTGCCAGTTGCGCGCCCAATACGATCAGCATGGTCGGGATCAGTGCGCCAGAGAGTAGTTCGAGCGGGCGCATGACGACTGGTGGTAATGTGATCTCTAGCCAGTTGAATAGTAAGGCTGGCGGTAGGGCCAAGAGAGCTGGGGTGCGAAAGACCTGAATGGCCATGCCGAGGCTGAAGCCGCGGCTGAAGTTGGCTGCGCCAACGCAAACAATAAACGCCAGCACGAGATTGGCTAAAAAGTAAACGGTAGCTACGCCGAGCGCTGCCGGCCCTTCGGCAAATTGAATGATTGGCAAGCCAAAATTGCCAACATTGCCGAAGGCGGCAATCATCACATACGCCGCTGTCATCGCTGGACTGCGCTTAAGCAGCCGGGCTACGAGAAAGGCGATCACGATCGAGCCGATGTAGACGACAGTAATGAAGCTGATCATCCGTCCGGCTAGCCCGGCTTCGATTCGGGTTTGGCTCAGCACGTAAAACACAAATGCCGGTGTGAGAATAAAGTAAGCAAAGCGGGAAAGGGTGCGCGCTTCGAGTTGTAACCGAGGGCCGGTGAGATAACCGAGCAAGACGAGCAAAAAGACGGGGGCAAGCACATTGAGGAAGATGCCGGGCAATTGGCTCATACGAATTGTGTTCTCTTCAAGCGCCCCATTAGCGGGGCAAGGGCGGGGCTGTTATCTGTGCCTATGATACCATTCATTCGATGCTTGCCCGTCATGCGCGGCTGTGATACAATACCGCTACTTGCAGGCGCCTGAAATGGTGTTTTCGCAAGCATCAGCTATTGCTGGCGGTTTAAGGAGTTTCTCTTATGTCCGACTTTTCCGGTCGCAATCCAGCAATCATTTTGGTAGAAGATGAGCCTGATATTCTCATCATTTTGCATCGCCTGATGCGTGATTTGACCGGTGGCTACGATATTATTACCGTCAACAGCGGTGCTGATGCGCTTGCTCAAATTGCTCTGCGCCGGGTGCCGCTTGTGATTACCGACTACAACATGCCCGGCATGAATGGCCTTCAGCTTGCCGCAGCGATCAAAGAAACTTCCCCTGATACCAGCGTCGTGATGATTACTGCCTACGCTACCCCTGAGCTTGAAAAGCGCGCGCGTGAACAGCGGATCGATTATTACTTGCCTAAACCATTCCCTCTCGACCGTCTCGAACAAATTGTGCGCGATGTGTTGCGCCGATAAGCTCTCAGTCAACCGTCAGCTCATTTTCATTCTTTCTCTTTGCCCATCCCGTTACGATGAAGGTGCCTACCACTACTGCTCTCATCGTAACAGGAGGCATGTGATGTCTGATTGGTGGTCGTTTTTGCCCTCAATTGTGTTGTTTGTGATGATCGCGCTCACACTAGCATTGTTGCCCCTGCTAGAAGATGAGCGTTCCTCTTCCACCGAGCGCCAACAGACCGATCAGATCCGTCTGCCGCGCCGGCCACGCTGAACCGACCTGCTTATTGCTCTGCTACCCACAGCGCGCGGGCCAGTGCCAGCGCTTCTTCCGCGTTGTGGATGTCGCCCGCTAATTGCGCTTCATGGATCAACTTCAGCAATCGGCCCACTTCTGGCCCCGGCCCAATCTGTAAGGCGGCCATGAGTTCATTGCCGCGAATGAGCGGTGGCGCTGGTGGCGCTGGCGGGTTCCAGTATCGTTCCAAAATTGTGCCTAACCACTCGAGATGCTGTTGCCACGCCGCCGGATTAAGCCATGGCCCCCGCGTGGCGAGATGGTCGGCTAGCTCGTGGAGCAGAATGTCGGGGCCGGCATCACCGGTATCGCGGAAGAAGCGGTTGATACCCCGCTCGCTTAATTGTTCGCTGTCACGCATCTGCCCCGGTCGCATGTGTTCTTGTACTACACTCACCAGATAACCGGTGTCGGCGCGGCTCAGCCGTAACCGTCGCCCAATCTGCGCCACCGTTTCTGCGCCTAAGCTTTGATGGCCGTAAAACGTCACCGTACCATCAGGGTGGCTGACCTTGGTGTGCGGTTTGGCATTGTCGTGTAGGAGTGCCGCGAGTTTGAGCAAGGCGGCGCGCCGGACGATGCCGCGCCGTTGGCTGAGCAGCTCGTGGTACTGCTGAGCGAAGGGCAAGGCACGGCTAAGTTGGGGGTGGGTTTGCGCTGCTACCGGTGGATCGCCATCATCAATCAGCCAATCCAGCGCTGCGACTGTTTCGATCATGTGCGCTAAGACCGGCAGAAAATGGACGCGCGGCTGGTCGCAGGTGCGGGCCGGTTCCAATTCGGGGAAGATAGTTGTCAGCGCGCCTACCTCATCGAGCAAGCGCAGACCGGCGGCGGCAGCCGGTCCATCGCACAATTTGAGCAGCTCGTCGCGGATGCGCTCGACGGCAACGTTGGTGAGAAATGGCGCTGCTACGCGCGCAGCAGTTATTAGCTCTGGCGTAGGTTGGAAGCGATAAGTGGCGCGAAACCGGCCTGCCCGCACCACGCGCAGCGGATCATCGCGCAAGCTGGTTGGCGCGCAGAGGCGTAGCCGGCCGGTGGCGAGATCATCGCGCCCGCCTAGCGGATCGATGATTGCGCTCCAATCGTTTGCCAACACTGCCGGTAATGGTAAGGCTAAAGCGTTGATCGTGAAGTCGCGCAGTCGGAGATCGCCAGTAAGGTCTTTGGCGCGGAGCGTCGCGCAGTCGATGGTGATCCCGCCGGGCAATACGGCGCGACCAGTGTCATGTTCCTGATCGAGCG